>NZ_JBFTPW010000008.1:0-296101 GCF_056398685.1 Arthrobacter sp. 01T428 | reverse complement strand
CCTGGGGCTCGTGGCTCCGGCGAACACCATGGCTGAGATCGTGGCCGACCGGCTGCACGGCGGCCAAGCGACGTTCCCCGGCTTCGACACCGCCACCAAGCTCAAGCTCTCCGGCGTGGACGTGGCCAGCTTCGGCGATGCGTTCGCCACAACCGAGCACTCCCTGGAGATCGTGTACGCCGACCCCGCCCGCGGCGTCTACCAGAAGATCGTCACCACCGACGATGCCAAGACCCTGCTCGGCGGGATCTTCGTCGGCGACGCCACCCCGTACATGAGCCTGCGCCCCCTGCTCGGCCGGGAACTGCCCGCCGAACCAGGCGCCTACCTCACCGCTGCGGGCGGCGGGGACGCCCCCGAGACCGAACTCCCGGACGACGCGATCCTCTGCTCCTGCAACAACGTCGCCGCAGGCAGCGTCCGCGATGCCATCAACGGCTGCGGTTCCTGCGAGGGCAACGCCCCCGTCCAGGAACTCGGCGAACTAAAGACATGTTCGCGGGCCGGCACCCAGTGCGGTTCGTGCGTGCCGATGATCAAGAAGCTCCTCGAAGGGGAACTAAAGAAGTCCGGCATCGAAGTCTCCAAGGCCCTGTGCGAGCACTTCAGCCTCTCCCGCCAGGAACTCTTCGACGCCATCCGCGTGCTGGAGCTGACCTCCTTCGAGGACATCCTGGCCAAATACGGCACCGGCGCGGGCTGCGACATCTGCAAGCCGACGATCGCGTCGATTCTCGCCTCACAGAACAGTGAATACGTGCTCGGTGCCGGGCGCGGTACCCTGCAGGACACCAACGACCGCGCCTTGGCAAACATGCAAAAGGACGGCACCTACTCCGTGGTCCCCCGCATCGCCGGCGGCGAAATCACGCCGAAGGGCCTGGGTGTCATTGCCCGCGTTGCCGAGAAGTACGGCCTCTACACGAAGATCACCGGCGGGCAGCGGATCGACATGTTCGGGGCCCGCCTTGAGCAGCTCCCGGAGATCTGGAAGGAACTCGTCGACGCCGGCTTCGAGTCCGGCCAGGCGTACGGCAAGAGCCTGCGCACCGTGAAATCCTGCGTCGGATCTACGTGGTGCCGCTTCGGTGTCCAGGACTCCGTCGCCATGGCCATCAACCTGGAACTGCGCTACCGCGGCCTGCGCAGCCCGCACAAACTCAAAATGGGCGTCTCCGGCTGCGCCCGCGAATGCGCCGAAGCCCGCGGCAAGGACGTCGGCGTCATCGCCACCGACAAGGGCTGGAACCTGTACGTCGGCGGCAACGGCGGCTTTCTGCCCGCCCACGCACAGCTCCTCGCCCAGGACCTGGACGACGACACCCTGATCAAATACATCGACCGCTACCTCATGTATTACATCCGCACCGCCGACCGCCTCCAGCGCACTGCCCGCTGGCAGGAAGAGCTCGACGGCGGCCTCAAACACATCGAAGACGTCATCATCCACGACTCCCTTGGCATCGCGGACGACCTCGAAGCCGCCATGGCCCGGCACATCGACACCTACCAAGACGAATGGGCAGAGACCCTCAAGGACCCCGAGCGCCTGCGCCGCTTCCGTTCCTTCGTGAACGCACCCGACCAGAAGGACGAGGCCATCGCCTTCGTCCCCGAACGCGGCCAAATCCGCCCCGCCACCAACGAGGAAAAAGGCGGCGTCCTCATCGCCAGCACGATCCCCGTTCGCGGCCAGGACTAAGGAGCACAAACCATGCAGCTCACCATCGACCTCACAGGCCGCGACGTTCTGGTCACAGGCTCTACCCACGCCGCGCGGCAAGCCGTACGGCGCTTCGAAGCCGCCGGCGCCATCGTCCATCGGCTCAGCACCCCCGACGGCGCTGACTCTGACGGCCCGCTGCCCGAACGCCCCTTCCTGGTCGCGGCCGTCGACGACGGCCAGCCCGGCTGGGAGCCCTTGCTTGCCCGCTGCCGGGAAGCGGGAATCCCCGTCGCAAGCGAACCGGCTGCCGGCGAGGCCGGCCACGTTACCCTGGTCGGCGGCGGTCCCGGCACCCTCGAGTTGCTGACCATAGGCGCGGTCAACGCGCTGCGTGACGCCGACGTCGTCTTCTACGACCGGCTTGCCCCCTACGCGGAACTGGCGCGACTGACGTCCGCGGAACTGGTGGATGTCGGCAAGCGCCCAGGGCACCACAAGGTCGCCCAATGCGACATCGAAACGCTCATGGTGGACGCCGCGTTGACCGGCAAGAACGTAGTCCGGCTCAAAGGCGGCGACCCTTATGTATTCGGCCGTGGCGGCGAAGAAGTCAGCGCCTGCGTGCAGGCTGGGGTCCCGGTCCGCGTCATCTCGGGCGTCACGAGCGCCATCTCGGTCCCGGCGGCCGCGGGCATTCCCGTCACTCACCGCGAGGTCAGCCACATGTTCACCGTGGTTTCCGGCCATGCACCGCTGACCGAGAAGGAACACACGCACCTGGCCGGACTCGGCGGGACCATCGTGGTCCTCATGGGCATCGGCACCCTCCCCCAGCTCGCTGCCGGGCTCCGGCGGGCCGGGATGGATCCAGCGATGCCCATGGCCGTCGTCGAACGCGGCTACCGCCCCGGGCAGCGCACCACCATCGCCGAACTCGGCACCATTGAAACCGCGGCCGCAGGCTGCACCAACCCGGCCGTCCTGGTCATCGGCGAGGTGGTCCGCGTGGCCGAAGCCAACCGCGATCACACCGAAGCCACCGCAGACCTTGACCTCCTCGCGGCTTCCCTCCTTGAAGCCTGAAAGAACACACATGACTACGCTGAATGCCCTTGATTCCATCGATGCAGGCTCGCCGCTGGCCACCCCTGGACCAAACGACGATGCGCCGCTGGACGGTTTCCGGATCGGAGTGACTTCACACCGGCGTTCACGTGACCTGATCGAGGCGCTCGAGCGGCGCGGCGCTTCCGTGCTGCACGCTCCGGCTTTGAAGATCGCGCCGGTCCAGGAAGACATCACCCTCATCGAGGACACGAAAACGATCATCGCGGCCAAGCCGGATATCTGCATCGCCACCACCGCCTACGGCATGCGGCGCTGGTGCGAAGCCGCGGACTCCTTCGGCATCGGCGAGCAACTTCTCGATGTGCTGGGGGCCTGCCGCATGTTCGTGCGCGGGCCAAAAGCCCGGGGCGCGGTCCGCGCGGCAGGCCTTGCCGACGTCGGGATCAGCAGTGACGAAACCACCGCCACACTGGTGGATATGCTCCTTCAGGAAGGAGTCCGCGGGAAGACCGTCGCCGTGCAATTGCACGGCTACACCGACGTCCGCCAGTTGGAGCGCCTCCGCATGTCCGGCGCGACGGTCCTCACTGTCACCCCGTACCGCTGGGTAAAGCCCGACGGCGAAGACAAGCTTCCGCGCCTCATCGAAGCCGCCTGCTCCGGGGACTTGGATGTGCTCACCTTTACGAGCGCGCCCGCGGTAGACGCCATGTGGAGCACGGCCCACGAGATGGGCCTGTACCGCCAGCTGATCGAGGCCCTCAAGACCCAGGTGACCGTCGCCGCCGTCGGGCCTGTCACCGCACAGCCGTTGGTCGACGCCGGGCTCAGCCCCCTCATCCCGGACCGCTACCGCATGGGTGCGCTCATCCGGCTCGTCACCGAACATCTGGCCCTGAACCATGTCCGCCGGCTCGACACCCCCGCAGGGCACATCGAGCTGCGCGGCCGCTGTTTGAGGATCGATGGTTCCGTGGTGGAACTGGCCCCGGCTCCGCTGCTCCTGCTGCGCGCGCTTTTGGGAGCCGGGGGCGCGGTGCTGTCCCGAGAGGCCCTTTCCGACCTTCTGGAATTGCGTGGCTCGGTCCACGCCCTGGACATGACGGTGAGCCGCTTGCGGTCCTCGCTGCCGGACGGAAAGCTCGTGGAAACCGTCGTCAAGCGGGGTTACCGGTTGCGCGTCTAGCCCTGGTTCTTGTGGACGAGGTAGATGGCACCGGTGGTGACGTCTTCCTCCAGCGCTTCCAAGGTCCGGCCACGGGTTTCCGGAACTTGCTTGACGACGAAGACCAGGGCAAGCGCCCCGACGACGGCGAAAAGGAAGAAAGTGCCCGTGATCCCGAGCCCCGCGACCAGCGACGGGAAGAACAGCGAAAGGAATCCGTTGACGACCCAGAGGAAGAAGATCGAGACGCCGGTGCCGAAGCCGCGCATATGCAGCGGGAAGACCTCCGACAGGTAGACCCACACCGCGACGTTCAGGAACGTCTGCATGGACCCCACGAAGGCAACCACCAGGAAGAGGATCACGTACGGGCGGATCGGGTTGCCGACGGGCAACATCATGGATGCGAACCCGATGAGCAGGTGGCAGCTGGTGGTCAGCGCGAGGCCCAGAATGAAGGTCTTGCGACGGTCGATCCGGTCCATCAGGGTCAAGGCGATGACGCCGCCGATCACGGCGATCACTCCGGGCGCGATGTTCGCGATGAGCGCGCCGCTCTCGTTGAAGCCCGACTCGACGAGCACCGTCTGGCCGTAATACATGATCGAGTTGATGCCGGTCAGCTGTTGGGCGACGCCCAAGCCGATTCCCACAAGCAGGATGCGGAACAGGTTCTTGTTGCTGAAGACCGCACGCCAGCCGATCTGCTGGCTCTCCCGCTCCTCCTTGGCGACGTTCTCCACCTCGCCGAGCTCCGCGAGCGCACGGTCCTCGGAACGGACGGACCGAAGCACGGCGAGGGCCTCATCGTGCCGGCCCTTCTCCACCAGCCAGCGCGGCGACTCGGGCACGCGGAGCATGCCGAAGAACAGCGCGATCGCCGGCAACGCGCAGACCGCAAGCATGATGCGCCAGACGCCGGGAACGTCACCCCACACGATGCCGATGATGGCGTTGACGACGAAAGCCGCCAGCTGACCGACGACGATCATGAGCTCGTTGCGGCCCGCCAGGGAACCACGGATCTCGAACGGGGCCATCTCCGCCAGGAACACGGGGACCACCGCCGAGGCGCCGCCCACGGCGAGACCGAGCAGGACGCGGCCGACGACGAGCACGCCGACACTCGGGGTGAACACGCACACCAAGGTGCCGGCGAAGAACAGTACCGCGAGCAGAATGATCGTCTTGCGGCGCCCCCACCCGTCGGAGATGCGCCCGCCCGAGAGCGCGCCGATCGCCGCGGCGAAGACGAGCGAGCTGGCGACGATGCCCTCGGTGAACGGGGTGAGGCCGAGTTCGGCCGTCATTGGCCTCAGGGCGCCGTTGATGACACCCGTGTCATAACCGAACAGCAGTCCACCGAAGGTGGCAATCAGGGCGACCAGGCCAAGGCGCTTACGATGCGGGCCGTTGCTCAGGGGAGGAAGCGCGACCGCGCTGCCGACTCCCCTGTGGCTTTGCGTAGCAGACATCAGGACTCCTTTGTCTTGTGATGCGGGTCATACACCCGCTCTGAATAACAGACTAACGCGCGAAAGACTTAAATGTAAGGTCAATCTAACAAATGACTTAATTGAGACTTTCTCCGCCGTGGGAAGATGAGGGCATGGGTCTTGACCGGCAGCTCCGTCCCGCAACACAGAGCGATGTTGCTCGTGAAGTCGGCGTCTCCCGCACGCTCGTGTCTTTCGCCTTCCGTGGTGCTCCAGGCGTCAGCGACGAGACGAAGCAGGCCATCTTCGAGGCGGCAAAACGTCTCGGTTACCGGCCCAACGCAGCCGCTGCAGACCTGGCACGCAAGCATCGCTCCGCCGTCGGGCTCTATTTGATGGACATCCACAACGAGGTCTATGCCGACATCCTCAGCGGCGTGAGGATGTCGCTCCCCCAGGCCCACAACCGACTCATCCTAAGCGTCTCCCAGTCTATTGACGGCGTAGACGCGGGAGCCGTGGACTCGCTGATCGAGGCACGGGTGGGGATCATCATCGCCGCAACGCTGCTGGAGCCGGACGAACGGGTGCGGGAACTGGCCCGGATAGTCCCGATCGTCAGCGTCGCGCGGCCAGTACCCGGCGTCGACAGCGTGTATTCCGACGACGACGCCGGCGCCCGCGCCGCCACCGAACACCTCCTCAGCCTTGGACACACCCGGATCGCCCATCTGGCCGGACCCGATTATGACGGCCATACGGTCCGCCGGAGAAGCTATGAGAAGGCAATGCGCGGCGCCGGCCTGGCTCCCCGGACCGTACCGGCCCATGACTTCACGCAAGATGGCGGAATGCGTGCCGCAAGTAAAATCCTTGACTCAGCGGACCGCCCGACCGCCATCTTCGCCCACAACGACCAGTTCGCGCTGGCGGCACGCGAAGCCGCCTACGCAAGGGGCCTGGCCATTCCCGGGGACCTGTCGCTGGTGGGCTATGACAATTCACGGACCGGCCGGCTCCACGGCATCGAGCTGACGTCCGTCGACCTCCACGCGATGGAACTGGGAAGTGTCGCCGGAGCCGTGGCCATGGACCGGCTCAATCATGCTCAGGCTCCCATCGCGGACGAGCGCCTCATTCCCGAGTTGGTGGTCCGCAACTCAACGGCACCCGCCCCCATGTGACCCAGCTCATTACCGGCGGGTAACCATCAGGGAACGAGCCACCGCCAAATGGCAACAACAGGGAAACACCACCGAAAAACCCCCCGCCTACGCTGGGCATAGGCACATCAACCACAGCTCAGTTCAGCGAAGGGACCATCATGTCCATCACACCGTCCGCAGGCTCCGTCCACCTCGTCATCGCCGGAGCCGGGCCCGCAGCCCAGGCCCTGGTCCGTCGGCTGACAGGCAACAGCACTACTTCGCGACAGCCGGGAACCACGGTGTTCCCCGGCAACATCACCGTGCTGAGCAACCGCGACGAGTGCCCCGATGCGCTCCTGGAGCTGGCCGCCCTCCCCCAGGTCTCCGTGCGTTTCGGCCAGGCCGCGAGCTTCATCGATGTCCAGGCCCGCACGGTGACCACCACCGAAGGCCTCGAGTTCACCTACGATCAGCTGGTCATTGCCACCGGTTCCGCCCCCATGTACCCGCCGGTGCAGGGCGCAGCACGCAGCCTCAACTACTCCACCATCGACGACGCCGAACCGATCGGCACCGCGGTCAAGGACATCACAAGGGTCCTGGGACGTCGTCCTTTGGGGATTCTGGTTGGTACCGGTCCGGCGGCCGGCCAGGCCGAAGCGGTGCTGCGTGCCCGCGGAGTCCGACCCATCCGTACCACCTTGCGTCCAGCTGCGGTCATGCCTTCCGTCGCCGGTTCGGTCCTGCCGGCTACCGGAATCGTTTTCGAGGACGGTAGCAGCATGAACGGCGACCTTGTGGTGCTCGCGGAGGAACGGCTCCCCCGCAACGGGCTCGCTGAAAGTGCCGGTCTGCAAACAGCTCCCGACGGCGGCATCAAGGTGGGGCGCGACTTCGCCACTTCGGTGCCGGGTATCTGGGCGATCGGGGACGCCGCCTCCCGGGACGGCATGCGCCTTGGGCTTGTTTTGTCCTCGAATGCCGCAGCGGCTCACTGCGCCGCCCGGCTTGAGGAAGACGCCAGGCTCCGCACTTCCAGTGCCACCCAGTCCCCGGGTTCCGCGCGCTCCGCAGCCGCCTAAGGGAGCCTCCACGGCAGCCGGGCAGTGTGGCAAGATGGTCATTTGATGAGCCGCGACCCTTGCGGCACACCGGGCCCGCCACGGAAGGACCTCCATGAGCAACGAAGCCTCGAGCGTACTGGACAACAGTGCAAGCATCGCTTCATACATCGACCACACTCTTCTCAAGCCAGAGGCCAGCGAGGCCGAGGTGCGCCACGTCTGTGCCGAGGCGGCTGAGTACAAGTTCAAGTCGGTGTGCGTCAACCCGATTTGGGTCAAGACCGTCACGAAGGCGCTCAAGGGTTCCGGAGTCCTCACCTGCTCGGTTGTCGGCTTTCCGCTGGGCGCCACCCCCAGCGACGTCAAGGCTTTCGAAGCACGCGGTGCCGTATTGGATGGCGCCGATGAAATCGACATGGTGATCAACATCGCCGCGGCCCGCGCCGGGGACAAAGGCGCATTGGTGGATGACATCACGACAGTGGCGGAGGCGGTCCACGCGGGTGGAGCCATCCTCAAGGTCATCATCGAGACTGCCCTGCTGACTGATGAGCAAAAGGTCCTGGCTTGCGAGGCGTCGGTGGAGGCCGGGGCGGACTTCGTGAAGACCTCGACCGGTTTCAACGGTGGCGGCGCCACGGTGGAAGATGTAGCCCTCATGCGCAAGACGGTAGGCCCGGATCTCGGCGTCAAGGCCTCGGGTGGAGTACGTTCCCTCGCCGATGCACAGGCTATGATTGCTGCTGGTGCAACACGTATCGGTGCGAGCTCCGGAATTGCCATCGTCAAAGGTGAACAAGGTTCATCCGCGTACTGAGTTTCCCGGCAGCCGCCATAGTTTTTGAGCCCCCCGGGGCCGAGGAGGAAAGCATGTCCCAGAACGCCAGCCAGCCCATCGAAAAAGAGAACCCCATGGGCCAGAGCATTCTGCTCTTTGTATTCAGCATGGTCCTGTTCCTGGGCGCCATCTACTCCTTGACTTTCCTGACCCTGGAGAACACCTGGCCGATGGCCGTCTGCCTGGTCCTCTTTGGCCTCGCCTTCTGGATCCCGCAGACCATTCTCGGCCGCTCCAACTCGGCGGGCGAAAGCTAAGACCTAACCGCAAAACTGTGGCCCCGGACATTTAGTCCGGGGCCACAGTTGTTTAAGTGCGACTCCTTCGAAACCAAGTAGTACCACTCGCATGGGGCTGAAAAAACGGGTAACACCACTCGTTGTTTGTTAAAGACCGCCCATGCCAGCATGTGGTCATCGATTGAATGGGCAATCGAAGCAAGGGTTGGAAATTTCGAATTCATTGCCGCTGTCGCCTGTTCTGGGGAATACCAATTCACAAAGGAGTCTCACTCATGCGCAAATTCAGCAAAAAGGGAAAAGTCTACGCGGCAGCAGCAACACTCGCCCTCGTGGCAGCAAGCGGCGGAGCGGCTTATGCCTACTGGAGCACCACCGGTAGCGGATCTGGCGGAGCGGCCAACTCGGCCGGCGGCGGAACGGTGACGCTGCACGCAAACTTCGCCCCGGGACTTGCCCCCGGTAACTCGACGTCTGTCGCCTACACGGCCGACAATGCGAGCAACACTGACACAGTGGTGGGAGCCCTCACAGCAACGGTATCCACCAGCGACCCCACGCATTGCCTCGCTACCTGGTTCACGGTCACGGCGGTGACCTCGACTTCGCCCGTGGCACACAACTCAACCGGCACGTCCGTCGGCAGCGGAACACTGACCTTCCTCAACGACGCCGCGAGCCAAGACTCCTGCAAAAGCGCCACGGTTACCGTCACGGTCGGAAGTCTCTAGTAATTCAACTGGTGGGTCCATCACGGGCCCACCAGTTGTCGCTGTGCGTTCGCTTGAGAAAAACCCACGAAAACAGATCTAGAGGAGGCCCAGGTGCCGAGCATTCCGGAGTTATTCCACTCGCCGCTTTGCATCGTCCGAGCGGGAGCCAAAGTGCTTCTGGCAGGCCTCCTTTTGGTGACCCTCACGTCGGGCGTCGTGCTCGCCGCCAGTAGTAATGGCAACGGCAACCAGAACACGCCAAAAGCCATCACCCTGCAGCTTGCCCCAAGCAGCAGATCCGTCACCCAGGGGACAACGGCGAGCTACAACGTCGTGGTCCAGCCCTCAGGCGGGTTCGTCGGCAACGTCGCACTGACAATCTCGGGGCTGCCAGCAGGCGCCACAGCATCGTTTTCGCCCGCAGTCGTCGCCGTCGGGCCGGGATCGGCGTCCTCGAACCTCGACGTCTCCACGACTTCCGCCACACCTCTTGGCATGTACTCCCTGAGCCTCAACGGCACCAGCGGGACGGTACAGTCCGCCGTCGTCGTCGCTTCCTTGACGGTGACTACCGGGCAACACCAAACGTTCACCATCTCAGGCGGCCCCACCGGGCTTTTGGCGCCGGGCAGTGCGGTGCCGATTAATCTTCAATTGACGAACCCGGGCAATTCCAGCCTGAATGTCACTGGCCTGACCGTTTCCGTCACGGGAATCACCCGGACCGCCCAGGCCGTGGCTAACAACCGGCCGTGCAATCCTTCGGACTACACAGTGGTTCAATTCAGCGGCACTTATCCGATATCTGCCCCACCAGGCAATTCCTCGCTTTCCGGGAGCGGAATTCCGGCAGCTCAGTGGCCGCAAATAAAGATGCTGAATAGCTCGCTCAACCAGGACGGTTGCAAGGGTGCCACGCTGCAGCTTTCCTACTCCGGAACGGGACAGGGTAACTGAAATGCGGGTAACTGACATGAAAGCGAACCGCTGGATGAAGTCGGGCCCCCTGCTCGCAGCGAAGGCAGGCGTGACAGCCGCGCTACTGAGCCTGGTCCTTGGCGTTGGAACGGCCTACGCCTACTGGAACACCATTGGCATCGGGAGCGGCTCGGCAGCCAACGGCACCATGCAGACCGTCACCGTGGACGCCTTGGTCGCCGGCGACTCACCTTCGACTACCTTGGTTCCTGGCGGAAGCGCCGACGTGATCGTGCGCGCGAGCAATCCAAATGGCTTCGCCGTACAGGTCTACAGCTTCACCTCCAACGGGACCGCCACTGCGGATTCATCGCACCCGCTATGCAGCACCACGGGCGTGACCTTCAACGCCCCGGCCGCCCCTCTGACGCCATCAGTGTCCATACCGGCGAATTCCTCCATTCTGATCACCCTCCCAGCAGCCGCGTCGATGTCGACGGCTTCACAATCAAGCTGCCAAGGCGCTGTATTCCACCTTCCAGTGACGATGGCGGTCCGCAAATGAACAAGCCCAAGCACTCTGCAGGCCGCGGAAACAATCGGGCGGTCCGCAGTCGCGTGACGTGGACGCTCCTTGCGGTGCTCTTCATCTCCTGGGGCGGCCCGGCAGCCAACGCCTTTTGGCAGTCGCTGAGCAGCAGCAACTTCGGGGCGGCAAAAGCCGACAGCATGCCGCAAGGCGGCACTCCCTCTGCGTCCCTGAACGGCACGAATGTCACCGTCAGCTGGGCAGCTGTTTCCACACCGGCCGGACATGCAGTGACGGGTTACACCGTAGCCCGCTACACCTCTGCGAGCGGTGGTACCGCGGTGGCCGCAGGAGGCGGCTGCGCGGGCACGGTGACCACCCTTAGTTGCATTGAACAAGGCGTGCCAGGCGGCTCCTGGTACTACACAGTCACACCGGTCATCTCCTTGTGGGCCGGCGCTGAAAGCGCACGCAGTTCTGCAGTCAATACTGATTCGACGCCCCCCACTATTAGCGTGACCTCGGTTTCCCCGACGCCGAACACGGCAGGCTTCAACCGCACGGGCACGGTCACGGTCAACCTCGCCGCCATAGACAATACGGGCGGTTCGGGCGTTGCGAACATCAACTACGCGGTCGACGGCGGCAGCACAGTGACGGTCAACGCCGCCACGGCGGCCGTAAGCGTCAGCGGCGACGGCAACCACTCGGTGTCCTACTTCGCCACTGACGTCGCAGGGAACACCAGCAGCCTGCAGACCCAAACGGTCAAGATCGATACCACTGCCCCGGTGGTGGGAGTTGCCTCAATCTCGCCAACGCCAAACTCCTTGGGCTACAACAGGACCAGCACGGTGACGGTTAACCTCAGCGCGACAGACGCCGGCGGTTCGGGCGTCGCGTCGATTACCTACCATGTGGACGCCCTTCCCCCGGTCACCGTCAACGCGGCCACAGCCGCGGTGAGTGTCAGCGGCGGTGACGGCACTCATACGGTGTTCTACTCCGCCACTGATATCGCAGGGAACACCAGCAATTCCCAAACTCAAACGATCAAGATCGACACTACGGCCCCGGCTGTCAGCTCGGTCACCATGGCCAACGGTGGGACAGGAAAGACAGCCGATTTAGGAGATACGCTCACCATCGTCTTCTCGACCGACATGGACGCACACACCCTGTGCAGTGGTTGGGATTCGACGTCCGCCACCCTGACTGCCACCGGCACCGCCAGTATCAGCGCAGGCAACGTATTGACGTTCGTTGGCTCCACCTGCCCGGCGCCAGCATTTGGCAGCGTCTCCCTTGGTGCCGCCTACAACACAGGCACCTCGGCTCGAACCTTCTCGGCAACCATGGCCTGGACCCAGTCCTCCGGAACCCTCGTCATCACCTTCACCTCCAACGGCTCGGGTGGCACCGCGGGAACTGGCCTCTCACCGGCTACTCCGGTCTACTCTCCGGCAACGGGCGCTACTGACAAGGCTGGCAACCCTGTTGGAACTGTGACCGCCGGCGGCCAATCGAAGTTCTGAGATCCACCGTCAACCACCCAGCCCCACCATGAGTGCCAGGAGGGCAGGCCACTGGTTCCGGAGCAATGCCCACGCCGCCAGGCCAAGCCCGACCATGGCGTAGCCGCTCACGGGAATCAGGACCAGCCATTCCCGCCGTGAGCCGGCCTTGCCAAGCAACGGGATGGAGAACGCGCCGTTGGCCCGCCAAATCCCGCTGACAAGGGGCAGCTTGCGCCAGAACTTGGGCGGTTTGATGACGATGGGCCACAACAGCGGCACTCCCCCGGTGGTGATCATGTCGCCCGCAATGTGGACCACGACGCCGGTGAGCATGGCCAAGGGCAGCCAGCTCCACTGATGCGGAGCGAACCACGTGACCAGCCCGGCCATGGCGAGCGCGAAGATCCAATGGGAGATCCACCCCGAGTTCGGGAACAGCTTCAGTGCTTTTGCGGCCAGGTTGATCATGAACATGCACAACAGTCCGGCACCCACGGACAAACGGCCTACGGGAGTGTCCAGCTGGAACTGGGCAGCCATGGCGGCGAGCACCACGAAAGCCGAAGCGCCCAGCAGCGAATGGGTTCCCTGCCGGTGCCCTCCGCTGGCCTTCTCGATCCCGACGGCGATCACGTTGGACAGCGGCGGCAGCGAGTGGGCGATGGTGCTTGAGCGGTGGTCCCAATCGCACACCAAGGCAGTTCCCGCCGTCGTCATCGCTCCGATGAGGATTCCGGTGGCGTCCAGCGGGTACCAGCCCAAGGCGTACGGGCCGGTTGAAGCGATAGCTATCCACGCCGCGGCCCCGGACGCGGCGTGGTGTCCTCCCATCAAGCTTCAGCCCGCAGTCTGGGTGGCCGGCGAAGCCGCGAAGATAGCTTCGATTACCGTGTTGGCCCACTCCAGGATTTCGGCGTCCTGCAGGTCGCGGCCGCCGATCCTAGCCGTCTTCGGCTTGGGGAGCAGCACGGCGTCGAGGGCCGGCTTGATCTGCGATCCCGGGTACATGCGGTTGAGCCGCATGACCTTGGATTCAGGCAACTGGGCGGGCGAGAAACGGATGAAGTTGCCTTGGAGCGCGACGTCGGACAGCCCGGCTTCGCGGGCACCCACCCTGAAGCGGGCGACGGCGATCAGGTTCTTCGCGGGCAGCGGCGGCTCTCCGTACCGGTCGACGAGTTCGGCCAATACCTCGTCGATGGCCTCATTGGTGATGGCTGCGGCCAGTTTCCTGTAGGCCTCAAGGCGCAGGCGTTCACCCGGCACATAATCGTGCGGCAAGTGGGCGTTGACGGGCAGCTCGATCTTCATGTCTGCGGCCTTCTCTTCGGCCTCGCCGCGGTATTCGGCCACGGCTTCGCCCACCAGGCGGATGTACAGGTCGAAGCCAACCCCTTGGATGTGCCCGGACTGTTCCCCGCCCAGCAGGTTGCCGGCACCGCGGATTTCGAGGTCCTTCATGGCCAACTGCATGCCCGCGCCAAGCTCGTTGTGGGCCGCGACGGCCTTGAGCCGTTCGAGCGCCACCTCGCCCAACGGCTTCTCGGAGGGGTACAGGAAGTAGGCGTAGGCGCGTTCCCGGCCACGGCCCACGCGGCCACGCAACTGGTGGAGCTGGGAGAGGCCGTACTTGTCCGCACCGTCCACAATCAGGGTGTTGGCATTGGAAATATCCAGGCCGGTTTCAATGATGGTGGTGCAGACCAGGACGTCAAAACGCTTCTCCCAGAAGTCCACGATGATCTTTTCCAGGCGGCTCTCGGACATCTGCCCATGCGCCACTTCGACGCGGGCTTCGGGGACGAGTTCCCGGATCTGGGCGGCGATGCGCTCAATCGAGGACACCCGGTTGTGGACGAAGAAGACCTGGCCTTCGCGCATAAGTTCGCGCCGGATCGCCGCGGAGGTCTGCTTGTTGGTGAACGGCCCGACGTACGTCAGCACGGGGTGCCGCTCCTCCGGCGGTGTGGCCAGCGTGGACGTTTCGCGGATGCCCGTGAGGGACATCTCCAAGGTACGCGGGATGGGAGTGGCGCTCATGGCCAGGACGTCCACGTTGGTGCGCATCTTCTTGAGCGCTTCCTTGTGCTCCACACCGAAGCGCTGCTCCTCGTCCACGATCACCAGGCCAAGGTCCTTGAACTCGAAGTCCTTGGACAGCAGGCGGTGCGTGCCAATGACGACGTCCACGGAGCCGTTCTTGACTCCCTCCATGGTTTCCTTGGCTTCCTTCGCGCCTTGGAAGCGGGACAGCGGCTTGACGCGCAGAGGGAATCCGGAGAATCGCTCGGTGAATGTCTCATAGTGCTGCTGGGCGAGCAGCGTGGTGGGAACCAGTACCGCGACCTGCTTGCCGTCCTGCACCGCCTTGAACGCGGCCCTGACCGCGATCTCGGTCTTTCCGTAGCCGACGTCTCCCGAGACCAGGCGATCCATGGGGATCTCGCGTTCCATGTCGGCTTTGACCTCGTTGATGGTGGTGAGCTGGTCCGGCGTCTCCACATACGGGAAGGCTTCCTCAAGTTCCCGTTGCCACGGCGTGTCCGGCGCGAAGGCATGTCCGCGCGAGGCCATGCGGGCGGAGTACAGCCTGATGAGCTCGCCCGCGATTTCCTTGACGGCCTTCCGGGCCTTGGACTTGGTGCTCGCCCAGTCCGCCCCGCCCATCTTGCTCAACGAGGGCGTATCGCCGCCGACATAGCGGGTCACCTGGTCCAGCTGGTCCGTGGGCACGAAAAGCCGGTCGCCGGGGGCACCGCGCTTGGACGCCGCGTATTCGAGCACGAGGTACTCGCGAAGACCGGCGTCTCCCCCGGAAGAACCGGCAGACGAGCCGGCCACCTTGCGCTGGATCAGCTCCACGAACTTCCCGATCCCGTGCTGTTCGTGGACCACGAAGTCACCGGCGTGCAGCTGGAGGGGGTCGACGGCGTTGCGCCGCTTCGAGGGCATGCGCCGCATGTCTTTCGTGGACCCGGCCGACGAGCGGCCCAGAAGGTCCGCTTCCGTGAGCAACCCCAGCTTGAGGCCGTCCAGCACAAAACCGCGTCCGACGGCGGCAGTGGTCACCTCGATGATGCCGGCCTGGGGTTCGTGGGCCAGGGAGTCGACGCGGGAACACGGGATATCAGCATCATGGAACAACTCGGCGAGACGCTGGGCAGGACCGGGCCCGTCCGTGGCCACCACGATGCGCCACTGCTCGCGCACGTGGGAGCCGATGAATTCGAGCATCTCCGCGACGTCTCCCTGGTAGCCGCGCGGTTCACGGGCGTGCAGGTTCAGGACGTCGATGTCGAGGACCAGGTCTTCGTCGGTCGCCAAGGACGTGATGGACCACCAGGAGACCCCGTGGGCCAGTGCTGCGCTCCGGGTGTCCGTCAAGGATTGGAAGCTGGCCGCATGCAACGCCGAGGCGGCTTGGGAGCCCAGTACCGAGTCGAGATCGAGGGGAGCCGTCCCGCCGTCGGACGCCGTGGACCAGGCTGCCTCGAGGAATTCCTCGTTGGTAGCCGCGAGGTCATGGGCTCGGGTCCGGACCTTTTCCGGTTCGATGACCACACCGATGGAACCGGCCGGCAGCTGGTCCACGAAAGGCACCATGGCGTCCACCAGGACAGGCGCCAGGGACTCCATGCCCTCGACGGCGATGCCGCCCGCGATCTTTTCCAACATGTCAGCGGCGGCCGGCATCTCGGCCTTGAGCCTTGCCGCCCGGGACATGACGGACGGCGTGATGAGGATTTCCCGGCACGGCGGGGCGTGCAATTCGCTGGGGTGGTGCACGGCCGGACCGGAGAGCGAACGCTGGTCTGCCACCGCAAACCAGCGCATCTGGTCCACTTCGTCGCCGAAGAATTCCACCCTGATCGGGTGGTCCTCGGTGGGTGGGAAGACGTCCAAAATACCGCCCCTGACGGCGAATTCACCACGGTGGGTCACCATGTCCACGCGGGAATAGGCAGCGTCGGCAAGGCGGCGTACCACGTCGCTGAAGGGCATTTCCTGCCCCACCCTCAACGTCACCGGGACCAGTTCTCCGAGGCCCGCCACGACCGGCTGGACCACGGCGCGAACCGGCGCCACGACCACCCGCAAGGGACCCGCCGTCGAGCTCTCCGGGTGGGCAAGGCGGCGAAGGACCGAGAGCCTGCGGCCCACTGTGTCCGAGCGCGGGGAGAGCCGTTCGTGCGGCAGGGTTTCCCAGCTGGGGAAGGCCGCCACCGAGTCCGCCGGGAGATAGGCAGCCAAGGCCTCGGTGAGGTCCTCGGCTTCGCGGCCCGTTGCCGTCACGGCCAGCACCACGGCGCTGTCTTCAAGACTCTGGGAGGCGAGGCCATCGGCCATCTCGGCCAGCAGCGCGGCCCGCAGACCCGCGGGGGCGCTGATCTGGTAATCGGAACTGCGTTCGGTGAAGGCCCGGGAGGCCTCGGGCCGGACCCGGGCGAAGGTCCGGTCCTCACCCAGGGCCCGACGCAATCCATCAAGGGATGCGACAGTGCCGGCAGGGCTGATTCCTGAGTTGACCGCTGACGGTTGGCCTTTGGGGCTCATGGATGGCACTCCTGGAGTGGGGAAGGCAGCACGAAAACCCGAAATTCTCTCGAATCCCGGGGCGTTCCTAGCCTACCCCGCCCACACCGTAGGATGTTTGGGAGCCGCAAGAGCTTTCAACCGAGATATTCACGGAGGACCCCCATGGCCCTGAACGCATCCACCACCCTGCCCTACGGCGTCGACCGCGTAGCCGCCACTTTCATCGACGAAGACTTCCTGCGCCACACGAGCGAGTATGTCGGCGGCACTTTGGAATCATTCCAGATCGACGGCGACGTCGCCGGACCCTTCACCACCACAACGGTCCGCACGTTGCCCACCACGCGCCTCCCGGAGATCGCCCGGAAGTTCGTGGGCGAGAAGCTCACCGTCACCCAGACCGAGAAGTGGGACGCCCCGACGGCCGATGGCTCGCGAACCAGCAACATCTCCCTCAAGATCTCCGGCGCCCCGCTGGATGTCACCGCAACGCAGCGCCTGGTGGCCGACGGCGGCAGCACCCGCGTCGAGCTCGAAGGTGCCGTCACGTCGTCGGTTCCGTTCCTCGGCGGCAAGATCGCCGACGCAGCCGAACCGATGGTGGGCAAGGCCTTGAACATCCAGTCCCAGCAGGCCCAGGCCTGGCTCGAAAGCCACTAGCGTGCAGTTGGCAGCCGGGCTGTCGATCGTGCTGATCGTCGCGGGTGCGTGGTCCCTCATCGTGTGGCCACAGTTCCTGCGCCGCGTCATGGCCGACTCCCGTGCTCGCGACGCCAACGGGAAGGCCACGAAGTTCCTCACCGTCCACGTCGTGCTGGTCGCCATCTCCATGGTGCTCGGACTCGCGACGGCGGTCATCGGGATCACGGCGCTGCTCACGTAACGCCCCTTCCGGCCCCAACTGACTCGCATTTGTTGTCGTTATGACGCCTCATAACGACATTAACTGCGAGCTAGTTGGGGCCTCGGCGGGGTGGGTGACCGTTCCGCTAAAATAGAACACAGGTGCGCCGGGAAGTCTGGTCGGCAATAGTTTTGTCGACCCCGCACTCCCCAAGGAGCCACATGGCGAACCGCCCCCACGACGCTGCCCCCTTAAGGGTATTCAGCAGATCCAGTTTCCCGGAATATCAACGGATCCTGGCTATTCTCCGCACTGAAACCGTTGGTGGCGCGCTTTTGCTCGCCGCTACTGTGGCCGCACTCGCCTGGGCAAACTCGCCCCTTGCCAACGGCTACTTCGCGCTGCGCGAAGTGAAGATCGGCTACGCTCCCTGGCACCTGGAATTGAGCCTGGGCCACTGGGCCTCCGACGGGCTCTTGGCCGTTTTCTTCTTTATCGCCGGACTGGAACTCAAGCGTGAATTCGTGGCCGGGGAACTGCGGAAGCCGGCAAAAGCGATCGTTCCGGTGGCGGCAGCGGTGGGCGGCGTGGTTCTTCCCGCGCTCATCTACGTGGTGATCAACCTCGGCTCGGGCGCGGAAACACTCAAGGGCTGGGCCATCCCTACTGCCACTGACATCGCTTTCGCGTTGGCCGTCCTGGCGGTCATCAACACGCATTTGCCCGCGGCATTGCGGACCTTCCTGCTGACACTGGCAGTGGTGGACGACTTGATTGCGATCGGCATCATCGCCTTCTTCTACTCGAGCGGCCTACAGCCCTTCATGCTGCTGGTCGCGGCGGTGCCCTTGGCCCTCTTTACGTTCCTGGTCCAGAAACGCGTCCGCAGCTGGTACCTGCTGCTCCCCTTGGCCGCAGCCACGTGGGCCTTCATCCATGCCTCGGGCATCCACGCCACCGTGGCGGGGGTCCTGCTTGGTTTCGCGGTGCCGGTCGTAGCCTCAGGCAAGAACGGCGAACCTGCCGCCGGGCTCGCCGAAAGCTTCGAACACCGCTTGCGTCCCTTCTCCGCCGGCTTTGCGGTGCCTGTTTTCGCTTTCTTCTCCGCCGGCGTGGCTTTGGGCGGGGCCGAAGGACTGGGAGCGGCCCTGCGCGATCCCGTGGCGGTGGGCATCGTCCTGGCCCTCGTGGCCGGCAAGACGGCTGGAGTGCTCGGCACCACGTTCCTCATCACCAAGACCACCCGCGCGCGGCTGGATGACGGCCTGGCATGGATCGACGTCGCAGGGCTGGCCATGCTGGCGGGCGTCGGTTTCACCGTCTCCCTCCTGATCGCCGAGCTGGGCTTCGGTAGCGGTTCTCCGCACGACGACCACGCGAAAGTGGCCATCCTCGCCGGTTCCCTCGCCGCGGCGGTGCTTGCCGCCGTCGTACTCAAAGCCCGTAACCGGCACTACCGCCACGTGGTGCGGGAGGAGCTAAGGGACGACGACGGCGACGGCGTGCCTGACGTTTTTACCCGCGCCTGACGTGCCGGGACCGCATACGAGTAGCCCGCATTTTAATGCGAGTAATGCCCTTTTCAATTGGGGTGGTCGGCACGCTGTTTGGGCGGAATCTGCAGGAATACCTTGCTGCTATGGACGCGAATAGTATGGAACGAGTGTGGCATGGGGCCCACAGGAAAGCCCAAGAGAAGAACTGGTCATTGATCTTTGTTTGGGTAATTCTCGGTCTCATGTCGATTTCGGTGCTCATCGCAGCGGGTACCCAAATGATGCGATGACTAGGCCAATGGTACAAAAAAGCTCGGACCGGTTTTTCGGGTCCGAGCTTTTCTTTGCCTCGTGCGGTTTTCCAACCTTTATATAGTCAGCCGTGAAGGCCGCAGCACAGCTGCGGTGAACCATTCGGCCTTACCGCACGAATCCCGCGACGGCGGCAAGAATTGTCGCGGCGACGAGGGCGAGCAACAATCCCACAACCACGAATTCCGCCCGGCGGACCCTATGCTGGCTCTGGCGCCATTCGCGCCTGCTCTCCAAGGTAATCATGCTTCGAGGCTAAATCCGGACCACGGGCCGAAATAGAGTGGAGGGTACTCGACCTCGGCCCACCCGCACTAGAGAGCCTGGGCCAACCCTTGGCCCGCCTCGGCCTGGCGCAGCGCGTCCTCCGCGGCAACCCACGCGAGCATGGCGCACTTCACCCGGGCAGGATACTTGGCAACGCCAGCCAGGGCGGCAGCGTCTTGGAGAAGTTCCTCATCCGCTTCCAGCTTGCCGCGCGAACGCATCAATTCGCGGAAGTGGTCGATCGTGTGGCGAAGAGACACCGGGGACATGCCCGGTGCCATTTCACTGAGTATGGACGCCGACGCCATCGAAATGGCACATCCGTCGCCGTCCCAATGGATTTCCGTGACAGCCTGTCCGTCACCGGCGGTGCCAAGACTCAGCCGGAGGGTGATTTCGTCCCCGCAAATGGGATTCAGCTGGTGGCTCTGGCCCGTGTAGCTCTGTTCCGTGCCGGGGGTGCCGGTTCCCGGGGCCGGAAGCTTGGCAAGGTCTCCGCCGCTGCGCGCCTTGGAATGCTCCAGGATCAACTGCTGGTAGAGCGAGTCCAGGCCGCTCATGATGTGGCTCCAGGAGCCGCTACCCCAAAGTACGGCCTGATCCGGGCAACCGCATCCACCAACAGATCGACTTCATCGGATGTGGTGTAGAGGTAGGTACTGGCCCGCGTGGACGCGCTCAGGCCCAGCCTGCGGTGCAACGGCTGGGCACAATGATGGCCCACCCGGACGGCGATGCCCAGCTCGTCGAGGTACTGCCCGACGTCGTGCGCGTGCACTCCGGCGACGTCGAACGCGGCAAGACCAGTCCGTTCTTCTCCCGGCCTGGGGCCCAGCACACGCACGCCGTCGATGGCGCTGAGGCCGGTGACAAGCCTTTGGCCGAGCTCCGCCTCACGACGGGCGATCCGCTGCATTCCTGTTTCGCTGAGGTAGTTTGCTGCGGCAGCGAGGGCCACAGCCTGCGAAATAGGCTGGGTTCCAGCCTCGAAACGCTGGGGAGCAGGCAAGTATTGGGCTTCCTCCATGGTCACTGTGGTGATCATGGAACCGCCGGTCAGGAACGGTGGCATGGCATTGAGCAGTTCGCTGCGGCCATAGACCGCACCGATTCCCGTGGGCCCCAGCATTTTGTGGCCGGAGAACACGGCGAAATCCACGTCCAGCGCCTTGAAGTCCAAGGGGAGGTGCGGCGCGGACTGGCATGCGTCCAGGACCACCAATGCGCCTACTTCCCGCGCCATTCCGACCAACACGCCAACGGGGTTGATATTGCCGAGGACGTTTGACGTGTGGGTGAAGGCCAGAATCCGGGTGCGCGGGGTGATGAGGCGTGCTGCCTCCTCGAGACGCAGCGCACCGGCGTCGTCGAGGGGAATGTACTTGAGGCTTGCCCCGGTCCGCCGGCACAGCTCCTGCCACGGAATCAGGTTGGCGTGGTGTTCCATTTCGGTGACAAGGACTTCGTCCCCCGGCTTGAGGGCGAAGCGTCCGGCTTCCCCGCCCGCTCTGCCTACGCTGGCGTTCGAAAACGAATAGGCCAGGAGGTTCAGCCCGGCGGTGGCGTTGGCGGTCCAGATCAGCTCATCGTCCTCCACACCCACAAAACGTGCCACGGTGGAACGTGCGTCTTCGAAGGCGTCGGTTGCCTCTACCGCAAGGTGGTGCGCTCCGCGATGGACGGCCGAGTTCCGCTGTTCATAGAATTCCTGCTCAGCCTCGAGCACGCTCCGGGGATTCTGCGAGGTGGCCCCGGAATCCAGGTAGACCAGCGGTTTGCCGTTGATTTCCTGCCCAAGAACGGGGAAGTCGTTGCGGATGCGACCGACTTCATCGTCATCGAGTGCGGAAACCTGGGCATCTCCCCACGCGGGGGTGGAAACCATTGTCAAAACCGGTGCTCCTTGTCAGGACTACGTGGCAATCGCCAGCGGCGGACCGCCAGGACTGGCGGCGTCACCTTGTAATTGTCCCACCAATAGGAGCGTTGGCCCTACTCCTCCGGCTTCGCGAGCTCGTCCCACAGTTCGGAAAGCTTCTGCCTGCGGGACACTCCGAGCTTGCCGTAGACCCGCTGCAGGTGGGCGTTGACCGTGTTCACGGCGATACCCAGGCGGGCAGCCACCTCCGCGCTGCTCAGCCCGGAGGCCACCAGGGCAGTCACTTCGCGTTCACGCTGGGAAAGCTTGACGACGCCGGGAAGGACCGAGGATCCGGCCTCCGGACTGGCCGGGTGGGGTTCGTCAAAAACGAAAGCCTCCTCCTGGTCCAACGCTTGCTGAGGTTCTCCGATGCCTACTTGCCCAGTTCCCATTTCCTGTCCTGCTTCCTGTCCCGACGGCATGCCGGACTCGACACTCCACACCAGCTCGGACACTCCGGCCCCCAGCTGCCGGTCTCCCCGGGTGCCGGTACGGGCCGCAAGGCCGAGATTCAACATCTCAAGCGCCCGGTGCCCCTTCTTGGCGGCAGACCCGGCGAGTTGGAGCAGCTTCCGGTGCGAGTGCTCAGCGCCAATCAGCACTGACCGGGCGGCGGACGAATAGCTTTCGGCGAGCTGCGAGGCCAGGTAGTTCCCTCCGCTGGCCCGCGAATCGTAGGCAGCCAGGGCGCGACGGACCTGGTTGACGTCCCCCAGCAACCACGCAGCCGCGGCAAGTCCGCCGAGCGCCGGCGGGAGGAGCCCGTCAGGGTCGGCTTCATCCAGCCGGGCCTTGGCCTGGCGGAACTGTTCACATGCCAGTTCCAGGCTCCCCTGCCTGGCAAGTACGAGTGCCCTGTACAGATGCGCTGAGCCACCGAAATAGCTCATCCGGTTGCTGAAGCTGGAACTTCCGGCGCAGAACATTTCGGGCCCGCCCCATTGCCCGCGCCAGATCAGGTTGGACCCGTGGATGGTCAGCACAGTGGAGTGGAAGTCCACGGGGCAGCGCGGCAGCCGCCCCACCGCTTCGAGCGCCAGGGTCGAAAGTGCGACGGCGTCCGCGAACCGTCCGCTGACAGCCAGCCCCTGGGAGACGAGCGCCATCAACAGCACGCCGGCCTGGGTGGGCGGGGGTGGATGGCCCTCCGATCTCAATCCAGGATCGACCAATTGGCTATGGCAAAGCCTTTGGAACAGCTCGGTGTTGGCTGAAGGCCAGCTACCGTTTTGGGCGTCCAGATACAGCTGGAGGACGTCCAGTTCGTCCCGGACGGCGGACTCGCCAAGATGGGCTGGCTCGCCGGGCTGGATGCCGACGGCGGCAGCCTCCAGCCGCCGTCGGGCATCCTGGAGGACCGCCTTCAGCACATTGGCTCCCGGCGATGTCGGCAGAAGCGCATGCAGCAGAAGCCACACAGCGTGGGCGAAGTCGAGCGTCAGGACGTCGGGGGTGTTCGCCACCAGACCCTTCAAGACCGTCACAGCCCCGGGAAAGTCCCTCGTCTGATAGAGCGCCCTCGCCAGTTCCACGCCGGCAACCAGTCCGAGTTCCGGCGCCCGCACCGCTTCCGCGGCCCGCCGGGCCCTCCGGTTGTCGTGAATGTCGTTCGCGGCGATGGCCACGGCCAAAAGATCGGCGTCCGGCACCGGTAAACCGCTTGCCTGTTCTAGGTCCACGCGGCGGAACAGCGTCCACAGCGAATCATCGCCAACGGGTGAGGACGTCGCGTAGATGCTCCTCCGAAGTTCGAGGATCCGTTCAGGTCCCAAGTGCTGCCGGGCCAGCCTCGCTTCGATGGCATGGCTGAGCGTTGCCGTCTCCTGGCTGTCTTTCAGGACCCGGATGGTTCCGTCGGACCGCAGCGCTTCGATCGCCCGCTTTGGGCCGAGTTGTTCAAGGACGGCCAGCGGTATCGGCTCCCCCACCGCCAGAATGTCCACCACCTGCCGCTGTGGCACGGAATAGCCCTCAAGCCGGTGGCGGGTCAGCTCGAGCGCTTGCGAACCGTCCAAGCGGATTGGTCCGGACAACATCCAGGAATCGGCCTGTTCCACGATCTCGCCACGCGCTGCGGCTTCGTCCACCAACAACTTCGCGGTCTGCAGGTTTCCACCGGTGAGGGTATGGATGTCCCGGACCAGGCTGCGGGCTGCGCGCCCGCCGAGGCGATCATCAAGGAATTCGCGAAGCTGCTCCTGCGTGAGATCGTCCAGGGTCACCACCGACAGCTGCCGCGACACCACGGATTCCATGAGTTCCATTCTCAAGGGCCGGTCCGAGCGGTGGGTGGCAATCAGGCGGATGTCCGGTTCAACAAGCAGTTGGCTCAGGAGCCAAAGAGACATGTCATCCAGGAAATCTATGTTGTCCAGTACCAGCAGTGCGGCGGATCCGGAGGTCGCTGCGCCACGCACCGCTTTGCGGCAAGCCGCCACGATGGAACCCGGCCACACTTTGGCCCTCGCCGGCAGGTCCGGAACAAGTGCCATGGCGATTCCAAAGGGAATGTCCGCGAACGACTCCGAGACGTTGTGGGCGATCACGCTGAAGGAACCGCCCAGCACTGAAGCCGCTGCGTCCAAGAGGGTGGTCATTCCGGAGCCTCCCGGTCCCGAGATGACTATCCCGGCCGGTTCCGGCCCGGACAAGGCAATAACAATCTCCTGGAGCTCCGCGGCCCGAATAATCGGGGGCGGGGTGTGGGTCCCTTCGGTATCGTCCATGGTCCTGTCTCATCTTCGGGCCGCCGGACACACGTTCCTGACGGCTGTGGCACGGACCGGTGTCATTTCCAAACGTTACCTTCGGGTTTCAGTCCCTGGATTGAGTGGTAACTACTTGGTTTTCCGGGGCTACTTGCACGAAACATCCCCGCTCCACGGAGCCTCCGGGCGACGCACCACGACGCCGTTTCCACCCCGGTTTTCCCGCCGGATTTGCATCCTCTGTTACCGCTCTGTGATCTGACTGTGTAAGCTGGTGCCGCAAGAGTAAGTTCCGGCTGGCTACTTCTGGGGAGTTGAAGCGCAGCCGATTTCCGCAACAACTCTGTCGTGACACACCGTTTGGCCGTGTACGACGCTGCCGCACGTTCAGCTGCAGCTCGCCTTATCCATTGCCCAGGTCTCGTATGTCTATGTCCCCAACAGATATGTCACCCAAAATATGAAACACCTGTTCACAGCACTCATCGCCGTGGCTGTACTTGCCTTTGGTGGGTTCGCCACCATCTCAGCTGTCCAGTCATCACACAAATCCTCCTATCAGGCCGGCGACCGCGGTTCATATTCGCGGCCAAGCTCATCGCCTTCGCCTTCATCCGCGCAAACGCGCACCGCTACGCCGGCACCGACGCCGACGCCCACGCCCACGCCCAGCAATGTTCCGGCCGCGGCGCCGTCGAGCACGCCCGCTGCCGCCGCCCCCGCTCCGGCTGCAACAGCCGCCGGCGCACCCGCACCAACGGCAGCGCCCCTCCCCGTCACGGGAACCTACCCCCTCCACACCAACATCGTGAGCACCACGTTCTGGGTGGGCGAGATCTTCAATGCCAGCCTCTCGGACGGCTCCCAGGTCTGCTCCACCTACAACGGCCAGTGGGCCTTGCAGCACACGGGGGTCAACATGGGAACCACTCCGTCCAGCGCGAGCGGTTGTCCCGGCAGCACTTACGGCGGTTGCGACGGAGTCAGCTCCGGCACCGGCACGAGCTTCCAGTGCGCCACGGAACAGCGCGTAGCCAGCAATGGGTACTTCCCGCTGCACCAGCCCAAGCCTTTGCAGAACCCGTTCTACTTGGACCTGCCTTACGACGACGTCAATGACAGCGTCGCTTTCGCCGAGCGTTGCAATGTTATTCCGTGGGCCGCCGCGGACAACGCCAAAACGGGCGTCAACCACTGTGCGGACTCAAGCTACAGCTACATGAAGAACGCATGGGTCCAGATCACCGGCCCCAATGGCGCCGTTTGCTACGGACAAGTTGAAGACGCCGGGCCCTCGAGCGGTTCGCTCTACCACGATTCGGCCTACGTCTTCGGCGCGAACAACGCCCGTCCGGCCAACAAGTCCTTCTCCGGCGACCCGAGCCAGGGTGCAGGCATGGATGTCTCCCCTGCATTGAACGGCTGCCTGGGCTTCGCCGAGCTGAACGGCGACAATGACCACGTATCGTGGCGTTTCGTTGACCGTGCCAGCGTGCCGGCCGGTCCGTGGCTCAACGTTGTCACCACTTCGGGAGTCACCAACTAATATCCCGGGACCCACGGGTCAGCAGGACATTACCCACTCCGGGAGTGTCGGACGCCCATGCCACCCAGCCGCAATGGCTGCCTGGCATGGGCGTCCGCGTGTCCGCCACCTTTCCAGGGCTGTCCCTAGCCGGTCCGCACCACGGACGGCCCCGGCGTCGCGATTTCCTGAGGTTGGCGTTGGATCCTCCGAACCGGGCTGACCCACACTCCCGACGAACTCGCCGAGTACGCCTTGGGCAAGACCTGGAGGCAAATCACTGCGTCCAATATCCGCATCAACGGAAAGAAGGGCGCCATCAACAAAAAGCGCGGGTTGCGCATCGAAACTGCGGCAAGGACTGTCAAGAAGAGGTCCGGCAGGAAGACCCCAATGAGAACGTCCTGGGGCCGCAGGACGCCTGACAGAAAGATAAAAACCTCTGAGCGATTGCCGAAAATCCACACCTCGATGGCAGCGAGGGACGATAGCAGGAATGCCGGCACCAGAAGGACGAAGAAAAGGCAGCTGGCTACGAGTTCAACAATGTACAGCCCCAGGACAAACCAAAATCTGCTGAATTGCAGGCCGTGCCGCCTGACGGTTTGCCAGAAACCAAGAATCCACCGCCGCACCTGCTTGATATAGTCCTTCAGGTTGTCCGGATCCTGGGTGTACGCAACAGCCGCAGAGGGATGGAATGCGATCCTTCCCAGTTTCTTCGCATGGATTTCAAACGTCATGTTGAAGTCTTCGATCACCAGTCCCGGCGCCAGGACCTCTATTTTTGCGAGTGCACTGGTTCTGTACATGCTGGCGAATCCGGGCACGATGGAGACGACATTTGCCCCTTGCGCCGCTTGGCCGTATTTGAGGAGCAATTGGACCACGATGTACAAGCGCTCCCGGTAGGCCACGAGGAATCGGCCGATCGCCGTCGGAGGTGCCGGGCTCATGATCGATTTGGCCCGTCCCGCGACGGCAACCACCGTCGGATCGTCAAACAGCGGCAACCCCGTTTCGAGGTAATCCGGCGTCGGGCGTGTGTCCGCGTCCAGGAGCATGACCACCTTGAACCGCTTGCACAGGTCGAAGTGGGCGATGCCCGCCGCGAGTGCGCCTGCCTTGCCACGGTTCGGTTCAAGGTCAAGGACCTTCACCCCCGCGGCCCGAGCAATAGCTGCGGTGTCATCAGTGGACATGTCCGAAACGACGTGGATGTTGCGGCGAGGTACCAAAGCGGACGCGGCGAGGATTGTCTCCCTGATGACCAGGGCCTCGTTGTGGGCGGCCACGAGGACCGCGACATTCGCCGGGTAGAGCCGCACCCCCTTCGCACGATGGCGGGCCCGCGGACGCCGAGGGATCGGTACCGTGCCGCCGCGCAGCAGCGCGATCCACCCCCGGATCCGGGAAGACAACCCCTTGACCCGCCACGATTCCTCACCCGCCAGGCGGACCAGCCCGGCAACCGACCAAAAGATCGTACTGACCCCCAGAACCAAGAAGATCGAAAGCAGAACTATCACGGCGACGGAGCTCCCACTGTGTCGTACATTTCGTAATCATCGGTAGCAAGCTGGCCATCACTGAAGAGGTTCAGTCCAAAGCTGATGGCCTCGGCTCCTGCCGGAACGGGCGGCGTATCCCAGATCGCCTGCTCGTAACTGGTGTTGGCCGCGAACCACGGACTGGCCGTCCAGTAGGTCCACGTGCCCAGCTTGTTGCGGTAATACACTTCGAATTGGGTCTTCGCGTTGGACTGGTACCACGCCCTGAGCGAATAGCTGTGGCCGGTACTCACGCTCGGAGCGCATGCTCCCAGATCGAGGACGGGAAGCAGCTTGGCATCACCGGACGAGTATTCGCTCACGTCCAGGCGTCGGGCCACAGCGCCGGAGTGTCCAGGGGTCAAGGTGCTCAGGACCACAGCATTCTTGCCATAGGACGACACCTGCCAGCATTGCGGCAAGCCATACTTTCCAGCCGTTTCCAGCCCCGGATTCCGAAGGGCATTCGTTCCTGGTGCAGCCGGCGCCGCCATGGGACCGTTCACCACGGGTTTCGCCACGCCGCCGATCACGTCATGTACCGTGCGCACGGCCATGGTCCCTTGTTGTGTCCTGGCCGCCAGCCAAGTGGCGAACTGTTCGAACAACGCGGGGCTGATGGAGCGGGGGCTGCCGCTGTTGTCGACGTCGTAGAAGGTCAATTGCAACCAGCCCCCGGCCTTTTCGGCCTGCGTTACTGTCGCCTGAAGGTCGGCCAACGTCCACTTGCTGCCGACCTCGGATGTTGCCCGCGTCCGGAACAGGTCCGCCGGACGGACGGTTTCCGCTGCAGCGCAGCCCGCGCAGTCGATGGGAGTGGTTATCTCGCCGAGGCCACGCGCGCTGTTGTAGCCACATCCAGCGACCTGCTCTTCCGACTTCGTCGTCGAAGCCGCAAACGGATAGGCAAAGGAGGTGACCTTGAAGCCCCAGTCCGTAAGGTTCACGCGATCGTTGCAGATCTGCCTCGATGCTTCGTCAGGCTCTACGGAAGTCACATCGGCAAGGGTGACCGTATGGCCACCGATTTCATTCTGGTCCGCGGCCAGGGTGTGGAGATTGTCCGTTGTCATGTAGTCAGGCGCTCCAACAAAGCCCGAATCGATGAAAAACGTGCCCCGGAGGCCGTGGTCCTTCAAGATCCGGGCCGCCTCCATCTGGCTTGACCGGCCCGCATCAAACGTCAAGCTAACGGATGAGAGCGGGGCGGCAGACGGCGTGGGGCTGGTGGTTCCGGATCCGGATCCGGAGGGAGCCTGGCTTCCGTTGATCAGCGATGTTGCGCCCGTCAACAGGAGCAGCACCGACACCCACGAGGCAGCCCAAAGACCTGCCCGCTTCCTCGACATGCGGATCGGTCCGGATGCGATGCCCTTCCCCCGCGGACTCATCGCCAACCCGCACTGCCGTGGTTCCTGAAGGGGCCGGTGGCGACTGGGGGAAGCCTCGGTCTCAAAGGCTTATTCACCACCGGCCCCCGCTCAGGGGCCCTCTCGATGAGGGCGCGCTGCCGTCCGGCAGCGCCGTCAATTGGCGCAGGGTCCATGGGAGGGACCGTGCTGGATCCCCCAAGAGCAGGTTCGAACTCCAGGCAAACGCCTTCTCGGTTTAATCCGCCGCGTCCTAATGCCGCTCGGACCAGAGCGTCCATTTCCATTGTGAGACCTGTCTTTCCCCCGTTGCCCTCAACCAACTGACACCATCAGCGTAAGAACCAGGGCGACGACGGACACGAGTACGCTCTACCCGTCTTTACACTCAACCTTGACGTCCGGACGGTGCCACTACTCGTGCGCTGCGCGCGCAACACCGGGCTCAAACGTCGGGGCGCGGGCAGGGGCGAATCCGATCCGTTCGTGGTCAAATGGTGCAATCAGGCAGTCGGAATTTAAGGATGGCGGAAGAGAGTGTCCAGGAACCGGGGAAGCGGCGCGTCCGTTTCGACTGAGTCGGACGGCGCGCGGGACGCCCGTCGCTCGTCGTCCCCGGCCAAGGGACCTCGCCGCCAGCTGTCAGCTTTCGCCCGGGCCTGCATTGCCGCAATCCTTGTGGCGGTGGGGATGGGAGGCATCCTCGTGTGGCGTTTTACCACGGACGCAAACGGTTCCCTCGAGCCCCCGTGGTTTTCCGGCTACGTCGACGTGACTGTGGTCCCTCAATACGCTTTCGAGACACCCGTGGGCGAGGGCACCAAGAATGTCACGCTGGCGTTCGTGGTGGCAATGGCTGGACAGCCCTGCACACCGAGTTGGGGTAGCACATACAGCCTCGATGCCGCGAAGACCTCGCTCAAGCTCGAAGAACGTATCGCCAAGCTTCGGTCAAACGGCGGCGCCTTCGCTGTGTCCTTCGGCGGCTCAGTCAACAGCGAGCTCGCCAACTCCTGCTCGAATACAACAGATCTGGAAAGGGCCTATCGTGCGGTCCTGGAACGCTACAACCCCGGAACAATCGACTTTGACGTTGAGGGCGACAACCTGGCGGACAGCGCGGCCTGGCAGCGCCGCGCCGCAGCCGTCGCTGCCCTCCAGAAGGAGAGGATCAAGGAAGGGCACGCCCTCTCAATTTGGCTTACCCTCCCGGTCACCCCGCAAGGGCTGACCGACGCCGGAACCTCCGCCGTCGACCAGATGCTCGCCGCCGGCGTCGAACTCTCCGGGGTCAACATCATGACCATGAACTACGGTTCAAGCCGGAGCGAATCGCAAAGCATGCTCGATGCCGGAACCTCAGCGGCCCAGTCCACCAACGACCAGCTAAGCATCATCTACCAGCGTGCGGGAATCACCCTCAACAGCGAACAGATCTGGGGAAAGATGGGCCTGACACCTATGATCGGCCGGAACGACCTCCCGGGCGAGATATTCGACCTTGACGCGGCCCGCGGATTGAACTCATTCGCCATCAGCAAGGGGGTTCAACGGGTGTCCATGTGGTCCTTGAACCGGGACACGTCGTGCCCCCAGGACACCCCCGAGGATCCGGCTAGCCATGTGTGTAGCGGGATCGAACAAGGAACCCAACGCTTCTCCGATGTATTGAGCGCGGGATTCCACGCCAAACTGCCCTGACCCGCCGATCAACGATCCCGCCGATTGGCAGAGGATCATGCCTGGCCTGGACGGTCCGCCCTGTTCTGGTTCTTGGCTTCGGCCGGGCGGGCGAGGTGCCTTCCGTTACCGTGCCGAAACAGCTTCTTAAGCCACTGCATGGATACCTCCGGTTTTCTTGGGACTGTCTCTACCGGATTGCCTGGACGGCTCCGGTTGCCGGTGCTACTTCACTTGGCTGACCGTGACGATGTTCAGCCACGGTCCCGCGGGAACCTGGTCCCGTGGCACGAACTGCCAGTCGACTTTGTCCGACTCGCCATCAAGATCGGAGAAACCAAGGCACCCGTTGAGCGCGGGCGAGACGTCCATTCCGGCCCCGTTGAACTTCTTGTTGGCCGGACGGGCGTCATTGGAGCCGAAAACGTAGTCCTTGTCGTGATACTGGCCCGGACCCGCATCCTCAATCTGTCCGTAGCATTCCCGGTTGCCCATCCGGATCCTGACCCATTGGTTCTTCATGTAACTGAAGGAACGGTTCTGGGCATTGCCCGCGAAACCCGGATCGTTTGCCCACGGGATGACACTGGCTCGCTCCGCGAAGGCGGTGGGATCGTTGACGTCGTCGTAAGGAAGATCGAGGTAGAACGGGTTCTCCTTTGGAGTCATGCTGGTCGGTGCATAGCCTTTGGCCTGCGTTCTCGCCTCGGTCTTGCAGCCGTTCGTCACGACGCCGTCACAGCCTCCATAGCTCTGCATCCACTGGGAGTCGTAGGTCGACATCACTTGGCTCCCGTCTGCCGCTTTGGGATCAAAGATCTCGCCGACCCAAAAGGTGGTGGATACAATCCCGGTGTGCCAGGGATACCGGCCGGCTGATTGCGTCGGACTCGGGCTCGGGCTCGGTCCACCGCACGCTGCCGTCAGCAGGGTCAGGACCGCAAGCACAGCCGCTCCACCTCGGCCGTGACGCTTGGATCCGGATGCTGGGCGATTCACATCGTGCTCCTGGAAAAGGGTTCGTCGGATCTTTCCTTGGACAAGGGCGGGCGACCGGTCAGCGCGTACTCCACTCACCCAGCCGCCCGTCCTTACGCTGTAGGCTATGCCGTCCCTTCGTTCACGACGCGAGGGTAATCTTCCAACCTGCCGGATCCAAGACTTTTGCGGGTTTGTAGTCGGCCGCGACGTTGAGGATGATCTCATCCAAGGTGGTCTTCGGCTCGAAGCCAACAAGCCCGAAGGACTTGCTGTTGTCCGGAACCCGCCGGCGCATGTCCTCGTAGCCCTCTGAGTAGGCCTGCTCATAAGGCACCAGAGTGATCGCGCTGCCGCTCCCAAGGAGTTCGACAATCCTCTCGGCCAACGTCAGGATCGAAATCTCGTAGCTGCCGCCGAGGTTGTACGCATTTCCGTAGGCAAGCGGTTCCTCGGAAATGCGGACGATGGCCGGAACGATGTCCCCGACGTAGGAGAAGCACCTGGTTTGATGGCCGTCTCCGTAAACCGTCAGGGGTTCACCGACGAGCGCCTGCCGCACAAGCCGCGGAACAACCATTCCATAGCGGCCTGTCTGCCGCGGACCGACCGTGTTGAAGAGCCGCACGATGGCAACCGGCAACCCGAATTGGCGCCAGTACGCGTGGGCAAATGCCTCGTCAATACCCTTGGCGGCTGCGTAGGTCCACCGGGACTTGAGCGCGGATCCCAGGATGCGGTCCGCTTCCTCCGAGAGGCTGTCCGAGGTGTTCTTCCCGTAAATCTCGCTTGTGGATGCCAGCAACAGCGAGGCACCTGATTCAAGGACCGAGTCCAGGACCACTTCGGTGCCATGGATATTCGTGCGGAGGCTCTCCAACGGGTGGTCGACGATCAAATTCACGCCAACCGCAGCGGCCAGGTGGAAGACCCTGTCGGCACCCGCCACCACCTTGTCCACTGCGTCACGGTCGAGAATGGTGCCCTCGACGAAGTGGAAGTTCCTGTGGCCGATGACGCCTTTGAGATTCTCCAGGCGTCCGGTCGACAAGTTGTCCAGCACGGCGACTTCGTCCCCGGCCGCCAACAAGTACTCAACAAGATGGCTTCCTATGAACCCGGCACCGCCGGTGATTGCTGTTTTCATTACTCCTGCTTCCGTCGAAAACCTGGTGGATCTAGAGCCGGGTTACGTTGCCGGCCTTGGGCAAGCGGTATGTCGTATCCAGGACTGCCGGGGCTCCGGCCAGCCAGTCAAGTTCCATCTGGCTGTGCCTCGTGTGCAGGATCACCAGGTCCGCACCCCAGTCAGCAGGCGATTGCTCGGATTGAAGGGTCCCGCCATGGCCGTCGGGAGCCGTCTGGCACCAAGGATCCGAGAATGCCACTTCCGCTCCGTCGGCGATCAAGGCGGCAATGATTTCCAACGCCGGGGATTCCCGGAGATCTTCGACGTCGGGCTTGTACGCAACCCCGAGGACCATGACGCGTGCACCGGAAACACCGTGGTTGCGGTCCGACAGGATACGCCGGGCCTTCTCCACCACCTGGTGCGGCCTGCCCGCAATCCCGGCCATCGCTTGCTCGATCACCGGGGCTGTCAAGCGGGCCTTGCGCAATTGCCACAGCAAGTAGTGGGGGTCGCACGGTATGCAGTGTCCGCCGACTCCGGGACCGGGTGTGAACGCCATGAATCCATACGGCTTGGTGGACGCGGCATCGATGACGTCCATGACTTCCATGTTGAGTTCGTGGCAGATATCGGCGAATTCGTTAGCCAGGGCGATATTGACGGCCCTGAACGTGTTCTCCACAAGCTTGGTCATCTCGGCGACATCCGCCGACGGCACCACGTGAACCAACTTGGTGCTGGCGCTCAGGAGCCGTTCGGCAACTTCGCCGCACGCCGGGGTCACGCCGCCGACTACCCGGGGGACGTCTTCGTGGGAGAACGAATCCACGCCGGGGTTGATGCGCTCGGGCGAGAAGGCCACGAACACGTCATGGCCCGGGATAAGTCCCCGCGCAGCCAGGGGCAAAGCCAGGAGGTCGCGCGTGGATCCGACGTACGTTGTGGAGGTCAGCATCAGCAACTGGCCAGTGGTGGCGAAATCGACCACCGAGGCACAGGCCGCCCGGAGAATGGAGAGGTCCGGAACCAGGTACTCGTCCACGGGAGTGGGAACGCACACAACCACTGCCGCCGCGCGGGCAAGCAATGACAAATCGCTGCTCAGCATGAAGGTCGGGTCCAGCAGCGCGTTGCTCAGCCGCTCCCTGTCGGAGTCCAGAAGATCTGCCCGTTGCTCCCGGATCACGGCCAGGCGGGCGTCGGACACGTCAAGGCCGAGGACACGCCGACCGGAAGCGTTGATGGCGAGCGCCGTGGGCAGGCCCACATAGCCCATGCCCACGATCGCCACGTCGAAAGTAAACGCCTGATCTTGCGTGGTTGTCCGTGTTCCCGCGCCCTCCGGCCAAGCTGGTGCCTGCGTGTGCAAGGACTGCGAGCTCCCGTTGGGCTCTGCCTTGAGGGTCTTTACCTTCGTGTTCGGTGCCATGGTCAGTCGACCTCCCGGTGCCTGTTGTCTCCAGTGTGAAAGAAAGCCGGCGGCGGAACGGGACGTGCCCTGGTCTCAGAGGGCACATGACCGCCCGCCGCCGGCTCGATTGTGGGGGTGCCCGCGGAATGCGGGAAACCGGTCGCATTGGAGTTGACTTCTCGCTGGATCACCGGGTGGTTTTCCTGTAGCAAAGAATTCTTCCTGCGTTTCATCTCGAGACCCACTTATCCCCAAATGAGTGGCGGTTGCCATCAGGAAAAGCGTATTAACGAACCCCCAAGGCGGGCGCGAGTGGGCTCTACCCGTCTTTGGATGCGAGGTCCCTCCCGCGGCGATTGACTACCCGTCCGAGCGCTTTTAACCACTCGATTCAGTACTCGCTTTTAGGCCTTTCGCCCTTTGCGTGCCGTCTGTTCAAGCGGACGACGGCGGAACGCGGCTTCGGGGAAGCGGTCACCCGATCCCAGTGGTCAACCCAGTCGCGCCTGCGGCTAGCCCAGTCCCTGCGTGCCGTGGGCACCGTTCATCAAGTCTTCGCGGTGGCTGATGCCAAGCTTGGCGAACATTCGGTACAAGTGGCCTTCAACCGTGCGCAATGACAGGCCCAAGCTCAGCGCAATGTCCTTGTTGCTCGATCCCGACTGCACGAGCGTCGCGATTTCCTGTTCGCGCCGGGTCAGCTTCTGGAGATCCGGTGAGGCTCCTTCAACGGCAGGGCCGGCCTTGTCGAGAGCGGCGGTGCGACGCTTGAGGAGTCGCTGTCCTTCGAGCTGGCGCGCCTTGTCCCCCCTGCTTTCCAGGATCCGTAGGGCGTGGCTGGCGCAGTCAGCGGCGGCAAGCTCCAGTCCGTCCTTGGCTGCCGAATCACTCAGCTCAATGAGGCGATCCGCGTCCTTGTGCGCGAGGGCAAGCCCGACGCTCAAGGCGAACTCCGCAGTGCGGCCTTCGCTGCCCTGGGCTACCGCTACCAGCCGACGCGCCACACTGGGGTCTCCCAGCCTCAGGACCAACATCAGGATGTCGATCTCGGCGCCGATAGCCCCGTCCGCGGCCGCGGAATCCGCAAGGGACATGAGTCTCGAGATCGCCGTTTGCGTTCCGGTGTGCTCGGCTCGCGCAACTGCCGCATGACCTTGTGCCAGCAGCGACGGATGCACGCCTTCCCGGACCAATGTGTCGTATTCGTTCGAGTACGTCATCGCGGTTTCCCGGCGTTTCAGGATCGACGCCGCGTAGGCGGCGGCAGCAACGGCGTCGGGCAAGTCGCTCCCCATGTCGGAGACGCGCAGCATGCTGACAGCCTGGCGAAGCCGGGGCAGGGCCACTCCCAGGTCTCCCCGGCGCAGGTCCACCATTCCGGCAGCCAGGTGGAGCATCCCGCCCGAATAGATCAGGGAGTTCGGTGCTTGGGAAACATGGTTCTTGAGGAACGTTTCAAGAACGCCGAATTCGCCTGCCTGCTGCAAAGCCAGGATGTATCGGCGCATCACCATTCCTGCGTACTGGAGGCTCCAGTCGCCGCTCGCGGCGACCATTTCCTGTATCTCCATCAGAATCTGGATGGCGGACACCGGCCGTCCCGTGACCGCCATGGCCTCTGCGAGGAGGGTGCCCGCCACGAGGCGGGACTCGTCGTCGTCCGCTTCTTTCCAGATCTGGCGGAGTTCCCGCTCTGTCTCGACGTAGTGGCCTTCGGTTTGGAGGCCTTCCAGCGAAAGGAGCCTGCTTCCCAGTTTCCCGCGTTCCAGCTCATCGGGGTCGATGCCCTGACGGGATTCGGCAAGCCTGGCCAAGGCTGCCTCCCATTCGTACGCAGCCTGTTTGATGGCGTTCGGCCCGACGCCTTGCCGCCCGGCGAGCTGGGCCGCCAACATCGATGCCTGCCGGACCGTCCGCGGATCATTGGTCCGATCCACGACCCCCGCAAGCGAGGACACCGATCCCCTGATGTCGCCCCGGTACCATTTGGCCCGCGCCACCTCTACTTGGGCGGCAAGCCTCAGGGACGGATCCTTGATCGCGCCGGTAACCCGCTCCACGTAGCTGGGGATGAACAACCGGTTTGCCAGCTGGGCCGCCTCCAGGATGTCGGAGTCCGGAACCTCGGTGCCCGATTCCAATCCCCAGGAGACGTAGCGCAGCAGCCCGTCCATGGTCTGCGGCTTGGACTCCATGAGGTTCACGATGCGCCGCCGGATGGTCATGCTGTGGGCGGTCGGGACCAGCTGGCGGATGACTTCGCCAACCAGCGGCTGGGCCAGCCGGACATGCCGCTCGGGGTCGGACGCAATCTCGATGAAGTGCAGTTCCTGCAGTTCGTCCACGGCGCTGGAGTCGCCGGCCCGTTGCACGACGTTCAGCGGGACAGGCTCGGCGAGGGCCACCGTCTCCAGGGTGTCGCGCTGCGCGGCGCCCAGCATCAGGATCTGGTTCCGGACAAGGTCCATCAAACGCACGCTGGTTCCCCGAAGCTCACCCGAAAGCATCCAGGCGTCGTTGCGGCAGACCAGTTGGCCCAACGACTTGGCGTGTTCGATGAGTTCCAGCAGGAACATCGGGTTTCCACCCGAGTACTTGCAAAGGACGGCGCTGGTGCCCTGGACGACGGGCGCATCCAAGGCCTGGGCGCAAAGTTGGTTGACTTCCTGCTCGTTGAGCGGCTGCAAGTCGAATCGGTCCACGAGTCCCTCGGACCACATCGAGAAGACCTCTGCGGGCGGCGCCGGATACGGACGGCAAAGGAACACGACCTTGGCGGCTTCCGCGGCTGCCAACTGGGCCAGGACAGCCACACTGCTGTCATCGATGTGATGTGCGTCCTCCACGATCAGGACCGCCGGTGCCGGATGTGGCTGGCCTGCCGGGTTCAACGCCGCGACCACGGCCCTCAGGACCGACAATGGCTCGTTGATCTGGCTCGGGGTCAAGGCCGTCAAAAGGGGCGCCAAGGCTGCGAACGGTACCGAGGCCAGGGTTGGACCGGCAAAGACCCTGAAGGGGCGGACACGTTGCCCTAATTCATAGACCACTTCGTTAATCAGTGCCGTCTTGCCGATGCCCGCGTCACCGAAAAGCAGGACTCCGGGCCCATTGGCGTCGAGAAGGCAGTCGACGACGGCGGCCATCACATTGAATCGTCCGACAAGCGCATCGGCCGCAACCACTTCAGTCATTTCGCACCACCTTCGACGTTGCCAAGCGCGAAGCTCAGCTCAGAGCGTTCAACGATTTTCAGCTTGCCGAAGATCTGGTAGAGATGCCCTTCCACCGTGCGAACTGAAACATGGAGCTTAGCGGCGATACCCTTGTTGCTCTCCCGGTTCGCCGCCAGCTTGGCGATCTCCATCTCGCGAGCGGTCAGCTTCAATCCCTCTTGGTTTCCGCTTTGCGGGGTGCGCAGGCGCTGCCGGCACGTTTCCGCGAGCTGCCGCGCCTTCCTGAGGGCCGTCTTGTCCAACTGAACCTGGTCCAGCTGCAACACCGTCTCCGCGATATCGAAGGCAAACCTGTCGTTCTGCATGTCTTCGGCCAACCGTGCAGCCTCAAGAAGAAGCTCTGCGCTTCCGGACATCGTCGCCCGTGCGTACGCAACGCACAGTTCCGCGAATCGTCCCTGGCAGCGGAGTGCCGAGTCCAACAGCCGTGGAGCGGCTGCCACCGCGCCAAGCCGAACGGCTGAACTGAGGCAAAAGATCTCGTGACCGGGGGCGCCCTCGTCCCGGTCGGCGTCGGCCAAGCGGAGGAGCTCCTCGACGGCGGCATCCGGGCCGTCGACCCGATCACGGGCCAACGCCGCGAGGTACCTCTTCGTCCGTTCCTTCCGCCACGTCGGCCGGCGCAGCTGGGTGGAGGCTTCCTTCAGGTAGCGCAGGGCCTGCTCCTGTTCGCCCTGCAAGGCCGAGGCGTAGGCCGCCGCAGTGCAGGCGACATCCAACATGCCTTCGTTGTCCTGGACGCGCAATTGGCTTATGACCGGAATGAGCGCGTCCAAACCGTCCTGGCCCCGTCCCTGGAGGCACCGGAAGATCGCTTTGGGAAGATCGATCGCTGTGGGCAGTGCCTCGGCGACGGAAACCAAGAGGTCGTCGCCGGGTTGGACCATTTCCGCCTCTTTATCCCACCGTCCTGCAAGTACGAAGGCGAACCGCAGCCGCGATGTGGCGCGTCGGGCCGCCGCGACCGAAACAGCGGGATCATGGCAGTCAGCCGTCAGCTGTTCCGCCATGTCCGCCGCCTCGGATTGCCGTCCCGTCAGGGCCCACGCCTCGCACAGCCAGCTTCCGGCGAGGAGGCGGAACTCGGTGCCGTGCGATTCAAAGTCTTGAAGAACTTCTTCCAGTCTTGCCGCCATCTCAGCGTAGGAACCCGAATAGCTGGCTGCCTGCGATTCGGCAAGGACAAGTTCCTCCCGAAGTGTTGCGATGTCCTGCTCTTCGCCGGTTTCGGCTTCGAGCCGCTGCCTTACGCGGGCCAGCGTTTCGCAGGCTTGCGCCGTGGTTTCGGGAAGGGCCAGAAGGACTGCGGCCTCGGCCAGCTTGAGCCGGACCCATTCGGCCAGGGTGGCTTCATCCCCGGGTTCATCCAAGTGAAGACCCAGCAGCTCCCGGGCCGCAGCGACGTCACCCAGTGTCATCATCGCGCGGGCTTCCTCGGCTACTGCCCCGGGCACCGTGGAGTGGCCCGGAATGGACCGGACCAAGCGCAGGGCCAGCCGCGCATCAAGTTGCCGGTTCGCCATCGCGGCAGCTTCAAGCGCTTCTTCCCTTCCCAGCTTGGCTCCGCAGTCCAATGCCCAAGCGGCCATGGATAGCAACATCGAGCGTTGGCCAAGGGCCGGATCCATCGATTTAAGGAGCAGGCCCCGGAGTTCGTTGCTGCGGCCAGGGGGTACGTTCGCCCGGACCACGTCACCGACCAGCTGGCTTTGGAGCCGGGCCATCCTGGGCAACGAGTCGTCGACGACGAGGACGCCCCTTTTCTCAAGGGAGTCCACATCGTCCGCCGAGGCGAGTGCCAGCAGGGATTCCAGGGGCACGGCCCTGGCCAGTGAAAGGATCTCCAGGACTTTGCGCTCACCGTCGCCCATTCGCCCAAGCCGCGTGGTGATCAGATCGGTGATTGCCCTGCCATGCTGTTCGCTCCGGGACGTCAGGACCCAGACGCCGTCGCTTTTCAGGAGCGAACCCGATTCGGCGAGCTCCGCTGCGAGCATCTTGAGGTAGTGCGGGTTGCCCCCGCTGGCCGTCCACAGGGCATGGGCGCCGGACGGGGAGACCTGTGCTCCGAGCCCGGCTTCGAGCCAGGCGTGCGATTCCTGGAAAGTCAGGGGCTTGAGGTCGATCCGGTGCAGGAAGCCATCCCCGCACAGCCGCGTGATCTCGCCGCAGAGCCGCTGCGGGTCGGTGCAGGTGAGGACAAGTTGCGCTGTGCCGTTCCTCGCAAGTTGGGCCACTGTCATGGCCGCCAACTCATCAAGCTCGGTCGCGTTTTCTATGACCAGGTACACCGGCTTTCCCTCGGAGCGCTCACGGAGCAAATTGGTGAGTGCCGACAACACCAGGACTGGATGCGCCAGGTATCCCGGGTCAAGATCGCTCAGAAGGATATTGAGGGCGCCGTACGGTGATCTCGCCAACGCCGCGCTGCCGCGGATGACGACGACGAATGAGCGCCCGCGTAGTTCGTTCACCGCGCGAGTAGTCAAGTAGCTCTTGCCGCTCCCCGACGGCCCAGTAACAAGGACGCCACCCTTGGAAGCTGCCAGCGCGACGGCGATGTCCTCAACAGCGGCTCTGGGTCCGATCGGCGGCCAGGCCGTCGAAATTACCGATTTGCCTCCGGTTCCATCCGACGAAGACGTCGCCGAAGATGCGTCGAACGCCTGGTACCGGGACGCGTTCCCGGACCGAACGGCATGGACCGTAGATGCACTGCCTGCTGTCAACATGAGCGAGACCCCCAGTGATCGAGTGGTGACACCCCCCAATTAACCAGCTGGCCGTCAGGCCCACACCAGTAGTGAGTACTCGACTTTCCTGGTGCCGGATACTCGTATACGGGTGTGAGTACCTTTCCCCCGGGTGGCGGGTACTCGTCGTTGGCAGTGGCGTCCGTTCGAATCGAGAGTGCACTACTACTCCCCCGCGGCCATTCCCGGCTTCAGCCTGTACTCGACGCTCCCTGCGCGACGGCCGCGGCTCCTGCAAGTTCGTCCCTGCCGGTGATCCCCAATTTCGAATAGCAGCGGTACAGGTGCCCTTCGACCGTCCGGACCGAGATAAGCAGCGTGTCCGCAATCTGCCGGTCGCTGAGTCCCTGGACCGCCAGATTGACGATGTCCCATTCCCTCTTGGTCAGCTTCGGAACCACGGACTCGTTCTGCGTTTCCTCGCTGCCCTGGCCGAGTTCTTCGTTGCAGTGCGCCAGCCCCGCCCGCGCTACGGCGCTGAGCTCCTTGGTCTGGCCGCGATCCGGTGCTGCCAACGCCAATCCATATGCCTTCGCGGCCAGATGGTAGGCAGTGGCGGCCTGTAGCTTCTCCCCTGCGGACAGGTACCGGGCAGCTCCCCCGAACTTGAGTGCCCGTCCGTACTCGGCGAGCGCTTGTGCCCACTCGCCCTCCGTTGCAGCCGCGGTTTCACAAAACCGGTCCAACCTGCTGGTGTCTCCCAGGCCGAGCGCAAGCTCAAGGGCATGAAGTTCAAGGTACGTCGCGTTTTCCTTCGCCGCGTCGTCAGCGTTTTGGTGCAACGCTTCCACTCCCGAACCGTCGGCGTTGAGGAGTTCAAGTCCGGCGTCGAAAAAACTGTTTGCCTGTGCCGCGAGAAGGTGGGTGCTGTGTTGTCCCCAGGCTTTGAAGTCCGCCCGGAACCGTTCGGCTTCAGGCAGCCCGGCGCCGGCTGCGGCATAGAAAGCCATGGCGGCACACAGTCCGAAGAGATTCTGCGGATCGCTGTCCCTCAAGGCTTCGAGTCCCGCCGTCAGCAAGGGCAGGGCGTCGCCGGTTTTTCCCTGCCTGATGGCAATGTATCCGGCCACCACGTAGGCCGCGCCGCCATAGGTCGCCATCGAGACGCCCGACGATTCGTAGTACCTGTCGAGGAGATTTTGCGCGTCGGCCCAGTCACCTACGGCCAACGCGCAGATGACGAGGCGGGCGGAGATGAACTCGGGGATGAAGAAGACATCGTTCTCCTGGGGCTGCGCCAAGGCGGCAGCTTCGAGAACCAATAGCCTCGCCTGGCGCCCGCGGCCGAGGGCGCACATCATTTCTGCCTTAAGTGCGAGTGCCAGGCCCCTGAACAGCGGGGCCAAGGAGCCTTCCACGGTTCCCGACTGGAGGAGCACCCGCTCCAGTTCCGGGCCCATCCTCTTGTAATCGCCATCGACGGAGCCGGCGAGCAGCCCGATCACGGTGGCGGCGAGCGTCACCGCGGCTTGCGCGGCCGGCGTCCGCTGGCCGTCGAGGCCGGGCTGCTGTTCGCCCCATTCGCGGAGGATCTCGGCCTCCGCCCGGATCAAGGAAGCCGATTGCCCGACGGCTGCACGCGTGGCCGCGCGAAGGACGCTGCTTGATACGACCTGGGAGGGTCCGGCGTCGCCATTCACAGTTTCCTGGGCCAAGGCTGCCGCGGCCTCGTCCCGGCGGCCGAGATTGAAGTATGAGCGGGCCAAAACGGCTTGAGCAATCGATTGCCATTGCACGTCCCGGACCGCGGACGCCATACGCAATGCGGTCTCGCTCTGCAGTAGCCTCGCAGAAAGGACCGCGGCCCGGATCAAAAGACGATCGGGCACGTCCGCCCCGCAATCAAGTGACCATGTCACCATCCGCAACAAGGAATCCGGGTTATCCTCCAACACATCCATCCGGGAGATCAGCTGCCGATGCAGTTGGAGGCTCTGCGCGGCCGGGACGATGCTTCTCAGCACCTCTCCGTAGACCGGATTGACGAGCCGGAGATTTGGCAACCCGTTGCCTCCGGGCTTGATCAAATGCTGGTCAACCAGCTCCTGGACGGCCGCTTCACCGGCCACAACGTTAATCAACGTCTCGTCCACCGGTTCTGCCAATGCGATCAAGTTCAAGGCTTCCCGGCCCGCGGCCGAAATGCGCATCAGCTGAAGTTTGACGACGGCCTCCAGCTTTACCGTGTGGACCGGAGTCGCGGCCGTCTTGAGCCAAACGCCGTGCCGTTGGACGAGGGTTCCCGAGCTCTCAGCTTCGCGGACAAGGGTCTTCAGGAGGAGGGTGTTGCCGCCCGCCTCCGTCCAGAAACCATGGCTCGTGCTGTTCAAGACGATTCCCCCGAGCAATGCCTCGCACAGTTCGTGGCCTTGCTCAGCGGTCAAAGGCTCCAGGTCGAACCATTCGGCGGTCCCCTCGTGCCACATGCGCAAGAGGGGTGCTGGAACTCCCGGCCGTGGAACGCATGCGGCCACGACTTTGGCCCATCCTGCCTGGACAAGCTCGGTCAGCATCGCGCACGTGGCATCGTCCAGGTAGTGCGCGTCATCGACCAGCAGCAAAGCCGGTCCTGTACCTACGCGGATGCCCTCGAGGTGATCCCACAGTGAGCGAAGCACGGCAACCCGGGAAGATATGTCGGCGAGTGAAAGATGGGCAAGGAAAGGAGCCAGTACCCCATACGGGACAGCGGTCAGTGACGGACTTCCGTGTATCGGGACTACCGCAACTTCCCCGCCAAAAACGCTGCCCAGCTGGGCCAGGAGGGACGACGCGCCGAGGCCGGAATCGCCCACGATGAAGACTGCCGAACAATCATCCGCGCGGATGGCGGCCGTAATTCCGGGGAGCAAATGCCCATAGTCGAGCCACGGTTCGGGCGGCCTTGTAGCGCGTTCTCCGGCATGAGCATGAACCGCCGCAGCGTTGTCATGACTGCGCGGTTCCTTCAAGCTCGCTCCTCGATGAGATTCCCATTTTCGTGAAGATTTGGTAAAGGTGGCCTTCCACTGTGCGCACGGAAACTTGCAACTGGTTGGCTACCTCTTTGTTACTCAACCCTTGACTGGCCATCTTTGCAACCTGACGCTCCCTTTCCGTCAGTTCGGGTCCAAAAGTGTGAGGTGTCAGGGGAAGTACCGGCACGGTCCCGACCAAGCGGTCCAGCCGTTGCTGGGCAAGCCTTGCGGACGCTGAATCGCCGGCTTCCCGGGCGATGTCCAAGGCCAGGACGGCACAGCGGGACTCCACCGCATCCAATTTCAGTTCCTGGGCAACCGAAGCTGCAAGTAGTAACGTCTTCGGGTCCTTCTTGCGGGTTCCCTCCGCCACCATCCGGTTGACTGCGGCCATCTTGCCCTGGCGGCGGGACGAAACCTGCTCCAGGAGCAACAGTTCCTCCTCGGTGCCGTGGACGGTGGCGCCGAAGAGGCTGATGGACGCCGTGGTGATCCGTCCTTTCGCCAAATCCCGGTTGGCCGACTCGATGAGGCTTTGCTTCGCCCCGGGATCCTTCAGCCAACGCCTGGCCATCTTGACGCAGAATTCGGCCATCCAGGCGGGGAACCAGGCCGTTTCCCCTTGTCCCTTTTCGGCCAATTCGAGAAAAGTCCGGGATTCCTTCACGTCTCCGGCCTGGGCGTACGCAAAAGCGAGCGCGGAGTAGGCCAGTGCTGGTCCGTAGTAGTTGCGCCTGATTTCCAACTGCGCCTGGGCGCCCAGCAGGGTGTCGATCGCGACTGAAGCCCGTCCTGCGTAGGTGTAGGAAACGCCCAGCGCCAGTTCGGCGGCACCGCCAAGATAGTGGATGTTCTTTGGTTGCTGATCGAGGGTCGCAGTCAGCATCCGGGCTAGTTCTTCCCACTGTCCGCTGCACAGGAGTGCGGCAAACAAGCCTTCGGACAACCAGTTGTGCAACCGCGGCCGCGCCTTTGCACGCTGTATCTTGTGCCTCAGCTCGCGCGCCAGCTCGATCGCTTCCATTTCCCTGCCCAACACCGCCCAGGCCATGATCAGCAGGCTCCCGCAGCTCAGCCTTTGTTGAAGATCGATGCCGTCCCGGTACTCCTGCTCCAAGGCTTCGGCAACTTCGGCATACTCGCCCTGATGGACGTGGAGCTCGAAACTCGCGAGCCTGAGCATCCCGCTTGCCCGTTCGATTTCCGTGGCATCCGCTCCGGTTTCCTGCGATCGGCGGGAAAGATCCTCCCGGGCCTCGGCGATGAGGCCGGGTATTTGGAGGTGCCCACCTGGAACCCACAGCAGCGCGCTGCAGAGTTCCTGGACATAGTCCGCGTAGTCATACGCCGGGAGGCGCCGAAGCTGCTCGGGCGTCACATCCTTCAAAGCGGCCACCGCGGCCTCGTGCTCGGCCAGAATAACGTGGGAAACGCAGCGCTGCTGGGCGGCAGCCACCCATTCCTTGTCCTCGCGGCCGATCTGCCGGGCGCATTCCAAGGCGAACCAGGGATCGAATTGCCTGTTCGCTGCCGTCGCAGCTGCCAGTGCCACTCCTGGTTCAAGGGTTTCGCGGACGTTCAGTGTCGAAGAGGCAAAGCCCAGGAGCGCCTCGGCATCAAGGTCCCGGGTGATGCTGCCGATCACCCCGGCGGCGAGCCGCCGCAGTTCATTCCGCCGTGGCAGATCCATCCAGCCCCGAATAACCTCACCCATGTACTCGTCTCGCAGCGCCACCCGGCGGGCGCCTGACGGTTCGACGCGCAGGTAGCCGGACCACTCCATCTCGGCAACCACTTCAGGTTCCAGGACGTCCAAGAGCACGGCGAGCGGGGCGGTTCGAATGAGGGCAAGCAGCTCCAGGGCTTCCTGGACCGCGGGGGTCTCCCGGGCCAGGCGCGAGCGGACCAGGTCGGTCAGGACTTCAGCGGAAGAAAGGTGGATTTCGCCCTTCATCGCCCAAACCTGTCCGGCCAGGTGCAGGTTGCCTGAGCGGAGCTGTTCGGTGACGATGGCCTGGAGCACCAAGGGATTTCCACCGCTGGACGCGTGCAAAGCGCTTGCAGCAGTAGCGGTCACCCGTTTTCCAAGGACGCCGCTCAGTAATTTAGCAACTTCCGCCCGTGAAAAAACCTGAAGTTCAACTTCGTCCAGGAGGCCGTCTTTCAACAGCCTGATCAGGTCTTCTGGCATGTCTGTGGCTTGGCGGACAGTGACGAGGACTTTCGCTGTCCCACTGATTAACAAGTGCACCAGAAGGGCCGTGCTCATGCTGTCCAAAGCGGGCAGTTCCGAAAGGACCAAGAGCACTTCGCGCCCCGCGGCGTCCGAACTTATCAAATGCGATATGCCGTGGATGATCGCGCCAGGGGAATCTGCGGCATCAACGGGAAGCCTCGCCACCAGATGGGCCAGCGCCCCAAAAGGAGTGCTGACGTCCGTGGAGCCGTGGAGGTGCAGGACGTGAGTCTTTGGAGTGAGCCGGGCCTCAACCGAACGGGCGAAAGTCGCTTTGCCGACGCCCGGCGCGCCAACCACCACCACTCCGTACAAAGACGGGTCGCCGAGCGCGTCAATAACCGTGTTCTGAAGATCCTGCCGGACCAGGGACGACCATTTTCGACGCTCTGCAGCGCCCAGTGCTTGCCGCTCCGTTGCGGGTCGCTCTGTTTCAGACTCCGGTGTTGCTCGCAATTTAGATCACGCTACCTTCGCAGCTCTGGCGGACGTGACGTTCAGCGGGTCGTTTGCTTTTGTATTTCCTCTTCACCCCCAGCAGTGATTTGCAAAGTATCATAGCGATCGGCGTGAATCAATTAGCCAGCCGACTAACGATCAGGGTACTTGTTAACCACCGAAATGAGTGCACGTAGGCCCACGCTGCTAGGCCTTGACGGGGTGGAACTTCTGCTGGGCGGCAAGCAAACCTTGAGTCATCAATACCTCGACGGCATCCGCAGCTTCATCCAGGAGGAATGGCAGCTCCTTTTTCTCGGAAGCTCCAAAATCCCTGAGGACATAATCCGCGGTGTCCATTCTTCCGGGCGGCCTGCCCACCCCCACGCGAACCCRCAAGTAGTCCTTTGTAGCCAAGGCCTTGGAAATATCCCGCAGGCCGTTATGCCCGCCCTCTCCGCCGCCGATCTTCAGCTTGACCGTATTGAAGGGAATATCAATTTCGTCGTGGACGGCAATAACGTGATCAGGGGCGATGTCGAAGAACCTGGCCAGGCCGGATACGGGTCCCCCGGAAACGTTCATGTAGCTCATCGGTTTCGCCAGCACTACGCGCGGTCCGCCGATCCCCAGCCTGCCCTCGACCACTTGCGCCCGGGCCTTGTGGGCTTTGAAGCTTCCACCCATCCGTGAGGCCAGTTCGTCCAGGACCATTTGGCCGACGTTGTGGCGGTTGTGGCTGTATTCAGCGCCGGGATTGCCAAGGCCTACGATCAGCCAGGTGTCTGTCATGGAGTCATCCTAGGGAATCAAGAGTGTGGAATGAAAAAGAAGTGGCCGGGACCCCTCAGGGACCCGGCCACCCGCTAAGGCTAATGCCGCAATTAGTCGGAACGACTATTAAACCGAACGACTACTCAGCGGCAGGAGCTGCCTCTTCTTCGGCCTCCGAAGTGGCCTCCGAGATGTTGATGATGAGGGTCTCGGGATCGGTGAGCAATTCCGAACCGCTCGGGAGGACGATGTCCGAAGCGTGGACGTGTTCGCCGGCCTTGCGGCCTTCAATGCTGATTTCGACGAAGGTCGGCAGGTGCGTAGCCTCGGCTTCGAGGGAAACCGTGGTGGCTTCCTGGTTGGCGACAGCGCCAATGGCAGCTTCACCGATAACGTGGACGGCAACGTCAACGGTAACCTTTTCGCCCTTGCGGACGGTCAGGAGGTCGATGTGCTCGATGATCTGCTTGATCGGGTCGCGCTGGATGTCCTTCACGAGGGCAAGGTGCTCTTCGCCGTTGACGTCCAGGGCCAGCAGGGCGTTGGAAACGCGGACGGCCAGAGTGGTGGCGCGGCCCGGGAGGTTGATGTGGATGGGCTCAGCGCCGTGACCGTAGATGACGGCGGGGATCTGGCCGGCTGCACGGGCGCGGCGGGCGAAACCCTTGCCGAATTCAGTGCGCAGTTCTGCTGCGAGCTTCAGCTCAGACATGTGTACTCCTTGATTACTGTGGCGCCGGCGAATTGCCGGCAAGTCGATCAGCAAGGGCGGAGGTCTGTGGTGACCTTCCACGCCCGGCGGAATGCCAGCCGCTGAGCAGCAGGTTTGGTCCGCCTTCGTTGAAGGAGATTCAGACCCAGTCGATAACGGAGACCCGCAATCCGGTTTTAACCCGGATGTGCTCTCCCTCGCCAAGGTATCTCCAAGAGTTTAGCAGCCGGGTCGCGCCAAAGGGAAAACGGCCCCGCCCCGCCCCAACTGGCTCGCATTAGTTGTCGTTTTGAGGGCTCATAACGACAACAATTGCGAGTTAGTTGGGTTGGACCAGCGATGAGTGGGCCCACGCCGGCGAGGGCCCCGGCCTGAGCTTGCGAAGGCTGGGAGCCGGTGGGGATCAGGCGTTGCCGTCGAAGAGGCTGGTGACGGAACCGTCGTCGAACACTTCGCGGATGGCGCGCGCAATCAACGGTGCGATCGACAGGACCGTGAGCTGCGGGAAGCGCTTGTCGGCCGGAATCGGCAAGGTGTTGGTGACGACCACCTCGCGGGCACCGGAATCGGCCAGGCGCTGTGCCGCCGGCTCGGAGAAGACGGCGTGGGTGCACGCGATGATGACGTCCTTGGCGCCGGCGTTCTTGAGGACCTGGACGGCGCCGGAGATCGTTCCACCGGTGTCGATCATGTCGTCGATCAGGACGCAGGTGCGGCCTTCGATCTGTCCGACGACGGTCTTCGAGACGGCCTGGTTCGGCACCGTGAGGTCGCGGCTCTTGTGGACGAACGCCAAAGGCGCACCGCCCAGGCGCTCGGCCCACTGTTCCGCAACGCGGACACGGCCGGTGTCCGGCGAGACAACGGTGATGTTGTCCGCTTCGACCCTGGTGCGGATGTAGTCGGCAAGCAGCGGAATGGCCATGAGGTGGTCCACCGGGCCGTCAAAGAACCCCTGGATCTGGGACGTGTGCAGGTCCACCGACATGATGCGGTCCGCGCCGGCGGTCTTGTAAAGGTCTGCCACCAAGCGGGCGGAGATCGGCTCGCGGCCGCGGCCCTTCTTGTCCTGCCGGGCGTACGGGTAGAACGGCGACACAACCGTGATCCGCTTCGCGGACGCGCGCTTCAGGGAATCGATCATGATCAACTGCTCCATGAGCCAGTTGTTCAGCGGGGCCGGGTGCGCCTGGATGACGAAGGCATCGGTGCCACGGACGCTCTCCGCTGAGCGCACATAGATCTCGCCGTTCGCGAAGTCGTAGGCGTCGATAGGCAGGAGTTCGGTCTCCAACTCCTTGGCGATTTCCTGCGCCAGCTCGGGGTGCGCCCGTCCGGCGGCGAGAACTAGTTTCTTCTCGCCGTGTGCGGTAATTTCGCTCATGCCTGTGTGCCCTCTTCTGTGGTTGCCGGAGTACTTGAGGAATCGGGGGTGGCAGTGAAGCCAAGCGCGGCTTGCGCAGCCTGCGCCCGTTGGGCCGAGTTGCTGCCCTGCCGGTTGGCGATGACCCAGCCTTCCGCGTTGCGCTGGGGAGCGACACTCAGGGTGAGGGCTCCGGCGGGAACGTCCTTGCGGATGATGGCACCGGCGCCGCTGTATGCGCCGTCGCCGATCGTTACGGGGGCCACGAAGACAGTGTTGGAACCGGTCCGTACACCGGAGCCGATCACCGTGCGGTGCTTCTTCTCGCCGTCGTAGTTGGCCGTGATGTTGCCGCAGCCGATGTTGGTGTCCTCGCCGATCTCGGCGTCGCCGGCGTAGCCGAGGTGGGACAGCTTGGAACCGCGGCCGATCGTCACGTTCTTGGTTTCGTAGAAGGCGCCGATCTTGCCGGTCTCCCCAAGGACAGTGCCGGGACGCAGGTAGGTGAACGGGCCAACGCTGGCTCCCGCACCGATGGTCGATCCTGAGCCGTGGGTGCGGGTCACCTTCGCGCCTTCGCCCACCAAAACGTCGGTGAGGGTCGTGTCGGGGCCGACGACGGCGTCGCGCGCCACGGTGGTGGTGCCGTGGAGCTGAGTGTTGGGCAGGAGGCGGACGTCTTCGTCCAGTGTGACGGTGGAATCGATCCAGGTGGTGGCCGGATCAACGACCGTGACGCCTGCACGCATCCACGCCTCGATGATGCGGCGGTTGTGCTCTGCGCCGAGCGCGGCGAGCTGGATACGGTCGTTGGCGCCCTCGACCTGCCAACGGTCGGCGGTGACGACGGCGGAAACCCGGCCTCCGGCGTAGCGCGCCAATTCAAGAACGTCAGTGAGGTATTTTTCTTGCTGGATGTTCTCGGTGGTCACTTTGCGCAACTGCTCGCGAAGCACCTTTGCGTCAAAAGCGTAGATGCCGGAGTTGACTTCGCGGATGGAACGTTCGGCGTCGCTCGCGTCTTTGTGTTCGCGGATGCCCAGCACGGTGCCGTCCTCGGCACGAAGGATGCGGCCATAGCCATTGGCGTCATCGAGCACCGCGGTCAGGACCGTCACGGCGTTGCCTTCGGATTCGTGCGTGGCGACCAGCTCGGACAGAAGGGAACCGGTCAGCAAAGGCACATCACCGTAGGTGACCACTACCGTGCCAGTGAGTTCTGCCTTCGCGTCCAAGGCGTCAAGGGCTACTTCCACCGCGCGCCCGGTCCCCGGAACATCGTCCTGGTCCACGATGACGGCGTCGGGATCGATCAGTTCAATGTGCGCGGCGACGAGGTCCCGCTCATGGCGGACCACGAGGGCCAGCTGCCGGGGATCGATGGAGCGCGCTGCGAGGATGGCGTGCGCCACCATGGAGCGTCCGCCGATTTCGTGGAGGATTTTGGGAGTCCGTGACTTCATCCGCGTACCGGCTCCGGCAGCTAGGACAATTACAGCGGCGGGGCCAGTAGTATCGGGGCTCACGAAGTCGCTCTCCTTGCTCGGTTACGTCCGGGCGAACCCGGCTGCGGCATCTGCTCTATCCTACTCTTGCCGATTCACAGCCTTCCGTGCAGCCAGTGGACAGCTTCGGGAGAGACGGTGCCTTCAGAGGCGGCGCCGGCAGACCACCGACAAGTTCCGCCCATAGGATTCGAACCTATACTCCACGGCTCCAAAGGCCGGGGTGCTGCCATTACACCAGAGCGGACCGTGCGCACTTAGCCCTTGCGGACGCAGGGTCCGCGGGGTTCCCGATTGACCGGGTCGCACACACAAGAATCTAGTTTGCCATGACCATCGCGGTGTTCGCGACTTGGCGCAACCCCGAGTCCTTTCCAGCGGTATTGGCGGGCACTCCAGAGGCCGCTTCACGCTTGCCATAAGGCATGATGGATGCGTGAGCAACAGCACAGGACTTCCCCGGCAGTCGACGGGTTCCAGGGTGATCAACCACCCACCCGCAGCCCAGGTTGTCCGTGCCCGGATGACAGGCGCCCAGCGCCGCTCCCAGCTCATCGAAATTGGCCGGGGCCTCTTTGCCGCCCGCGGCCTGGACGCCACGACCATCGACGAAATCGCAGCCGCCGCGGGCGTGTCCAAGCCGGTGATTTACGAGCACTTCGGCTCGAAGGAAGGCCTCTACACCCAGGTTGTGGAGTTCGAATTCCGGATCCTCCTCGACGCCATCAACGAGTCCCTCGCCGCCGAAGCCAAACCACGCGTCCTCGTTGAACAGGCGGCACTTGCCTTGCTCGGCTACATCGAGGAGCGGAGCGACGGCTTCCGGATCCTCATGCGCGACGCCCCGCCCTCCCAGCCCGAAGGCGCCTTCTCCACCCTCCTCTCCCACGTGGCCGATCGCGTAGAGGACCTCCTCGCCGACGAATTCGCCCGGCGCGGTTTCAGCGCAGCCGACGGCGCCATGTATGCCCAAATGCTCGTGGGCATGGTGGCGATGACCGGCCAATGGTGGCTGGACCACCGCGAGCCCGACAAACGCGCGGTAGCCGCCCACCTGGTCAACCTGGCATGGAACGGCCTGACGGGCCTGCAAAAGGAGCCGGAACTCCGGAGCGAGGGCTAGGGCGTCTGGTTGGCTTTTGCGGTTGCGGTTGCGTCCGTAGTCGCCTTCCCACGTGTCCGCGGTCGCCTCCGCGGTTGCGTTTCCGTGGTCGCCTCCGCGGCGCAACTGCCCTTCGCCGTCGCCGTCGCCCTTGGTCGCCTACGCGGAGCAACGGCCCTTCGCCGTCGCTTAGACACAGCGCATATGGGGTCTTCCGGTCGCTGAGCGACCTCCAAACCCCGATGCGCCGCGATGCGCTCCTACCCGAAGGCCCGCAGCACCGCTCTTGCCATCGTTCCGTTTGGCGCCTGGCCTTCAACGCCGAGGCGCTCCGTCGACGCGCAAAATTCCTATCGACACTGGAATCCGCGCAGCGATTTTCTCGATCTGCGTCGCTGGCAAATTTGGGGGTCGAGAATCGCCCCCGATTCACCAAACAACCGCTTCGACCCGCGCCCGGACCTCCGACGCCGATGTGCCCCGTCGACGCGCAAAATCCCTATCGGCACTGGAATCCGCGCATTGATTTTCTCGATCTGTGTCGTGGGCAAATTTGGGTGTCGAGATTCGCTCGTTCGCGACGACCTACAGTCTCCCTTGTGCCTCGAGTTCCACGGCCCCTACCCATCCCACCGCTGGCGGACGACGCCGGCAGTCCGCCCCCGCGAGGTGACTTACCCCCGCCGGAGGCGGTTCTTCCGAAAGGAGCGCATCGCGGCCCTTCGTGGGCCGGAGGTCGCTCAGCGAGCGAGCGGACCCTCTTGCGTCGAAGCGGCGTTCCGAGGGCCCCGAAGCGAGCTTGCGAGCTTTGGGAAGGAACCTCCGCGCTAAGCGACGCGGAAGAGCCGCCTACGGCACCCCAGGCGACCACGCACCAAGGCGCAGCCCAAGGCGAGCCGCGCCTACTCCCCCAGGATCTCCGCCGCCTCGAGCCATTCGAGCTCCAGGCCTTCTTTTTCGTCAAGGAGTTCCTGGAGCTTGGTGTTCAGTTCGCCGAGGGCGTCGAAGTCGCCGGATTGGGACTTGGCCGCCATTTGGACGTGGAGCTTCTCTTCTTGTTGCGCGATTTTGCCCAGTTGACGGTCGATCCTGTTCAGGTCTTTGCGGGCTTCGCGCTTCTCTGCTTCGCTGGGCCCGGAGGCTGCGGCACTCGAGCCGCTTCCCGCCGTCGGCCTCGCGCTGCCGCTCGACGCGCCGCCGGTCACTGCGCCGCTCGCCAGCGCGGCTTCGCGCAATTCCAGGTACTGGTCCACGCCGCCCGGAAGTCCGCGGAGCTTGCCGTCACCCAGGAGTGCCATTTGGGAATCCGTGACTCGCTCCAGCAAGTAGCGGTCGTGGCTGACAACAACCAGCGTGCCGGGCCAGCCGTCCAGGACGTCTTCGACGGCGGCAAGCGTGTCGGTATCGAGGTCGTTGGTGGGTTCGTCGAGCATCAGGACGTTCGGTTCGCCCACAAGCAGACGCAGAAGTTGCAGGCGGCGCCGTTCGCCACCGGAAAGGTCGGTGACGGGAGTCCACTGCTTTTCCTTCGTGAACCCGAGCTGCTCCACGAGCTGGCCGGCCGTGAACTCCTTGCCGCCCACGCTGAAGGAGCGCTTCTCGCGTTCGATGACCTCGATCACGCGAAGGTCGGACACGTCATCGAGTTCCTTGACGTCCTGGCTGAGCACCGCCGTGACAACAGTCTTGCCGCGCTTGACCTTGCCTGAACTCGGCGTGATCTCGCCGTTAAGGAGCCTCAGGAGGGTGGACTTTCCGGCACCGTTGACGCCCACCAGCCCCAGCCGCTGCCCCGGAGCCAAGCGCAAGGTGACGTCGTCGAAGAGCTTCCGGCCGGCGTCGTCCCCCTTGAAGTCCAGGGAGACGCCTTCAAGGTCCAGCACGTCCTTGCCGAGGCGGGCGGTTGCCATCTTGCTGAGGGCCACCGAGTCGCGCGGATCAGGAACATCTGCGATCAGCTCGTTGGCGGCTTCGATGCGGAACTTGGGCTTGGACGTGCGCGCAGGGGCGCCCCGGCGCAGCCACGCCAGCTCCTTCTTGACCAGCTGTTGGCGCTTGCTTTCGACGACGGACGCGGTGCGGTCACGCTCGGCGCGGGCCAACACGTAGGCAGCGTAACCGCCGTCGAACGGGTCCAATATGGCGTCGTGCACTTCCCACGTCCGGTTGCAGACTTCGTCCAGGAACCAACGGTCGTGAGTCACCACAAGGAACGCGCCTTGGTTGGCGCGCCAGCGGGTCTTCAAGTGCCGGGAAAGCCAGGCGACGCCTTCCACATCGAGGTGGTTGGTTGGTTCGTCGAGCATGATGACGTCGTGGTCTTCGATGAGCAGCTTGGCCAGGGCGACTCTGCGCTTTTGTCCGCCGGAGAGGGCATGCACGTTGGCGTGCCAATCGACGTCGGCCACGAGGCCACCCATGATCTCGCGGATTTTGGGGTTCGCGGCCCATTCGTGGTCGGCTTGGTCGCCGACGATCGCGGCGCCGACCGTGAGGTCGCCGTCGAGCACGTCGGACTGGTCGAGGTAGCCGACGTTGACGTCGCCGCGTTTGGTGACGCGGCCGGAGTCCGGCGTCGAGCGCAATGCCAGCAAGCGCATCAGCGTGGATTTGCCGTCGCCGTTGCGCCCGACCATGCCGATCCTGTCGCCGTCCTCCAAACCAAGGGTTACGCCGTCGAGGATGGTGCGGGTTGCGAATGAAACGGTGAGGTTTTCACCGCCAAGCAGGTGGGCCACTGGGTACTACTTTCTGGTGTGAACAGTCAGGGCGACGTGTCAAAGAAGGGTATCGGAGATGATTCGGGCACCCGGAACCGGGCCGTGCACAGCAAGGGCGTTGTGTCCCAGGTGCCGAAGGTCCTCGGCGAGCCCCTCGGCCGCCCGGGGGTTGTGGGCAAGCAAAGCCACGGTGGGGCCGGAACCGGAAACAATCCCGGCCAAGGCACCGCTGGACTCCCCTATCCCTATGGTGTCCCGCAATTGCGGGGCCAGCTCGATCGAGGCGCGCTGGAGGTCGTTGATGAGGACTTTGCTCAAGGCATCGGGATTCCCGTCGCGCAGCGCCTGAAGGATCTTGGCGTCCACCTCGAGCGGCTCGGGGATGTCGAGTCCCTCGGTGGTCCGAAGCCTGTCCAAGGTGTGGAAAACCTCGGGTGTGGAAAGTCCGTAGTCTGCGCAGACGAGGACCCAGTCCATCTGCGCTTTCGCGAGTGCAGGTGAGAGTTCGTCGCCCACGCCAAGCCCGACGGCGGTACCTCCGAGAAGCGAGAACGGCACATCCGCGCCCAGCTCGGCTGCAAGGTGGGCCAGTTCTTCGCGTGACAAACCACTGTTCCAGAGGGCATCGCAGGCCAGGAGTGTCGCCGCGGCGTCGGCCGAGCCGCCGCCCATGCCCCCGGCGACGGGGACGCGCTTGGTGATTTCCAAATGCACGCCCGTGGCTTTCTCCGAGACATCCCTCATGATGGCGGCAGCCTTGTAGGCCAGGTTCCGCTCGTCCAGCGGGATGTCCACACCGTCGAGGTCCAAGGTGCTTGAGGGAGCGATGCTGACCGTGATCCCGGTCCCCTCCGTGCTCGTTGCGGCTACTTCCTCGTACAGGGACACCGCGAGATACACGCTGGCCACAGAGTGGTAGCCGTCGGGCCGCAAGGGGCCGACGTTGAGGGAAACGTTCACTTTGCCGGGTGCCCGGACGCGTACGGTCCGTGCGACGAAGCGCCCGCGGTTCGCACCGCCGATTGCCGGATTCATGCGTCCAGGGGGTGGCGTGCCTCGGCGATCCGGACAAACGCGTTGATATCGAGCACCTCTCCGCGGGCAGTCGGATCAACGCCTGCAGCGACAATGAAACGTTCGGCCTCCGCCGCGCTCCCCGCCCACGTCGCGAGGGCCGCGCGGAGCGTCTTGCGCCGCTGGGCAAAAGCGGCGTCGATGACTGCGAAGACCTGTTCGCGCGTGGCGTGCGTTGCCGGCGGCGCGCCGCGGGTGAAGGACACCAGGCCGGAGTGGATCTTGGGGGCCGGCCAGAACACATTCATGCCGATCACGCCGGCCTTGCGCATGTGGCCGTACCAGGCGGCCTTGACCGAGGGGACTCCGTAGATCTTGGAGCCCGGCCCCGCGGCCAGCCGGTCCGCCACCTCGTCCTGGACCATGACCAGCCCGTGTTGCAGGCTCGGGAAATGTTGGAGCAGGTGCAGGACCACGGGGACGGCGACGTTGTACGGCAGGTTGGCCACGAGAGCCGTGGGCTGAACCGGAAGTTCGGTGACCTTCATGGCGTCGGAGAGGACCAGGTGGAATTCGTCCACGGCTTCCGGGCGCCACGTGCGCACCGTTTCCGGCAACTTGCCGGCCAGTACGGGATCGATCTCGACGGCGACAACTGTCTTGGCGGCGTCGAGCAGGCCGAGCGTCAGCGAACCCAGCCCGGGGCCGACCTCCAGCACGGTTTCCTCGGGATCAATACCGGCGGCGGAGACGATCCTCCTGATCGTGTTGCCGTCGATGACGAAGTTCTGGCCCAGGGTCTTTGTGGGGCGGACACCGATTTCCTCGGCGAGCCGTCGGATGTCCGCAGCTCCCAGAAGGGGCGCGACGGCGGCGGGTTCGGAATTCGGTTCAGTCACCTAGGTATCGTATCGTCTGAGCGACTGGCGGGAGCGCCGCCTCTTGGCTTCAGCACGCGAAAAGGCCGGGCCCGAAAAATTCCGGACCCGGCCACTTTCATTTTTGCCTAGCTGGATGCTGCCCATCCGCAGCCCCACGGAGACAGGCCGCGCTGCGCGTAGACGCGGTTGGCGATGTCGATCTGCTGGGCCTTGCTGGCGGCGGCGGCGTTGGGAGCGTAAGCGCCACCGCCGGAACCGATCCAGGTCTGGATGTCGAACTGCAGGCCACCGTAGTAGCCGTTGCCGGTGTTGATGGCCCAGTTCCCGCCGGACTCGCACTGTGCGATCTTGTCCCACATTGCCTCGTTCGGCGCACCCGTAGGTCCGGAGGCAACAGCTGCGGCAGGTGCGGGCTTGGGGCGTTCCTTGGTTCCGACCGTTACCTTCGCGGAGACCGGCTTGACGGTGACGTCAGAGGAGACCAACGTCCGGGAAGCCTCACGGCCATCCACCAGGACGAGCTTGAACGTCTTGCTGAGCAGCCCGAGGACCCCTTCCTGGGTGACCGTCTTCTGGTCGCTGAACTGGGTGGCGTCCTCCGTCGTGACCGTGTCGAACGGGACGTTCTCGGTCTCGGTGGCGGTCTTGCTGGTGTCCACCCGCGAAACCTTGATCACCATGTTCTGGACAACGGGAGCCGAATTGGGCTGCGAAACCCGGTCGTTGGCGCCAAGCGAGACGCCGGCATCGCTGAGGACGGTGCCCACGTCGGCCGCCGTCGTGGTCTTTGCCGAACTCTGACCGTCGACAATCAGGCTGATCGTCTTGGGGGTCAGGATCGAAACGTAGGATCCGGAGACGGCCAGCTGCGTGTCTTTCGGCTGCGAGACGGCCGATGCGCTCGCGACGCCGAGCTCGGAAACGAGGCCTTCGACGTTGGGGGCGGTGGTGTTGACCGTCCGCTGGGCGCCATCAAGGCTGACGGTGACGGCCTTGGCCAGGTTGACGTTGATGATGGAACCGTTCTGCACCGAGGCGTCCAAGGCCGGGGATACCCGGTCTTCAGCCTTCAGATCGACCTTGGCTGCCTTGACCACTTGGTCAACGGTGTTGCCGAAGGTCTGGACGGAACTCACTTTGCCGTCGACGTTGAGGGTGACTGATTTGTTGTTGCCTGTAAAAGCAACCACTCCCAGCACCAGTGCCGAAAGCACCAGCAGCTGCGCACCGACTTTGACGAAACTGAACTTGCCGCCCGTGGTGAAGAACTTAACCATGTTTGCCCGTAACTTTTGGACCATCCGGGCACGGGGAAAAGCGCACAGGGGCCTCCTGCCGCGGTCCCGGATGCCTGCCGAAGCATGCTGGAGGACTGCAGCGGAGTTGTGCGCCGCCACACTCAATTCAACTGAAAACACCAATTGCGAACGGAGTTAGTTGTCCGAAGGCCTTCCCCGACCCCGGCTACTGGTTACCCACTGTAACCGAAGCGTTATAAAGTGACCAAGATTTTTACATACTGGGTATGTAAACCGGATTCGGCTCAGTCCCAGGAACCGTACGTTGCGACGGTGTTTTGGGCCAGTTGCGAGCACAGCGTGGAAAGCTCGGTTCCGGTCACTTCGGCCATGGAACGAACGGTGTACGGCACCATGTAGCTCGCGTTCGGACGGCCCCGGTAGGGGTGCGGCGTGAGGAACGGGGAATCCGTTTCGACGAGCACCAGTTCCGGATCCGCGATGGCCAGCGCGTCCCTCAGATTGGCGGCGTTCTTGAACGTCATGGTGCCCGCAAAGGACATGTACCAGCCGTTCAGGTTACAGATCCGGGCCAGTTCTTCATCGCCCGAGAAGCAATGGAACACCACCCGCTCCGGGGCCCCCTCCTCCCGGAGAACCTGGACGACGTCGTCATGCGCGTCACGGTCGTGGATCTGGAGGGTGAGGTCCAGCCGCTTCGCAATATCGATGTGGCGGCGGAACGAATGGCGCTGGTGCACCAGGCCGTCGCCATGGGTGCGGTAGAAATCAAGGCCGGTCTCACCGATCGCACGAACCCGAGGATGCGCCGCAAGCTCCTCGATTTCCGCGAGCGCCGATTCCAGCTCTCCGCGTCCCGCGTACACGGGGGCATCGTTGGGGTGGATCGCGACAGCTCCGAGGAGCCGCCGGTCCGCGTCCAGCGCCTGGACCGTGAACCGCGATGACTCGAGGTCGCAACCTACCTGCACGGCGCCCTGGACCCCCACGGCTTCGGCCGCGTCCAAAGCATCCGCGACGGCTACTTCGAGCAGGCCGTGCCGGAAATCGAGGTGCGTGTGGTTGTCCATCACGGGGACCGGCAGCGGTTCGGGAGCGGGCGGGTATTCCTTGCGGGAATCGCCGGTTTCAGTTGCGCGGTAGGAAGCCGGTGGGAGGGAATTGCACATGGATCCACCCTATCTTTCCCTGCTGATGCCTTCCGGACCGCGAACTAATCCCCCGTGTATCCATTCCTCAAGAACATGCCTCTGTCTGCGGCGGCCCTAGGCTGGGTAGTCTGGTACAAAAGGCGGTATATCCCGGCCAGGGCACCGCGGCCCGGCTGGGGTTTCTGTCATGGCTGAGGGGATTGTCCATGGACTCAAAGCGACACGGCACCGTTGACGAAGAGTTGCTACGGGACGAGGCCGCGGTTGCCTTGCCGCCTGAGCGCGAGTCCCTTAACGGGCACAAGCCGAGCGTCATGGATCCTGGGCAATTCCATGCTGCCAGCGAGAAGATCCTGGCGGCCATCAACAAAGTGATCGACGGCAAGGCCGAGGCCGCCACGCTTGCCCTCACCGTGCTCCTCGCCCAAGGCCACCTGTTGGTGGAGGACGTGCCGGGCGTTGGCAAGACGCTGCTCGCCAAGACCCTCGCCCGGACCATCGATTGCAAGGTCAGCCGTATCCAGTTCACCCCGGACCTGCTTCCTTCGGATGTCACGGGCGTCTCCATTTACAACCAGTCCTCGCGGCAGTTCGAGTTCAGGATGGGTGCGGTGTTCGCCAACATCGTGATCGGCGACGAAATCAATCGCGCCTCCGCGAAGACGCAGTCCGCCCTCCTCGAATGCATGGAGGAACACCAGGTGACAGTGGACGGCCATTCGTACCAACTGGGCGAACCGTTCATGGTTGTCGCGACGCAGAATCCCATCGAGATGGAAGGAACGTATCCGTTGCCGGAGGCGCAGCGGGACCGTTTCATGGCCCGCATCTCGATGGGCTACCCCGACAAGCTCTCGGAGATCGAGATGCTCGAGACGCATCAGGCTGTCTCACCCCTCGCCAAAGTCACCCCTGTGGTCACTTCCGCGGACGTAGCCGCGATGATCGCCACGGTACAGCAGGTTTACGTTTCCCAATCGGTCAAGGAATATACGGTTGCCTTGGGCCGGGCCACGCGCGACAGCGCACGCCTGCGCCTCGGAGCCAGCCCCCGTTCCCTGCTGCAACTACTGCGGGCGGCCAAAGCGACGGCCGCCCTTGACGGCAGGGATTTCGTCCTTCCCGACGACGTCATTTCCGTCGCTGAGTCCGTTCTGGCACACCGCATCATCCTTGACCGCAAGGCCGCGAGTTCCGGTGACACTCCGCAGAGCATCATCCGGGCCATCCTGGCCTCCCTCCCCGTCAGCCAGGACGCCGGCGCGGAACGCCGCGGCGCCTAGGGAAGCGAAGAAGGGGGCAGGCATGGCGCTGGTCGATCTACTTCCGAAGCATCTGTTCACGACCCGTGGGTGGGGCTTGCTTGCCAGCGGCGTGGGTTCCTTGCTGCTTGCCCAGATCATGGGCAGGCGGGATCTGCTGGCCCTGGGGATCCTGCTGTTGGTGCTGCCGCTGGTATCGCTTGCCGGGGTCCGTATCCTCAAACCGCGCTTCCAGGTGTTCCGCGAATTCCATCCCTCCTCCGTGGAAACCTCTTCCACGGCCACGGTGCGGTTGGCAGTGGCACGGACCGGTGCAGCCGCCGGGCCGGTGATCATGGAGGAGCAGTTGCCGCCGCGCTTCGGCGAACCTCCGGCCTTTCGCTTTCCTGCCCGCGCCGCTTCCGGCGGTACCAGCCGCTATGAATACCATTTGCGTTCCGGCAAGCGCGGCCAGTTCAAGATCGGTCCGGTGACGGCCGAGTTCTGCGATCCCTTCGGCTTGTCGCTGCACCGCCACGAGATCGACGACGGCGACATCCTCACCGTGACGCCTGCCGCCGTCGAACTCCCCGCCACCGGCCTGGCCGGCGCGCGCGGAAACGACGGCGTGACGGCCACCCGGATCCGCGCCAACCCCAGTGACGACGACGTGATGACCCGCGAATACCGGCACGGGGACCCCATGCGACGCGTCCACTGGGCCGCGACAGCGCGGCACGGAGAGCTCATGGTGCGGCAGGAGGAATCCGTCACCACGCCAGAGGCGACCATCATACTGGACCAGCGCTATTCCGCTTTCGTGTCCGGCCCGGCCGCGGTCTTCGGCCCTGCCCACGACGACGCTTTTGAACTGGTGAGCAGCGAGAACTTCGAATGGGTCGTGACGGCGGCGATGTCGATCAGCACCCACCTCGCCGATCGCAACTATTCGCTGCGGTTCCTGGATGCCGCGGGACACCCCGCATTCCGTTCATCCCGCTCCGCCCCGTATCCCGAAACCGAGGAATTCAGTGGTTTGGGAGGCCTGCAGTCCATTGCCGAAAGCCTCGCCGCCATCCAGCTCAGCGGTCCACGGCACGTCCACGGCGAGCGCGGCCGTAAAGAAACCGCCGCCGTCGAGGGTGCAGAGGCCCCCTTCGACGACCACCTGATGGACAAGCTGGCCGCGCACCGCCTCCGTGGCCCCGTTCTCGCGCTGCTCGGCAACATGCCGCTGTCCGAAGCCCGGGCGTTGGCGCCGGCCGCCGGCTACGGGGCCAACGCATTTGCCCTCGTTGTTACCGACCACCCGCGCCATGTCCAGCCTGTCATCGAAGCCCTCAAGCTGGGCGGATGGCGTGCCGTCGCCGTGAGCTCGAGGACGGACCTTCCCGCCGCCTGGGCCGGCTTCGATCAGGGAGAGATCCTCGCAGCTGCTGCCGCAGCGATGGACGTCCGCCGTGGCGCGGCGGTGCCACGATGACCACAACCTCCAGGAACGGCCCTCCGGGACGGCCCCCGAGCCCGGAGCCGCCGGGGACAAGTGACTCATCCTCCAATAGTCCGGGAAGGTCCAGCGGTCCGGGAAGGGCGCCCCTTTCCCCGCGGAAGCCGGGACCTGGAGCCTACCCTTGGGCAATGTCGGCGGCCATCGCTTTCGCCGTACTCGGAGCCTCGCTCTCCCTCAACGGGGTTTTCAGGGGCTGGGCGTGGTTGGTTCCCGCTATCACCACGGTGTTCGTCGTCGGATTGACCCTCGCCGTCCTTCGTGCCTTGAGGGTCCACCCGGTACTCACCACTTTGGGCGGGTTTCTCGCCTTGGTGTTCATCCTCGACTTCACGTTCTTCCGGCCGGAAAGCATCGCGGGCTTCATTCCTTCCGGCGCGACCCTTGACACGCTGGGCCAATTCCTGAAACGGGCCGGCGAAACGGTGGTATCTGAGACGGCACCCGTCTCCCCGAACGCCGGAATAGTTTTCGTTGCGTGCGCGGGGCTGGGCTTGGTAGCTCTCCTCATCGACGCCTTGGCCGTCCCGCTCGGCATGCCCGCGACAAGTGGACTGGGCCTGCTGGTAGTCCTCGTGTTCCCGGCGACCATCAAGCCGCAAGGCGGCGGCCTGCCCGGATTCCTGGCTGCCGCCGTCGGATTCATCCTGATCCTGGGCTGCAGCCAGTGGTTCGCACCGGACTCGAGGCTGCAGACCGACAACGCCCACGGTACGGGGCAGCTCAAACGGTCCATGGTGATCGGTGGCGTGGCCCTGGTGCTGGGGCTGCTGTTGCCGTTGGCGGTTCCGGGCTTTGAGCGCGGGACGTTTCCGGTCGGTTCGAGGCTGAATCCCTGGGGCGTGTCCAACGGCCTGAATCCCATGATCACGCTCGGCAACAGCCTGCGGAATCCCACCGGTGACGGCAGCATCACCTACGCCACGAGTTCCACGGCCCCGGTGTACTTGCGTTCCGTCACCATTGACAAGTTCGACGGCGATACCTGGGCGCCGGACGACCGCGAAGCCTCCCGGCGCATCGGGCCTGGCCGGATGGCGCCCGACTACCCGCTCCCCGCCGAGCTGGTCCGCCAATTGACCGTGGTCGATACCGGACAGTTCACCAGCCCGTATCTCCCGGTCCCCTATGCCCCGACCGCCGTCAACGGCCTGAGCGGACGCTGGTCCTGGGATCCCGAGACACTGAGCATCCGCGGCGAGGACAGCACCACCCGGAACCAGCAGTACACGGTATATTCGGCGCTGCCTTCCGTGACGTCCGCGACGTTGAGCCAGGACAATGCCAAGCCCACCTCCATCTCGCAGGATTTCATCCAGTTGCCAAGCAATGTTCCTGACATTGTGAAGAACACCGCCAAGACAGTGACGGCAGGCGCCAACGGCAACTATGCCAAGGCGATGGCGATCCAGAACTATCTCCGCTCGTCCCAGTTCAGCTACTCCCTGCAGGCTCCCGTCCAGGGCGGTTATGACGGCAACGGCCTGTCCGTGCTGGCGGATTTCCTGCAGCAGAAGAGCGGCTATTGCGTGCACTTCGCTTCCGCGATGGCCGTCATGGCACGGCTGGAGGGAATCCCGAGCCGCATCGCCGTCGGCTACGCGCCGGGCCACGCCACGGGGGCCACTGTTGCCGTGGCGGGACAGGAACCCCTTCCCGAATACCAGGTGGATGCCCGCGACGCCCATGCCTGGCCCGAGCTCTATTTCGAACGAGTCGGTTGGGTCGCCTTCGAACCAACCCCTTCCCGCGGCGTGGTCCCGCCCTACGCGAGCGACCCTGTTGCAGCGGGCGGCCCGAGCACCAACCTGCATGACGAAAACCTGGCCCCGGGTGCCTCGACTCCCGCGCCGAGCACCGCCGCTGTACCGCCCGTTGCGGGTCCGGGGGTCGGATCGGGCACGGGCACCGGTTCCGCGGCCATTTGGTACGTCACCGCAGCGGCGCTCCTTTTGGCGGTGTTGGTGGCCTCCCCGCGGCTGGTCCGCTCCGGTATCCGGGCGCGGCGCCTGAGGCCGGGTGGTCCGGTCCTGGCGTGGGCTGAGCTCCAGGACCTCGCCACGGATTACGGTGTACCGCCGGTGCCGAGCGAAACGCCGCGGCATTTCGCGGCCCGATTGAGCAACTCGGCTGTGCTCGGCGCGCCCGTGGCGGCAGCGTCGCCGTCGGGAGCCGACGACGACGCCGGGCAGCACGCAGTAGCCTCGCTCACGGGCGACTTCGAACGGCAGCGTTACGGTCCCCCGGCGGGCGTCCCTGCGGACACTGCGGCGGAGCAAGCGAACGCGGCCCCGATCCGGATCGCGGCTGTCCGTGCGGCGTTCCGGCGCAATGCCACATGGTTCGAGGCCTTCCGGGCGGATTGGTTCCCGCCATCCTTGATGTCCCGGTGGTTCCAGCTCCTATCGACCCCCTTCCGTTGGCTGGGTGGCATGTCCACCGCCGCGGCTCGCCGTGCGGCAGCATCCTGGCAAAGGCTGTTCAGTTCCATCCGCTGGCGGCCCTGACCCAACTCACTAGCAGTTGTTGTCGTTATGGGCGCCTAAAACGACAGTGAGGGGCCACGCCGCCAGGGTTCCCTGGCCGAGCTTGCGAGGCGAGGGTGGCGGTGGGGATCAGTTGGGATGGAACGGCAAAGGCAGGGCACCGGAACCCAAAGGTTCAGTGCCCTGCCTTTCACTCAACGGCAGTTCCCCGTTGCGAGAGGTCCGCCGAAGTCCTACTAGTCGGCGTAGGGATCCGCGATGCCGACGTACTGCGTGGTGAGGTATTCCTCGATGCCTTCGAAACCGCCTTCACGGCCCAGGCCTGACTGCTTCACGCCACCGAACGGTGCCGCGGCGTTGGAGATGACGCCTGCGTTGAGGCCGAGCATGCCGGTCTCGATCTTTTCGCTGACGCGCAGTCCACGGTTCAGGTCCCTGGTGTAGACGTAGGCCACCAGGCCGTATTCGGTGTTGTTGGCCAGTTTGATGGCCTCATCCTCGCTCTTGAAGGTGATGATCGGCGCAACGGGCCCGAAGATTTCTTCCTTCAGGATGCGCGCGTCCGCGGACACGTTCTTGAGCACGGTGGGCTGGTAGAAGTAGCCCGGGCCGTCCACCGGGGCACCGCCGGTGACGGCGACCGCTCCGTTGGCAACGGCGTCGGACACGAGTGCATGCACCCCGTTTCGGGCCTTGCCGTCGATCAACGGGCCGACCGTGGAGTCCGGTTCGGTACCGCGCGCGGTGTTCAGTGCCGAGATCTTGGCAGCGAACTTGTCGGCGAAGGCGTCAGCGATGGAGTCATGCACAATGAAGCGGTTGGCTGCAGTGCAAGCCTCGCCCATGTTGCGCATCTTGGCCGCGACGGCGCCTTCGACAGCCCTGTCCAGGTCGGCGTCCTCGAAGACCACGAACGGGGCGTTGCCGCCGAGTTCCATGGAGCTGCGCAAGACCTTGTCCGCGGCTTCGCGCATGAGGGCCTGTCCGACGGCGGTGGAACCCGTGAAGGAGATCTTGCGCAGGCGGTCGTCCTTGATCAGGGGCCCGGTGACGGCGCCGGCCGTGGAGGTCTGGATGACGTTGAGCACGCCTGCGGGGAGGCCTGCTTCCTGCATGACCTGTGCGAAGAGCAGGCTGGTCAGCGGGGTCAGGTTGGCGGGCTTGAGGACCATGGTGCAGCCGGCGGCCACCGCGGGGGCAATCTTGCGGGTGGCCATGGCCAGCGGGAAGTTCCACGGGGTAATCAGGAGGCACGGACCAACCGGCTTCTTCTGGACGAGGATGCGGTTCTTGCCGTCCGGAGCTGCGGAGTAGCGGCCGCTGACGCGGACGGCTTCCTCGGAGAACCAGCGCAGGAACTCGGCTCCATAGGCTACTTCACCGCGGGCTTCGGCCAAGGGCTTTCCCATTTCCAAGGTCATGAGCAGTGCGAAGTCTTCGGCACGTGCCGTGACCAGCTCGAATGCCCGGCGCAGGATTTCGCCACGCTCGCGCGGAGCTGTACGGGCCCAGGAAGCCTGGGCGGCTGCGGCAGCGTCCATCGCCGCGGCGCCGTCTTCCACTCCGGCGTCGGAGATGCTCACGAGCACCTTGCCGGTGGAGGGATCCTCGACGTCGAACGTCTTGCCGGACGCGGCAGGCAGCCACTGGCCGTTGATGAGCAGCCCCGTGGGAACGGAGGCGAGAAGTTCGCTTTCGCGATCGGCGGTAACAGTCACAGTGACTCCTTCGTCAGTCAGCGCACGTTGTAGGGATGCACCAACACTTGATTTTTGTGGAATTACTGTCACGGTACTGCCCGCCGCGAAGCAGTGTCTACGCCTTCGCGCACTGCCGCGGGCGCAAGAGTTTGTGCAGTTGCACAGCCCCGGAGTGGGGGCTGAAGCAACCGCGCCGCAAGCACGGCCTAACGCGCCGCGAGCACGGCAGAGTACAGCTCGCGCTTGCTGATGCGGGCGTCCTCGGCCACTGCGGCCACCGCCTCCTTGAGCCTGATTCCCTGGGCGATGAGTTCATTGACGGCGGCAACATGGTCCTCAGGCTTGCCTGGCGCCTGTTCGGGGGCGCCGGCGACGACGACGGCGATCTCGCCGCGGACCTCGTTGTTTTCGGCCCACTCGAGCAATTCCCGGATGGTTCCCCGAATGACTTCCTCGTAGGTCTTCGTCAATTCGCGGCAGACCGCGATGCGACGGTCCGAGCCGAAACGCTCGTGCAAGGCACGGAGCATTGGCTCAAGCCTGTGCGGGGCCTCGAAGAACACCATCGTCCGGCGTTCGTTGGCGAGGTCCGCAAGCCGGGAGCTGCGTTCTCCGGCTTTGCGGGGCAGGAATCCTTCAAAGCAGAACCGGTCGGTGGGCAGCCCCGATAGCGCCAAGGCCGTCAGCACGGCGGACGGGCCGGGGAAGGCGGTGACGAAGAGCCCGGCGGCCACGGCTCCCTCCACGAGGCGGAAGCCGGGGTCGGACACTGCGGGCATTCCGGCGTCGCTCACCATGATGATGGTCTTGCCGGCCCGGACGTGGTCCAGCAGTTCCTCGGTCTTGGCGGCCTCGTTGTGCTCGTGGTAGCTGATGACCCGGCCGGACACGGTGATGCCGAGCGACTGGACGAGCCGATGCAGGCGCCGGGTGTCCTCCGCTGCGACGATGTCGGCCGTCTGCAGCAACTCGATGAGCCGGCTGGAGGCATCGCCAACGTTGCCGATGGGAGTGGCAGCCAGCACTATCCGGCCTACGCCGTCGGGCAGGTCAGGAAGCGCGTGCGCCTCAAGGGACTCCGCCGAATCAGGAACGGTGGTTTCATCCGGGGAGCTCAGCTGTTCAGTCACCCAACAAGCCTAATGCCCTGGCTCCGCCTCCGGCCTTCAGGGAGCTACCGGAGGCAAAAGGTAGCATGGGCTGAGTGACCGATACCTCCGTGCGCCCCGCCCCGCAAACCTGGTTGATACGGCCCCGGGAGGCTTTCACGGCCGAGGCCCTGCGGACGCGGCTCATTGGAACCATCCAGAGCTGGCGGGATTATCCGCCGTCGTTGAGGCTGTGGTTCTGGCTGATCCCCGCCATCACGGCCGTGATCGGCGGGATTCTGCGTTTTGTCCGCCTCGGTGACCCGCATAGCCTCGTCTTCGACGAGACCTACTACGTCAAGGATGCCTACTCGTTCCTGGTCAGCGGTTACGAGCGGAGCTGGCCGGACAAGGCCAACGATGCCTTCAATGCGGGCAACCCCAACGTCCTGCTCAACTCCCCCGAGTACGTGGTGCATCCCCCGGTAGGGAAATGGATGATCGCCTTCGGGATGTGGCTCTTTGGTTCGGACAATTCCTTCGGCTGGAGGTTTTCCGCGGCTCTGACCGGCACGCTCTCCATCTTCCTGGTCGCCTTGATCGCGCTGAAGCTGTTCCGTTCCCACATCCTGGGCGCGGTGGCGGGACTGTTGCTCGCCGTGGACGGCCACCACCTGGTCATGTCGCGGACCTCGCTCCTGGACATCTTCCTGATGTTTTGGCTGCTCGCCGCCTTTGGCGCCCTGCTGATGGACCGCGACGACGGACGACGCCGCTTGGCGGCACGGCTTGCCGCGCTGGCGGGCGGAGCCAAGGACGGCCGTCCGACGGCGGTGCACCTCGCCTCGGGCCCGTGGCTCGGATTCCGGTGGTGGCGGCTGGCGGCGGGTGTCTGCCTCGGCTTGGCGGTCGGCACCAAGTGGTCGGCGCTGTTCTTCGTTGTTGCTTTCGGCTTGATGACGGTGTTTTGGGACATGAGCGCGCGGCGCATTGCGGGCATCCGGAGCTGGCCCAGCGCAGGCATCATCAAGGACGGCATTCCGGCGTTCTTCACCATGATTCCCGCGGCGACTGCCGTGTATTTGTCGACCTGGACCGGTTGGTTCCTTTCCAACGACGCCTACTACCGGCACTGGGCCGACACGAATCCTTCCGCCACGTGGGGCTGGATTCCCGGGCCGTTGCGCTCCCTGGCGTACTACCACGTGCAGGCTTACAACTTCCATCAGGGCCTCAGCTCGCCGCACCCGTATTCGGCGAGTCCGTGGACCTGGCTTGTCATGGGGCGGCCCACATCGTTCTACTATGAGTCCCCCAAGCCGGGCACTCCCGGCTGCGATCTGCCCAACTGCACTTCGGCGATCCTGTCGGTCGGCAACCCGGTGGTCTGGTGGGGTGCCACGATTGCGCTCTTTGTGGTGCTGTTCTGGTGGGCGGGACGGCGCGACTGGCGGGCAGGGGCCATCCTGGCCGGGGTCGCCGCCGGGTATTTGCCGTGGTTCATGTACCCGGAGCGCACCATGTTCTACTTCTATGCGCTTTCCTTCGAGCCCTTCCTCGTGCTGGCCCTCGTCTATGGATTGGGACTGGTGCTCGGCAGGAGCGGGGCTCCTCCATGGCGGCGCCGCTCCGGCCTGTACCTGGTGGGCCTTGTGGTGGTCCTTGCCGTGCTGTTGTCGGCGTTCTTCTATCCGGTGTGGACGGCGGAAGTGATCAGCTACCAGGACTGGCGGATGCGCATGTGGATGCCGTCCTGGATCTGAGCGGCCTGACCGGAAGGCCAGGACGGCTCGCACACTAAACACCCCCGCATGAACGAAGCGGCCCGCCTGGGATTGGAGATTCCCAGGCGGGCCGCTTTTCTCGTCGTTTCGGTGGTGCTACTTCTCCGGCGTGCCGGCTTCCGCGCGGACCTCCGGGTCCGCATCCGCGCTGTGTTCCGCAGCAGCTTGGTTCTTGGGTGCAAGTCCGCGACGACGGCGGGTAGGCCAGGTGAAGATGAGTGTCAGCAGGGCCGTGATGAAGACCAATGCACCGATCGCAATCCCGGAGTCCATCCAATATTGCCCCGGGAACAAGCGGATCAGCGTGTCGTCGAGCGCAAATGTCCAGGTGCCGTTGGCGAAGAAAATGTGGTGGAAGTCCGTGAAGAACTGCTGCCAGCCCAAGGCCGCAAGCGTGCCCAGTCCAAGGATGAGCACCAAAGTGACGATCGAACCGGCAAACATTCCGCGGCGGATTCCGCCCGTGCTTCGCTTGCGCAGATAGAGCATGGCGATGATGCCGATGATGATCATGAGCGCGCCGGCACCGAATGCGGAGAGCATCACGGTCTTGACGTCGGCCATGTGGGAAACTTCGCCTTCCTTGAACAGCTTCTCGCCGTTCTGGTTGACGAGCTCGCCCAAGTAGCGTGGACCGGACCAGTTGCTGAGATAGTCCAGGGCGTAGGACCCATAAGTCATCCGGTCATCGGCGTTGAAGCCGTAGCCGTCGCCAGGGAATCCCGGCCGGTAGTACTCCACCCACAAGAACAGCGGGCTCGCCACGGCGCGGATTGCCAGCACCAGGAGGACCACCGGGTAGAAGACGGCCAGCAGGACCTGGAAAATGCGCGGGGCCAGCGGCTTGGCGTTGGCGGCCTGCTCCCGCTCGTGGTTGCGGCGTTCCACTTCGGCTTCCGGGGGGCGGACCTGAAGGGCCGACGTCGGCAAGGGCTCCGCGAAGAGGGCTGGTTCCTGTCCGGCCTCCGCAGCCTCGGCGGCTTTGCGGTCTGCCCGGCTCTCCGCCTGTTGTCCTGCGACGGGAGGTCCTGCGACGGACGGTCCTGCCACGGGCCGTCCCGCGGGCGGCCGTGCAGCTTCGCCTGCGGTTGCCGCTCCCACGGCGCCGTCTCCCGGTCTGCCCTCTTCGGGCTCCCGTGTGCTCAAAGAGTCCCGGGCTCCGTCAGGGGCCCCGGCCGGACGTGCATCAGTGGCTGCGGACTTGGCCGCGGGCTTCATCCATTCGAAGGCCGGCTCGTCGCCGTCGTCGTGGATATCCGCGTCCGGATCTTTGGGGATCGGGCTCTTCTCGGTCACTTGGATTTCACTTCCGTAGGATTCACATGCCGGAGCAGGAACGGTCCGCTGGCAATCTTCTCTGCCATCGAGCCTACCGTCAGCCCTCGCGGAGAGACGATGAGCCACCCCGGCGGACGTCGGATTGCGGCCGGACCCGGGTGCCGTCAGGCGGCAATCTCCCGGTATCCGGCGTCGTTTGCGTCCAGGTCACCCGTGGCGCCGGCGCGGAATGCCCGCCCGCCCAGCACCAAGGCATAGATCCAGTATGCCGCGAGAACGAGCGAACCGATCAGGATCTTGGCCCACACGGGAAGCGGGCTCGGCGTGACGAAGGCCTCGACGAGTCCGGAAACGAACAGGACAAGCACCAGGCCCAGGGCCACGGTGATCAGGGAACGGCCTTCTTCCGCGACTGCCTGCATCCTGCGCCTCGGACCCGGTGAAACCATCGCCCAGAAAATGCGGAGACCGCCCGCGGAGGCGATGAACACAGCCGTCAACTCCATGAGGCCGTGCGGGAGGATGTAGCTGAAAAACACGTCCATCTTGCCGGTGGCGGCAAACACGCCAGCCGCAACTCCCAGGCCCTGGGCATTCCCGAACAGCATGTAGGGTACCCAGAATCCGGTGATGCCCAAGGCCACGGCCTGCGCCCCTATCCAGGCATTGTTGGTCCAGACCGCGCCGGCGAAGGATGCAGCAGGGTTCTCGGAGTAGTAGTCAACGAAGTCGTGGTCGACGTATTGCTTCACGGCGTTGCTGCTTCCGAGGGCCCTCAAGGCGTCCGGGGACGTTCCGATCCAGAACGTGTAGGCACCGGCCACAAGGCAGAAGAAAACCCCGCACCAGACAGTGAGCCACCGCAATCGGTAGAACGCGGCTGGCAGGGACACCACGAAAAAGCGGGCGAGGTCTTCCATGAAATTCGATCGTGCCCCGGTGAAGCGCGTGCGGGCCTGGGCGAGGGCCGCCGACAAGGAGGCGGAGAGTGCGCTCTCCGGGGCCACGGACCGGATGAGGGACAGGTGTGATGACGCCACTTGGTACAAACGCAGCAGCTCGTCGGCTTCGCCGCCGTCCAGGCGTCGTTTGTGCGCGAGCTCGTGCAAGCGGGCCCATTTGGTCCCGTTCACCACGGAGAAGGCATCCATGTCCACGGCTCTACCCTAATCCCCACCCTCCCCAAACAGTCCCACATCCACGCAAAGCCCTCCTCCGCATCGGTGGCCGCGGTTAGACTCGATCCAGCGGGAGCCGTCCGGTCCTGCGGAGGTCGTGGCAATGCTTGGGGGCGGGCTTGAGTTCTATCATTACCGGCGAGGCCGTAGTCCTTGAACTACGGCCGGCATCGTTCGGGGCGAGGGCCCTTGGGCTCATGCTCGATGTCCTGGTTCACGTCGTGTTGCTGGTGGGCCTGTTGTTCCTGATCGGTATGGCGGCACCGGATGTGGACGTGGCCGCGGGCAACGCGATGGTTTTGTCCAGTGGGGTGCTGTGCCTCGTGGTGGTCCCCGTGGCGGTGGAAACGCTGAGCCGTGGCCGTTCTCTGGGCAAGCTGGCTACCGGGCTCAGGATCGTGCGCGACGACGGCGGATCCATCCGTTTCCGGCACGCAGTGATCCGCGGCTTGATCGGGTTCCTGGAGATCTACGCGACGTTCGGCGGATTGGCCATTGCCGTGGCACTGTTCAATGACAAGTCGAAGAGGCTCGGGGACGTCATGGCAGGAACCTATGCGCTCAGGCAGCGCGTTCCTGCCGAACCCAAAATCCTCCCCTTCGCGCCTCCGCACCTGCAGGCTTGGGTGGCGCTCGCCGATATCGGCAGGGTTCCCGACGGGACGGCGAGGCGGGCCTCACAGTTCATCCAGCAGGCCTGGCGGATGGCTCCGGACTCACGCGCCCGCCTGGCCGCGGCCCTCGCAAGCGAGCTGGCGGCTTACGTCGCTCCACCTCCGCCGCCCGGAACGACGCCGGAAGGCTACCTGAACGCAGTGTTGGGCGAGCGGCGAAACCGGGATCTGGAACGGCTGCGTCGCGCTGAACAACGCAGCGCCATTATGGGCGACCGGCTCAACAGGCTCCCGTTCACGCGCTAGCAAAGCGCGCGGCACGCACGGTGCGCAACGCAGTCGGGCACAACTGCCTCCACGTCCCGGCAGGGCTTAGCGCTTCGCGTAGCCGGCCCAGGCGATGTTCCAGTCCCCGAAGCCTTCAAGCGGTTCCACCGCGGGGGCTCCGGTGTTCAGTACCTGCACCACATCCCCCGTACGCATGTTGTTGAAGAACCACGCGGCATCGGCCGGGAGCAGGCCAACGCAGCCGTGCGAGACGTTGTATGCGCCGACGGCCCCGTAAGCCGATGGAAGCGCTTGGTGAACGTAGACCCCTGAGTTCGTGAGCCGGTTGGCGTGCTCGACGACGAGCGGTGCGTAGTAGCCCTTGTCACCGGGTTTGAGTCCGATGCTGCCGGCGTTGAATTTGGAGTGGCGTTCCTGCTCCATGATCACGGCGTATCCGGTGGGCGAGAGCCAGTCCGGGCTGCCAAGGGTGACGGGAGCTGTCTTGACGAGTGCGCCGTCGAAATACACCTTCATGGTCTTGGTGGCGTCGTCCACTACCGCTATCCGCTGCGGACCGGTCGTGAACACTGCCTTGACATTGGAGTTGCCGATCATTCCGTTGCCGAAATCCTTGCCGAACAAAGGCATGTCCACTGTGACGCTCGTGTTGGCCGCCCAGAAGGTCTCCGGGCGGATCCGCACTTTGCGGTCCGAGTACCAGCGCCAGGCCACTTCCTGGCCAGAGGAAACGCCGATCTTCACGGCCTGTTCCATGGCGGCTTTATCCGCCACAGGCTCGCTGAAGTTGATTTCGATGGGTTGCCCCGAACCCATGACGGAACCGTCGTTGGGGAACACCAAGGCATTGGCCTCGTTGGGCGTGGATACCGTGCTGAAGGATTGCGTCTTCCGGGTTTCCCGGCCCGCGCCGTCAACAACAGTGAAGCCATAACGGTACTCGGTGTTGAACGCCAAGGGATCCAGCGTGGACCAGGTGCTGCCATCGGAACTGATGCTTCCCGTGATGGCCTTTCCGCCCTTGGCCGGGACGAGTTCAACGTCCTTCAGCGTGCCGTGTACCGCCTTCACGGAAGGCCCGACGGCGGGATTCACTTCGCGGGCGCCGTCAAGGGGCGTGATTCCCAGTTCCACTGCCTTGACGACAGCGGACGCCAACCCGGCATCCGTGCGTTGCGGAGATCCCGCTTCTGATTCGACCGCCGTTTGCAGCCAGTTCGGGGCGGTTGCAACACCGATTCCTCCGACCGCAACGCCGGCACATATCCCCATGATTCCGAGAATCTTCCCGGTCTTGCTTTTCCTTTGCGACGCCACAGTGCAACTCCACATCCCCCGGCAGAAAGCCAGCCCCCAAGACTGACCCGCCAAGTCTACCGGGGGTTCCGATGCGTCCGGGGCAGTGCGCTCAGGCGCGCCCTATCAGTCGGCGTATTGGGTCAGTCGGCGTATTGGGTCAGTTGGCGTATTGGGCCCAGGGGATGTTCCAGTCGCCAAAGCCGTCGTCGTAGTTGGCGTAGTCACCCTGGGTATTGACCACTTGGACGACGTCTCCGGTCGTCATGTTGTCGAACACCCATTTCGCGCCGTCAGGTCCCAATCCGATGCAGCCGTGGGAGAGGTTCGTGACGCCGATGTACGGCAAGGCCGAGTCGGTGGCCTGGTGGATGAACTCGCCGCTGGGCGTCAGGCGCGTCGCGTAGTTGACGTCAAGCTGTCCGTAGTAGGCCGGATCCCCCGGCTTAAGGCCGATGGTGGAGGCGTCCATGTGCTCCACCCGGTACTTCTCCATAAGGACCAAGTAGCCGCGCGCGGAAGGGAACCTGGTGTCGCCCATGGTGTCCGGCCACTGGCCCACTTGCTGGTCGTTGATGCTGACCGTGAACGTGTGGGCAACCGCGTCGGCCACCGCCACCTTCTTGTCGCCGATCTTGAAGGTGTTCGTCTTGTTGAAGTTGCCGATCTGGCCGTTGCCGAAGTCCACCCCGAACAGCTTGAGATCCACGGTGACGGTGCTGTTCGCTGCCCAGAAGTTCTCCGGACGGTAGCGCACCATGGTGTCGCTGAACCAGTGGAAGGCCCCCACCTGGCCCGACGTGGAGGTGACCTTGATGGCCTTCTCGACAGCGGCCTTGTTGACGACCGGTTCGCTGAACGTGAGCTGGAGCGGCTGCGCCACGCCCACCTTCGCCCCGTCCAGGGGGTACATGGCGGCGTCGGCCTCGTTCTGCGTGGAGACCGTCGTGAAGGATCCGGTCTTCGACGTTGCGCGACCGGCCGCATCGGCAACGGTGTAATTGAAGGTGTAGGAGGAGTTGAATTCGAGCGGAGTGGATGCCGTCCAGCTCAGTCCATCCGGGGTCAACGCACCATCAACGGTCTTGCCTTGGGCGCTCGTCAGGGAGACCCTGTCCAGGGTTCCGTCCTTGACGCTGATAGTGACGGGCGCAGCCGGGTTCACCTGTTTGGCTCCGCTCGCAGGCGAGGCAACCACCGTGGCAGGCTTCACGACGGGCAGCACCGCCGCTGCCTCGCTGCGTTCACCTGATGATCCCTCGGACTCGATTGCCGCACTCGCCGCATGCGGGGCCACTGCGGCGAACGTGCCGCTGAGCGCGGCAATGAGGCAGACAACCACGATCCAGGCGACCTTGCGGAACCTGCTTCGCTTCGTCGGCCCAGCGTCCAAGTGCCCAGCATCCAAGTGCCGGGCGCTGCCGCCGTCCTGCTCGGTGTCGAAGAGCCTCGCAGCGTCCACTTGCTCGAAAGTGTCCGCTTGCTCGCCGTCGGGATTAAGGCCCATTCCTTTTTTCTCCAAAACTCACGCCCCCCAATAAAACTCACGCCCCACAGCCGCATCCTAAGGGGCGCGGCTTGATATTGGCTGGGAGCCCGCCTTCCGGCGTGCCCCCAGCCAGTGTTCTTAGTACCGGTAGTGTTCCGGCTTGTACGGCCCGGCAACGTCAAGGTCCAGGTATTCCGCCTGTTCCTTGCTGAGCTCGGTCAGTTCCACGCCCAAAGCATCCAGGTGCAGGCGGGCAACCTTCTCATCGAGGATCTTGGGCAGGACATAGACCTGGTTCGAGTATTCGCGCTCGGCCTCGGGCTGGTCCCTCTTGGTCCACAGCTCGATCTGGGCGATCGTCTGGTTCGCGAAGGAGTTGCTCATAACGAACGAGGGGTGGCCCGTGGCGTTGCCCAGGTTCAGGAGGCGGCCTTCGGAAAGCACGATGATCGAACGCTCCTCGCGGCCGTCGGCTGCGGCGAACACCCACTCGTGGACCTGCGGCTTGATTTCCACCTTGTGCACGCCGGGGACCTTTGCCAGTCCGGCCATGTCGATCTCGTTGTCGAAGTGGCCGATGTTGCCCACGATCGCCTTGTTCTTCATGCGGAGCATGTCGGAGGCCATGATGACGTCCTTGTTGCCCGTAGTCGTGATGAAGATGTCGCCCTGTTCCAACACGGAATCCAGCTTGGCCACCTGGTACCCGTCCATTGCTGCCTGGAGCGCGCAGATGGGGTCGATCTCCGTCACGATCACGCGCGAACCCTGGCCGCGGAGCGCCTCTGCGGCGCCCTTGCCGACGTCGCCATAGCCGCAGACGATGGCGACCTTTCCGCCCATCAGGACATCCGTGGCGCGGTTGAGGCCGTCCGGCAGGGAGTGGCGGATGCCGTACTTGTTATCGAATTTGCTCTTGGTCACCGAGTCGTTGACGTTGATGGCCGGGAACAGCAGCTTGCCCTGTTCGGCGAGCTGGTAGAGCCGGTGCACGCCCGTGGTGGTTTCTTCGCTCACGCCACGGATCCCGGCGGCGATGCGGGTCCACTTCTTCGGGTCGGCGGCAAGGCTCTTCCGCAGCACGTCGAGGACCAGCGCATACTCTTCGGGATCACTCTCCGTGGCGGTCGGCACCGCGCCGGCTGCTTCGAATTCGACGCCTTTGTGGACCAGCAGCGTGGCGTCTCCGCCGTCGTCGAGGATCATGTTGGGCCCAAGCTCAGGGTTGGCGTCCGCGCCCGGCCAGGTGAGGATCTGCTCGGCGGTCCACCAGTATTCGTCGAGGGTCTCGCCCTTCCAGGCGAACACGGGAACACCCCGGGGATCCTCGACAGTTCCCTTGCCGACGACAACGGCGGCCGCTGCCTCGTCCTGGGTGGAAAAGATGTTGCACGAGGCCCACCGCACCTCCGCGCCGAGGGCCGTCAGCGTCTCGATGAGCACCGCGGTCTGCACGGTCATGTGCAGGGACCCGGCAATACGCGCCCCCTTGAGCGGCTGGCTTGGACCGAACTCGGCGCGCAGCGACATGAGGCCCGGCATTTCGTGCTCTGCCAGGCGAATCTGGTGGCGCCCGGCTTCGGCCAGGGAGATGTCTGCAACCTTGTAGTCGAAAGTCATGGAAGTCCTTTGGAAGTACCGAATGGTCGAGTCAGGGGGGCTCAGGCGTCGTGCCGGCCTGCGTCGTGCTGGTCTGAGGCCGCGGCGTTGGCGGCGGCCAGCAGCTCCGGGGGCAGGAGCAAGGGGATTCCGTCCTGGATTGCATAGCGGAGCTTCTCACCCGAGGCGGACGCGGCCGTCGAGACAAGTTCCTCGCCGTCCTGCTCCAGCGGGGACCCGGTGACAGGGCACCGCAGGATGGACAACAATTCAGGACTGACCTTTGGCATGGTTGAAGCTCCCTGGATGGCATCTCGCGGACGCCGCTTTGGACAGATATGGCAGCTTCCAGAGTACAACCCAGCGGCGCTGCACACGGTGTCACAATGCTTGTCGCTCAGGGAGCCGCGACACATTGGGCGACACACGCGGCGGTAGACAGAGGCAATGGACGCGTGGTTGCTGTCGTCCGGGTTCAGGACGGATCGCGCAGGATGCGCAGGTGGCGCCTTGTTCCCTCCACGGGGGCCGGTCCGTCAAAGGGGGCCCGGACTGTGCGCTGTTCCGGCGCGGCAGGCGCCGATGCGGCTTCCCGCACTGCATTCGCCAGGGCAAGGAGATCGTCCGGCCCCGGCTGGGGCGGTGAGGACGGCATGGCGAGCCGCATGACTTCCCAGCCCCTCGGTACGGTCAGCGACTCGGCATGCTGCGCACACAGATCGTAGGAATGCGGCTCGGCATACGTGGCCAACGGACCAAGCACCGCCGTGGACTCGGCATAGACGTACGTCAAAGTAGCCACCGCGGATTGGCGGCAAGCTGATCTGGAACACTGACGAATTGCACCCACAACATCCCAGATTAGCCGCACTTCCCCGCGGCGCGGTGCATTGCCCCTTTGCGCGCATTATGTCGCGTTGGCGGAATCACGGGTCTAGAGTCGATATATGCAGTCACAGCACCACGTTCCGGGCTTCACAGTCCATTTGTCCGGCACCGGGGACAGCCAGGAAACGACGACGGCGGGCACGTCCGCACGCGGCTTCAGGGAGCGCCGCAGGAACCGCCACGGGCGGGGCTTGCGCGGCGAAATCATCCTTCCCAACCTTCCCGGCTACCGGACGCGCGCCGAAAGGTTCGACGACCTCGTGCTCGATTCCGCTGAACGGCTGCAGGATATGTGGGGCAAACGGCTCGACGGTGTCGCGTTCGCGGTGGACGAGATCCCGCCGAACCTTGAGGAACTGGTGGCACAAGGCACCGCGGCACCGCTGGGCTCGTACACCCCGGCAGCCCGCGGCGCGGGCCCCGTCATCACCATCTATCGGCGCGTCGTCGAGCACACCACCGGCGGCCGCGAGGACCTCCAGGACCTGGTGCACGACGTCGTCGTCGAGTACACCGCCGAGATGCTCGGAGTGCCGCCGGAGACCCTGGACCCCGTGTACCGCCGCCGCTATCAGTAACCGAGCGTGACCTGCACTTTTTCGTGGCCCGCAGCGCCATCCTGGATGGTCAGGACCGAAACGCCTGGTTGATCGCCCTGGCCGAGGACGAGCGCGCCGTAGGCCGCGTCCCCTGCCGCCGACACGATGTAGCCCGAAACCGCCGCGCCGTCGGACTTGTCCGGAACGCCGATGACCGCGGTGGTCCCTCCGGCGATGTCGACCGTTTGCGCCTTGTGTACCTTGCCGTCCGAGGTGACCGGCGTGTAACTGACAGTGGCCCGTCCCGTCGGCACACCGAAGCTGAGGAAACGGGTCCCGCCTTGGGGTACCGCCATCACATGCTGGCTGCCCAAACGGACCGCAGCCGGAGACCAGGCGAAGTCAACGGGGTCCTCCGCCTTGAGCCCCCGCGTTACGCGGGAGGACGCTGCGAAGGAAACATCCGAGCTAGCGCTGACGGTATACATACCGGCCGGGACGCCCGCGAGCGGCACTTCGGTGACCGAACCCGCCTTCGCGGTCACGGCTCCCCCGCCGGGCAAAGCGCGCTGGCCGTTCGGCCCGTACAAGCGCACGTCCACGACGGCGTCCACAGGACCGGGAACGGTGATCTGCAGGGCCGGAACGACGTCGGCAAAACCGGGCTTGTCCGCGAGTGACTTCACGGCGGCCGGGTCCTGGACGTCCACCCCGGTCATGACCTGGGAATCGGCGGCGCCGGCACCTGGAGTGATGACCTCGACGCCACCGGCGGTGAGGCCCCGGAGGACGCTTTGCTGGATGGTTGCCGCGACCGGGCCGCCGCTGCTGCGCAAATGCACCGAGAGCTGACCCTCGTTCGGGGCCAGTCCGGCCAAATTGATGGACCGGGTAGCTCCCGGCGAAACCAGCAAGCCTCGGCTGTCCGGGGCTTGGATCTGCCCGTGGGCGCCGAACAGCTCGAGATTGACGGTAGCCGGGGTGCCCGAGGCATTGCTGATGTTCAAGACCGCCGTTCGCCCGAGTGCAGTGTTCGCTCCAAGGAGCCATGCATCATTGACCGGCTGCTGGCAGGGTGCTGCCGCCAGTCCGCGGAGGTCGCCGTCGCTCGCGGTGTAGCTCATCAGGCCCGCTACCGCGGCCTTCTGGCCGCTGATGGGATCGGCGCCCACCACGGTGACGTCGCCCGCAGGCCGCTGGGCCACGACGCCGGCATTCAGCACGGGCGGCCCGGACGCAGGGGCTGGGGCGGCGGCGGGAGGCTTGGCAATATCGGCGATTGCAGAACCACCGAGCGAGGCGAGGTTGCTCCCGGGAACGGATCCGCCGGCGTCGCTAAGCACCACCGCGTCCAGGAAGCTCTTTGCCGAACGCGAAACAGGGCTGAACTGGCTGTCGGTGCCCGCGCTCGTTCCCTCGGCGAGACGGGGAGGTGCCGGACACACTGCGGCTGTCCTGCCCGCCGGGACATCCGCTAGGGTCATGTCCAGCGTTTTGCTTCCCGACGGCGACGGCAGGATCGAGGCTGCCGACACCATCCCGGCCCCAGCAGCAAGGAGCAACGTCGCGGAAAGCGCTCCCAACACAACGGCCTTGTTCTTGTTCTGGCCTTTGCTCTGGTTGTGGGCTTTGCGCTGGCCGCGCTTCCTCGACCCCGCTCCGGGCTCGGCTGCCGGTCCTTGGTTGTCAGACACTGCTGTACTCCTTACGGAGGGAGTTTTGTTCCTTCAGGAGGCCGGCTTTCGGCCTGCGGGCAGGCATGGGGATGGCCAGAAGGACGGTCAATCCAATCACCACGGCCTGCAAAATGCTGAGCCAAGGCTCCCACACGGTGGTATAGCGGATCTCGATCTGGCCGCCCGCGGACGGCAAGGTGAATGCTTGGGCCCATCCGGACGTCGTCGGGCTCAGTTGGCGGCCATCCAACCAAGCGCTCCAACCGGCATCTGCCCGCTCAGCGAGCACCACCAGGCGTTCGTCCCCGCCCGCCGGGATGTTGCCGGTGGCAGAGGATCCAACGGAAGGCAAGAGCGCAACGACGGCACCTTTTGCGTCCACCACCCTGACACGGTGTGCCGTTTCGGCGTCGGCCGCGGCGGCCTGGTTGAGCGGCGTGACCCGCCACAGCCACCCGGAATCGGTTTTGCCCACAGCCACCAGGCCGGGCACGGAATCGATCCGGTTGGCCGTCAACGGTGCGGCGGTGTCGGCTGACTTCAGAACCACGAATCCTGCGCCAAGCTGCTCAAGGGCGGGCCGCGGGTCAACCCCTGTTCCCGCGACAATCGTGGCTACGGCGTTCCGGATGGACGCGGTAGCGTCGTCGTCGGCCACGAGGCGTTCCTGCCCGGGTGATCCCACAATGGAACGTCCGGCAGCGACAGTCGAGAGCGAGTCCAAAGTAGTTCCGGCTCCGCGCATGAGGGATGACGTGTAGCCACCGTTCTCACCGGCGGTGATGACCAGCGTGCGGGTCTGTTCCGGCCCTTGGCCGTGGTCGAAGGCGGTGGCCGGCAACGTGCCGGGACCTGCGGGCTGGACCAGTCGCGGCGTGCCCAGCGCGCCGCTAGCCGAGGGCGGGCTGTCTGGGCCGGCCAGGACATTCTGGGTTGCCCAGAGGCCCATGCTTGCCAGGGGTCCGGCAATAAGGAGAAGCGTCGCTACAGCGGAGACGATGCGCACTGCCGCGCGTTGGACCGGGCGGCCGTCTTCCGCCTTGGCCTTCAGGTGGAGGAGGTTATCGGCGCCGATCAGCGCCGCTCCCAGGAACGCGAACCCGGCCGCGGAAACTGCCGGACCCGTGAATGGCGCGACGAGCAGGTTGCCGTCGACTCCGGTTGCGACGTGTCCGGCGAGCCATGCCCAAGCGAGGAGCACAAGGGCTCCGGCCCAGAGGAAACGCGTGACGCGGGACCGGCCTCCGGGGACAAAGAGTGCGGCGATGGACAGGAGCAGGACCGGCGCGCCGATCAGCAGGGCAAGCGCCAGCGCCCACGGAATACCCGACGGGCCGAATAATGCCAAGCCGGCCACTCCGCCGTTGACGTCGAATTTCAAGGGTTGGCCAAGCAGTTGCTGCCACAACGGTGCGGCTTCGAATCCCAACGGGACGCCAGGATCGGCCAGCATGGTGCGGGGCCGTTCAAGCGCCGAGAGGACGTACGGCGCAAAGAGCGCGGCGCTTGGAAGCAGCGACCACCAAATGGTCCGGCCCCGCCGCCCCAAGGCGATGCCGCAAAAAACAATGAGGACGGCAAAGGGAGGAAGCAGGGATGGCGCAGAGGCAGTCACCACGGCCAGCGCCAAGCCGGCCGCGGCAGCAGCAGTCCACGACGGAGTGCCGTTGACGCCCGGCTTGCCCGGCAACGGCCTGGTTGCGGCGCGGCCGGACTGCTGGACCTGGTCCAGCGTAGTTCCGCGCCCCAGGGCCGATCCGGTGGCCCGGAAGAGTGCCAGCACCAACAAGGGCATCACTACGTGGGCCAAGAGGGCGCCGGCCCGTCCTTGGTTCACGGCGACTTGAAGGGCCGGGGCTGCGGCCCAGATCAGCGCCGCCATGAAGCGGTAGCGGCGCAAGCTGGTCATCGCGCCCGCGGCAAACCAGGCGCCCAATCCTGACAGTGGCATCGCCAACAACAACAGCCACACGATCGCCGTGCTGGAATCGCTTCCCCCGAGCAATGACACAAGCCACAGGATGTAGGCGAACGGATCCCCGTGTCCGGGCAAACCCGCGCCCAAGCCAATCCACCACGTGGATGCCGACCGCCAGATGTCGCCTGCGGCGGACAACGGCAAGAGGCCGCCGCCCGTCACGCCGTTTGCACCCAGGAGCCCCAGCAGCCCCACGATGGAGGCAGCCAGTGCAACAAACGCGGCGGCCACCGCGCCCGTCCCGATCCAACCCCGCTCATTCGTTGCTAGGGCCACAAAATCGTCACCTGCGTCACCGCTCGGTTCCGGAGCCAGGGAGTCGGTCTCCTGGAATTCGTCTGCGCCAATCGCCTCGACGAGGGAGCGTCGATGGGCCCAAACCTCGCGCCGCGGTGTCTGCAGGCCCTTGACCATTGACCGCGGTACGCGTCGCGTCCGGGCGGCGTTTCGCCGCGAACGCCAAATCGCCCCGGGACGGCCGAGCGCCGCAACGGTCGCGCCAAGCTGGGAAATTCCGTGACCCGGTTCTTTGACCAGGATGCTTAAGACGAGCCTGACCATGCTCCCGAGCAACGCGCCGAGCGCGTGCAGCGGAACCTTCCACGGCGAAGCGTGGGTGAGCCTCAAATGGACTTGGCTCTTGCGTGCGGCCGCAGGTGTCGCCAGGCTGTGGGGACGGTTCTCCACGTGGAACATGCGCGCCGCCGGAACCACCACCACCCTGTTGCCCGCCAGCCAGTTGCGCCAACAGAAATCGACGTCGTCTCCCACTCCGGGAATCGCGGGGTCGAAGCCGCCCAATTGCTCCCAGGCGTCGCGGCGGATCAGCATGCCGGCGGAATTCACCGCAAAAGTGTCCGTGCGCCCGTCGTACTGGCCCTGGTCGAGTTCGTCGGATTCAATGAGCGTCAGCCGTTCGGCCCAGCGGCTCGTGGACAGGCCGGCGTCGACGAGCCTGCGTTCCGCGTTCCAGGACAACTGCTTGCAACCGGCCACTGTGACCGAAGGGGCTCGCTCGACTGCCTGAAGCAGTTCGGCGAGTGCATCCGGGGCGGGAGCGGCGTCGTCGTGCAACAACCAGATCCATTCCACGGCTCCCGGCTCCCGCGAAGGTGGCGCCGAGCGGGCCAGGCCGGCCATGACGGCCGCACCGAAACCTACTTTGTGTTCGCCGGTGCCGGTGACATTGGCCTTGCCGAGAGCCCGCTGCAGCAACGCGGCGGACTTGTCGCGGGAGCCCGTATCAATGCCAATGGCGGCATCTGCCGGACGCGTCTGGTCCAGCAGAGCCGCCAGGGTTCTGGGGAGATAGTTACCGCCGTCGTGCGAGACGACGACGGCGGTAACGTGTACTGCCTTGAGAATCAGACCGCTCGCTTCCTCAGCCTGCGGCGTTCACGCTCGGAGAGCCCGCCCCAGATACCAAAACGTTCATCATTGGCGAGTGCGTATTCAAGGCACTGCGAACGGACATTGCACGCACCGCAAACCTTTTTGGCATCCCGCGTGGAGCCGCCCTTCTCAGGGAAGAACGCCTCCGGGTCCGTCTGGGCGCACAATGCGTCCGTCTGCCAGCCGAGTTCGCCTTCGTCGTCGAAGTCCCCCTGGCGCGGAAGCCCGATCCACACCGGCTGGGCCGGGTTGTCGAGCGGACGGCGCAGCTCCATCGGAGGATCGTCGAGATCATCCTCCGGATCTGCCGGCGTGCCTCCCACAAGAGCCTCGTGGGCAGCAAGAAAGGCTGTTGCCTCATCTTCCAGTGACTCCCGAGTGGTCTCTATGTAGCGGTCCGCCGCCTGCGGATCTGCCGGGTCAACATACCAATCCCCCGGAACTTCACGCGACCGGTACTTCACCGACGCATATTCCGCGACGACTGCATCTTCCTGGATACGCAACGCTTGCCCCATGGCGTCCCTCCTGATGTGTGCAGCTGCTGCCGTGCTCATTCGGTACTCGGTTATGTACCCGATACTCCCGCAGCGGCGTTCGATATCTAATTACACGTGTGTAACTACCAAGCCGTCAAGCCGCGCCGGGATAATAATCAACTTTCCGCACTAACTCCCGCCGCGCCACGCCCGCGATTTTTTTGCCCCATCCGCGCGCTTCCGCGGAAAAACGGAAGCTTCGACTCACTTAAGATGTATTTTCATTGAATTTCAGGGAAATTGCTTGGCCCTCAAGCGCCGTGCCGTCACCGGCCCTTGGCCCCGTGTGGCGCAAGTCATACCCGCCTGCGCCGGGCCGGACGCCCCGTGGCAAGATGTAGCCATGAACACCCCCGCGATGAACCTGATGGCAGCCCTGCGCTCCGGACACGCCACATCCCCCCGACTGACCTGGTACGGGCCGGACGCCGAACGGGTGGAGCTCTCGGGACGGGTCCTGGACAATTGGGTGGCCAAGACCAGCAACCTACTCCAGGACGAGTTCGACGCCGAACCGGGCATGAGCCTTCGCCTCGACCTGCCGGCCCATTGGAAGTCCCTCGTATGGGCGCTGGCCGGATGGCAGTTGGGGATGGAACTGGTGCTCGACGGCGGCAGCGCCGACCTGCTTGTCACGGACACCCCCGACGTCGGTGCGGGAGCCGACTTCGACGCCGTCGTCGCCGTGCCGCTCGCGGCACTTGCGATGCGCTGGCCGGGAGAACTGCCTGCCGGCGTCGTGGACTACGCGGCCGAAGTCCGCTCCCACGGCGACGTGTTCATGGCGCACGCCGAACCGGACGCCGCGCTGCCGGCGCTGCGCCGCCCTGAAGCCGGACACTCGCACGGCGAATTGCTGGACGGCTTCGCCAAGGAACACGACGCCGGCGTCCGCCTGCTGGTCCGCGCGGCCGACGGCTTGGAGTCGGCCCTCGCGGACGCACTGGGCGCGTGGAGCAAAGACGGTTCAGTGGTCCTCGTGCACCCGGACGTCGACGTCACCCGGCACCTGCTGGACAACGAGCGCGTCAGCGGCGCCTAGGCACGTCAGCGGCGCTTGACCGCGTCTTCGCCTTGGTCCGAGCCAGTCTCGGAGCTGGCAACATGCATGGCCTTGGCCTTGGCCCTGTGGTGGGCCTCGATGATCTCGTGGTCATGCGAGAAGGCGGGCTCTTCGTCGAGTTCCTTGTTGAAGACCAGGAAGCGGTAGGCGAAGAAGCGCACGACAGTGGCCACGAGGATGCCGACGACTCCGGCGGCGAAGAGGACGTTCTTGTCCTGGATGTTCATGCCGTATTTGGCGATGGCGGTGAGGCCGGTGGAGATGCCGATACCAATTCCGTTGATGATGATGAACATCACGAACTCGCGCACCACGTTCTGCTGGCGGCGGTGGCGGAAGGTCCAGAAACGGTTGGCGATCCACGAGAACACGGTGGCCACGGTGGCGCCGACGAAACGGGCCTTCGCCTCACTGTCCGACATCGGGCCGTGCATGAGATAGTAGGTCAAGCCGTTATCTATGACGAACGCAACACCGCCGACAGCGCCAAACTTGGCTACTTCGCGCCAAAAGAGCGAGGCGAGCCCGCGGATGCGATCTGCAAGTGTGTTGATCATGACCCTCCATGGCCGTTGTTCTAGGGGGCCGATGGGCCGAAGCCTCCATTTTAGCTCCGATTTCTTGGAGCTTGCCCATTTGTTCCGTACCGACGGCTTCGAGCCGGGTTCCAAGGACCCAGCGGCGAGCAGAATCTGGGAACCAGCCGCTGGTTCGGTAGGCTGAACCTTGTGACTTTTCCTGTAATTGGCGTGGTGGGCGGCGGACAGCTCGCACGAATGATGGCCCCGGCCGCAACCGCTCTCGGCTTTGAACTCCGGGTCCTTGCTGAAGGTGGGGACGTTTCCGCAGTCCAGGCCGTAGCAACGGCCCCCATTGGCGACTACAAGGACCTCGCGGCCCTTCTTGAGTTCTCGGAGGGCTTGGACATCATGACCTTCGACCACGAACACGTTCCCACCGAGCACCTCCGGGCCTTGATCGAGGCCGGAGTCAACGTCCAGCCCGGCCCCGATGCCCTGGTGCACGCGCAGGACAAACTGGTGATGCGCGCCGCGATCGACCGCTTGGGGCTCCCCAATCCGGCGTGGGCTGCAGTCCACGGCGTCGAGGACCTCGTGGCATTCGGTGAGCAGACCGGTTGGCCGATCGTCTTGAAGACCCCGCGCGGAGGCTATGACGGCAAAGGCGTGCGCATCGTCCATTCCGCCGACGACGCCCGGAGCACCACGGACTGGTTCGACGCCATGAGCCCGCTGCTCGCGGAAGAGAAGGTTGACTTCAGCCGCGAGCTTTCCGCGCTCGTCGCAAGGACCCCAGACGGCGAATCCCGTGCTTGGCCGGTAGTCCACACCGTCCAGGTGGACGGCGTTTGCGACGAAGTGATTGCGCCGGCCCAGGACATTCCCGTAGAGGTCGCCGCGGCAGCCGAAGAGGCAGCGCTGCGGATCGCCAATGAACTCGGAGTCACGGGCGTCATGGCGGCCGAACTCTTCGAAACGCCCGGCGTCGGAGTCGGCTTCCTGGTCAACGAGCTCGCCATGCGGCCGCACAACACCGGCCACTGGACGCAAGACGGCTCCGTCACGAGCCAGTTCGAACAGCACTTGCGAGCGGTCCTCAACCTCCCGCTCGGTGCCACCGACGCGCTCGGCGCAGTAGTTGTCATGAAGAACTTCCTGGGCGGCGACAACCAGGATCTCTTCAGCGCCTACCCCAAGGCCCTCGCCTACGAACCTGCCGCAAAGGTCCACTGCTACGGCAAGTCCGTGCGGGCCGGCCGCAAGATCGGGCACGTGAACCTCGTCGGCAACTCGACGGCGGACGTCGACTCCATCCGACGCCGCGCCACCGTAGTGGCCGACATCATCCGCGACGGCCGCATGCCGGCCGAAACCACCTCCGAGGAGACCGCATGAGCGCAGAGAACATGGAAGCCGAAAACGCGGATGCGGCTGTCGCCGCCCCGATCGTAGGCCTCGTCATGGGCTCCGACTCCGACTGGCCGGTCATGGAAGCCGCGGCGGACGCCCTGGCAGAATTCGGCATCCCTTTCGAAGCCGACGTCGTCTCAGCCCACCGCATGCCCACGGAAATGATCCGATACGGCCAGACTGCCCATGAACGTGGCCTCCGCGTCATCATCGCGGGAGCCGGCGGCGCGGCCCACTTGCCGGGGATGCTCGCCTCCGTCACCCCGCTGCCCGTCATCGGCGTCCCGGTCCCGCTGAAGACCCTGGACGGTATGGATTCCTTGCTGTCCATCGTGCAGATGCCCGCCGGTGTTCCCGTCGCCACGGTGTCCATCGGCGGCGCCCGTAACGCCGGCCTCCTGGCAGTGCGCATGCTGGCGTCCGGAACCGACGAGCTGGCCGTGCGGCTTCGCGGCGAACTGCTCGAATTCGCCCAGGAGCTCAACAACACCGCCACCGAGAAAGGCGCCCGGCTCCGCGACAAGGTCGCCGAAGTCTTCTCCACCGCGAACGTCTCCGCCCGAAGCAGTCGTTAAGAGCCCGGGCAGCCGTTAAGAGGTCATCCCCGGCAATCCCGAATGTACCGTCCCGCAATGACAAGGATCCCCTGCCGTGTACCAGCTTGAGAATGTTCTCCGCCCCTACGCATGGGGATCGACGACGGCGATCGCCGCTCTGCTGGGAAGGTCCGCCTCGGGCGGTCCGGAGGCGGAGTTGTGGATCGGAGCGCACCCAGACTCGCCGTCCGTGGCCACCCGTCCGGATGGATCGTCCGTCGCCTTGGACGCCCTGATCAAGGTGGACCCCGTGCATTTCCTCGGTGAAACGAGCGTGGCCGAATTCGGTCCGCGCTTGCCGTTCCTCACCAAGCTCCTTGCGGCCGACAAGCCCCTGTCCTTGCAGGTCCACCCTTGCTTGCAGCAGGCCAAGGACGGATACGCGAAGGAAAATGCCGCAGGCATGGCGGCGGACGCGCCCGAGCGCAACTACCGGGATGACAACCACAAGCCCGAGATGATCTTTGCGCTGACCCCGTTTCACGCCCTCTGCGGTTTCCGTCCGGCCGCGGATTCGCAGCGTGTCTTCGAGCATCTCGCAACCCTCCTGGACCTTGCCGCCGTCGACGTCCCGGACGTCATCACCGGTGTCATCGCGGATCTCTCCGAGCCCGATGAGCCCTCGGCACTCAAGGCTGCGTTCACCCGGCTGATTACCGGCGGGGATGCCGTCTCCGCCGCCACCGATCAGGTGGTTTCGATCCTGAAATCGGGCGCACCGATGGGTCAGCACGCCGCGGAACTCTCCACCTTGATGGACATCAACAATGAGTTCCCGGGCGATCCCGGTGTCCTGATTTCGCTGCTCTTGAACCTCGTCTTCCTGTCCCCGGGCGAATCGGTGTACCTGCCGGGCGGAAACGTCCACGCCTACCTGAAAGGCCTCGGTGTCGAGGTGATGGCGGCCTCGGACAACGTGCTCCGTGGCGGCCTCACCCCCAAGCACATCGACGTCCCCGAACTCCTGAAGACCATCGAATTCGCTTCCCTCGGCGTACCGCGCATCGAGCCCAGGATCTCCGGATTCGGCCAGGATCTCTATGTGCCGCCCTTCAAGGAATTCCAGCTCCAGCGCATCGAGTTGGCTCCCGGAGCGGAACCGGTGCCGATGGCGCAAGCCGGTCCCGCCGTCGTCGTCGTGGTTTCGGGTTCCGTGGTGCTCGACTCCCCCAAGAGCGAGCTCGCCGTGGAACGCGGCGGGAGTGCCTTCATCCCGGCATCCGAAGAGCCCGTGATGGTGCACCCGGTTTCCGGCGCAACGGGAACCAGCGTCGCCTTTGCCGTCACAACCGGCTTGGGGAATTAAGGGGTGGAGTACTTCCTGCAAACGCCCGCATGGGCGTCCTTCCAGCGATCCCTCGGCCGCACCGTGCACGAGGAGTCCGGTCCGGGGTGGCGTTTCCTCGCCGTGGAGGAAAAGAACCCGGCTGGAAAGGTCATCTACTCCCCCTACGGGCCCGTGGCCGACTCGTTGGAAGCCTTCGACGAAGCCCTGGCCGCGCTGGTGGCGATTGCGCGCCGCAGCAAGGCGGTGTTTGTGAGGATGGAACCCGTCACTGCTGGATTTGAAGCGGCCGACGCCGCTGCGGTGCTGGGGGGACGCGGCCTGCAGCCCGCGCCGTCCAACCAGCAGCCGGAATTGAGCTGGATCGTGGATCTGGACGGCGACTTCAAAGACGTCCTTGCGGGCATGAAACCCACCAACCGGAACCTGTACCGCAACATCCATAAGAAGGGCGTCACCTTCCGGTCCTCGCAGGATCCCGCAGAGATCTCGATACTTCTCGACTTCCTCCACATGACAGCGGCACGCAACGGCTTCAAGCCCCAGAGCGACGACTACCTGAGCTCGGTGGCCCGCTCCCTCATGCCCGCTGGTGCCAGCACGCTGTTCATCGCCGAACTCGAGGGCGAACCCATTGCGGCCGCCTTGGCGTACGACTCCGCCGACACCCGCACCTACGCCCACGCAGCGCTCGATGACACGCACCGCAAGCTCAGCGCGGGCATTCCCTTGCTCGTGACGCTCATGGCCGATGCCAAGGACAAGGGGCTCAAGCACGTCGACCTGTGGGGCGTGGCCCCGGAGGACGAGCCCGACCACAAGTGGGCCGGATTCACCGCCTTCAAGAAGTCCTTCGGAGGCAGGGAAATCGCCTACCCAGGCACCTGGGACCTTCCCGTCAACAAGCTCCGCTACGGGGCCTACCAGCTGGCCCGGAAGCTGCGCGAAAAGCTCCGCTAGGGTCCCTTCGCGCGAACTGGCAGCAGATGCCCTCTGCGTCGATTCAGAGGGCCTCTGCTGCCAGTTCGCGCTGGGGGGGTGGGCCCTACTTGCGGGCGTAGCCCTCCCACTTGCTGGCCTGGTGCTCGCCGTCGACGAAGCGGATGGTGCCGGACTTGGAGCGCATCACGATGGACTGGGTCAGGACCTTGTCCTTGGAGTAGCGCACGCCCTTGAGGAGGTCGCCGTCGGTGATGCCGGTAGCGGCGAAGTAGCAGTTGTCGCTCGTGACGAGGTCGTTCGTGGAGAGGACGCGCTCGAGGTCGTGTCCGGCGTCGATGGCCTTCTGCTTCTCGTCGTCGCTGGTGGGCCACAGGCGGCCCTGGATGACGCCGCCGAGGGACTTGATGGCACACGCGGCCACGATGCCTTCGGGGGTGCCGCCGATGCCCATCAGGGCGTCGACGCCGGTGCCGGAACGTGCAGCGGCAATGGCGCCTGCGACGTCGCCGTCCATGATGAACTTGGTGCGGGCACCGGCTTCGCGGATTTCCTCCACGAGCGGGCGGTGGCGGTCGCGGTCCAGGATCATGACGTTGAGCTGGTTGACCTTGACGCCCTTGGCCTTGGCGATCAAGTGCAGGTTCTGCTTCACCGGGAGGCGCAGGTCCACCATGTCGGCTGCTTCGGGACCCGTGACGAGCTTCTCCATGTAGAACACGGCGGAGGGGTCGAACATGGTGCCGCGCTCGGCAACTGCCAACACGGCGAGGGCGTTGTTGATGCCCAGCGCGGTCAGGCGGGTTCCGTCGATGGGGTCGACGGCGACGTCGCACTCGGGTCCGGTGCCGTCACCGACGTGCTCGCCGTTGAAGAGCATGGGGGCTTCGTCCTTTTCACCCTCGCCAATGACAACGACGCCGTTGAAATGGACGGTGTGGAGGAAGGAGCGCATGGCGTCGACGGCGGCGCCGTCTGCTTTGTTCTTGTCGCCGAATCCAACCCAGTGGCCGCCCGCAATGGCGGCAGCTTCGGTAACCCGGACAAGTTCGAGGGCCAGGTTGCGGTCCGGCTCATCGGTCCCGACGGCGAGCGCCGGCGAAATCGTGGAATACTTCTGGGACATTGGCGCTGGAGACACGTGAACCTCTTCTTCGATGACGCGATTCGTGGGACCAGGAATGGCTGGGCTTGGCGGCCTGAATGATTCCTCTAGAAGAGATCATAGTCGGGGCGGGGTGGCGCGGTCATGGGATGACCAACTCCCGGAACGCCCCTTGCGCGGACCGGCCGATGTGTATTAGCCGCTTGGATAGGAGACTATTGAAGCGTGAGTGAAACGCAAGACAAAGCAATTGCCGCCGCCCCCTCCGACGGCGGAGGCGCGGGCGCAGCTGGCGCCGACGACGCTGGTCAGGCCGCGGTGAAGCCCGTTATCCCGGCGAAAGCAGCCAAAAGGGCCAATGCGTCGGTGATTGGCATGCTCATCGCCTTGCTCCTCTGCGTGCTGGCGTTCCTGCCGATTGTGCTCATGAATCCGGCGCCAAAGAGCAATGGTTACAAGCCCAACGTCGATGTGGCGGCAACCGCCGCCAATGCGAAAGATGTGGCCGGTTTCACACCGGTGGCGCCGGATACCGGCGACACATTTAGTCCGAACTACGCCCGCTGGTCATCCGGAACCGGCGATGGCGTGCCCACGTGGGAGGTCGGATACGTCACTCCCAAGCAGGCCTTCATCGGCATTGTCCAGACCCGCAAGGCCAACCCAACCTGGATCTTCCAGCAGACCGGCAGTGCTCCGGTTACCGGAACGCGCAGCGCCGGCGGCCACGACTGGGAGCTCCACGACACGGCCAAGGGCAACCGCAGCATGGTCCTGAACTACCGCGGCACCACGATCATCCTGAGCGGCGGCGCCGGCCTGGACGAGTTCTCCACCTTGGCCACCGCAGTGGTCAAGGCGATGGACGCAGCTCCGGTCGCTTCGGCGGACGCGAGCACGAAGCCGGGCGACACAGTTTCGCAGCCTGGCACCACAAAGCCGTAAAGTAGCGCCGTGGCTACCTATCTGACTCCTGCACTTGCCTGGCGCCGTCTGCGCGAAGGAAACGAACGCTTCGTCGCCGGGGAGTCCATGCACCCCAACCAGGACGCTTCCCGCCGGCATTCCCTGGTGGAGGACCAGCACCCCTTTGCCGTGATCTTCGGTTGTTCTGATTCCCGCCTGGCCGCCGAAATCATCTTCGACCTCGGCCTGGGCGATGCCTTCGTGGTCCGCACCGCCGGTCAGGTGATCGACGACGCGGTGCTCGGCTCGCTGGAGTACAGCATCTCCCAACTGCATGTTCCGCTCATCGTGATCCTTGGCCACGACAGCTGCGGCGCGGTGACCGCGACGAAGAGTGCCGTCGAGACCGGTGAAATGCCGGCAGGTTTCATCCGTTCCCTCGTGGAGCGCATCACGCCTTCCGTCCTCACCGCAATGCGCAACGAGCAGACGGACGTCAACGAGATGGTGGTGGAGCACGTCAAGCAGACGGCCCGCCGCCTCGCCGACAGTTCCCGTGTGATTTCCGACGCGATCGACGACGGCCGGGCCGCCGTCGTCGGGCTTTCCTACAAACTGGACGAAGGCCGCGCGGCGCTTGTTTCCGGGATCGGCAAGCTCTAGGCCGGATGCCGGGCCGCCCCGAAGGGGCGGCAAGCGGCGGCCGTAGCTTTGTTCCACCGGTTTTCGGTCAAGCGGCTGCTCGCCATAAGCTAGCCCCATGACTTCCACTCAAGAATCCAACACGGCCGAGTTCCGTATTGAACATGACACGATGGGCGAAGTTCGCGTTCCTGTGAACGCCCTGTACCGCGCCCAGACGCAGCGCGCCGTGGAGAACTTCCCGATCTCCGGCAAGACGCTTGAGCGCGCGCACATCGAGGCCCTGGCCCGCGTCAAGAAGGCCGCGGCCCTGGCGAACGCTGAACTTGGGGTGCTCGACGGCGAGCTCGCCGAGGCCATTGCCAACGCTGCCGATGAGGTTGCCGCCGGAAAGTACGACGGCGATTTCCCCATCGACGTCTTCCAGACCGGTTCGGGCACGTCCTCCAACATGAACACCAACGAGGTCATCGCCGAGCTGGCGACGCGCGCCCTCGCGGCCGCCGGGAGCGACAAAGTTGTCCACCCGAACGACCACGTCAACGCTTCGCAGTCCTCCAACGATGTCTTCCCGACGTCGGTCCACGTCGCCGCGACGTCGGCCCTGATCAACGACCTGATCCCGGCCCTCGAGTACCTGGCTGCTTCCCTGGACCGCAAGGCCGTGGAGTTCAAGGACGTCGTCAAGTCCGGCCGTACCCACCTCATGGACGCCACCCCGGTAACCCTTGGCCAGGAGTTCGGCGGCTACGCAGCGCAGGTCCGTTACGGCGTCGAGCGCATCAACGCCGCCCTCCCCCGCGTCGCCGAGGTCCCCCTGGGCGGCACCGCGGTGGGCACCGGCATCAACACCCCGGAAGGCTTCCCGGAGCGCGTCATCGAGCTGCTCGCAGCCGACACCGGCCTGCCGCTGACCGAGGCACGCGACCACTTCGAAGCGCAGGCCAACCGCGACGGCCTCATCGAGGGCTCCAGCCAGCTGCGCAACATCGCCATTTCCTTCATGAAGATCAACAACGACCTCCGCTGGATGGGCTCCGGCCCCAACACGGGACTCGGCGAGATCTCCATCCCGGACCTCCAGCCGGGTTCGTCGATCATGCCGGGCAAGGTCAACCCGGTCATCTGCGAAGCCTCGATCATGGTCTGCGCCCAGGTCATCGGCAACGACACCGCCATCGCCTGGTCCGGTACCAACGGCGCCTTCGAGCTCAACGTCGGCATCCCCGTCATGGCTGCCAACCTGCTCGAATCCATCCGCCTCCTGGCCAACACCAGCCGCGTCATGGCCGACAAGATGATCGACGGCATCACCGCGAACGTCGAGCGCGCCCGCTTCCTGGCCGAGGCTTCCCCGTCCATCGTGACCCCGCTGAACAAGTTCATCGGTTACGAAGCAGCGGCAAAGATCGCCAAGAAGGCCGTTGCGGAGGGTTTGACCATCCGCGAAGCCGTGGTCTCCCTGGGTTACCTCGAGCGCGGCGAACTGACTGAAGAGCAGCTCGACAAGGCCCTCGACGTCACCACCATGACCCGCCCGGCCCACAAGGCCTAGTTTCTCGCCAGCCCGACTGGCCAGCCCGACGGCGGCCGGCACCTTCCCCACGGAAGGCGCCGGCCGCCGTCGTCGTTTCTGCCCGCATAGGATTTCTTGCACTTTCCAATCAAAAGTGCAAAACTTTACTCTGTGGAAAATAGTGCAATTAACGACGGTGGACTCCGGGAGCGCAAGCGCGCTCAGACCCGCGCGGCGATCTCCGCCGTCGCGCGGTCCTTGACGGCCCAGCACGGACTCAACGGCTTCACTGTCGAGGAAGCCTGCGAGCAGGCCGGCATATCGCGGCGGACCTTCTTCAACTATTTCCACACCAAGGAAGACGCAGTGATCGGCTCGTTCTCCGACGAGCTTCCCGAGGACGCGCTGGAAGCCTTTAACCGCAATCCCGATCGTGCAGCCGGCACGATCTCCGGCTCGCTGCTGTCCGCCCTGCGGCACTTCACCCTGGCGGTCCTCGAGCGGTCCACCGTCAGCCCTTCGGAGATCCGCCAACTCATCGCCGCAGTCAAGGCCGAGCCCCAGCTCCTTGGCCGGTTGACCCGTGAAGGCGAAGTCCGCGAGCGCCAATTCGCAGAGCTCATCGCATCCCGTGAAGGCCTCGCCGCGGACCATGCCGAGATCGTCATGGCCGCGGCGGTCTTCGGCGCCGTCACCAAGAAGACAAGCCAACAGTTCTTTTCCGAAGAGAACACCGAGCCCTACCGCGAACTGCTGGACCGGAACCTCCACGCAGCCCGTACTCTCTTCGCCCAAGCGCTGGACACCCACCCCGTCGAACCCCAGAAGGACCAACCGTGAGTACCACCCTCAAGACCAAAGCGGCCGCACCGCTGCTCTTGACCCAGAGAAGGATCTGGATCATTTTCTCGGCGCTCATCGCCGGAATGCTGCTCTCGAGCCTGGACCAGACCATCGTGTCCACGGCCATGCCCACGATCGTCGGCAAGCTCGGCGGCGTGGAGAACCAGGCCTGGATCACCACGGCCTACTTGCTGGCCACCACCGTCGTCATGCCGATCTACGGCAAATTCGGTGACATCCTGGGCCGGCGGAACCTCTTCCTCATTGCCATCGGCTTGTTCACCGCAGCTTCCATCGGTTGCGCCCTCGCCACCGACTTCTGGGGTTTCGTGATCTTCCGCGCCATCCAGGGCCTGGGCGGCGGCGGCCTGATGATCCTGTCGCAGGCCATCATCGCGGACATCGTGCCTGCCAAGGAACGCGGCAAGTACATGGGCCCCCTCGGCGCCATCTTCGGCCTCTCCGCCGTGGCCGGCCCGCTCCTGGGCGGCTTCTTCGTCGATCACCTGACGTGGGAATGGGCTTTCTACATCAACATCCCCGTCGGCATTGCGGCGTTCACCATCGCCTGGTTCACGCTCACGCTGCCGAACAAGAAGGCCGAAAAGCGCATCGACATCCTGGGCGTGCTGCTGCTGTCCGCTGCAACGGCCTGCCTGATCTTCTTCACCGACTTCGGCGGCAAGAAGGACCAAGGCTGGGACTCCCCGCTCACCTGGGCCTTCGGCGCCGGCATGGTGCTTGCTGCCTTCCTCTTCGTCCTTGTGGAGCGTAAAGCCGAAGATCCCATCATTCCGTTGAGCCTGTTCAAGAACCGGATCTTCATCAACGCAACGGCCATCGGCTTCACCCTGGGCTTGGGCATGTTCGCCGCTATCGCCTTCGTGCCGACGTTCCTGCAGATGTCCTCCGGCACCTCGGCCGCCGTCTCCGGCCTGCTTATGCTGCCGATGATGGTGGGACTCATGGGTACGTCCATCTACTCCGGTATCCGCATCTCCAAGACCGGCAAGTACAAGATGTTCCCGATCCTCGGAGCGAGCCTCACGATCGTTGCCATGTTGTGGCTCACGACCCTCACCGCGGCAACTCCGATCTGGGTCATCTGCATCCAGCTGTTCATCTTCGGCGCGGGCCTGGGCCTGATCATGCAGGTCATCGTCCTCGTGGTGCAGAACGCCGTTCCAGCCGAGCAAATCGGCACGGCAACGAGCACCAACAACTACTTCCGCGAGGTCGGGGCTTCCTTGGGCGTCGCCGTCTTCGGCTCGATCTTCACCACGCGGCTCGCTGAGTCCCTCACCAAGGCATTCACAGGCGCGGGTGCTTCAGCCTCACAGGCCGCACAGTCCACCAGCAAGCTTGACCCTCAGACGCTGGCCCAACTGCCGGTCCAGGTCAAGGACGCCATCGTCAACGCCTACGCCGATTCACTGGCACCCGTGTTTTGGTACCTCATCCCGTTCATCGCCATCGCCCTCCTCCTCGCGATCACGCTCAAGCAGATCCCGCTCTCCGACACCGCCGGAATGGTGGCCCGGGGCGAGGCTGTCGGGGGCGCCGAGGCCGAACGCCTTGAAGCCGAACGCCTCGGAGTGTCCGTGGAGGGACCCGGCGAAGGGTCCGCCGAGGGTTCCGGCGAGGGGTCTCGCGCCGTAGACGCTGTTCCGGAGTCCGGCCGGCTGGGGGACAAAGACGGCGAGCTCGCCCGGCGCTGAGCCCGCGACATGCCCGCCCTTGGCTCGGACCAGTGGACATATGGGGAATCTGTCCACTGCCGGGACGCAAGGCCGGGCATGTTCTCCGGGCCGAGCATCTGGCTTAGGCTGGAACGCATGAGTTCAGAGCCCGAAGAATCCGCGAACATCAGCCCGGCCGTTCGATGGGGACTCGGGGCAGTCCTTTTCGGCCTCCTGGCCGTCTCGATAGCCTCCGCCAAGGGCGAATGGTGGACCATCGTCGGCGCTATTGCCTGTGGTGCCGCCGCATGCCTCTTCGCTGCCCGCGCGATCCTCGCGGCCCGTCAGTCCCGCTGATATGCGACGGCGGAACCTGGCTCCAGCGCAAGCCGGATGGTTTCGCGGTGGCCGGCACTGATCTCAGGCAACTCGTCGAGGGCAAACCAGCCGACTGCGATTGACTCGTCGTCGTTGACGCGGGCCTCTCCCGAGACATAGCGGCATTTGAAGGCAATATCCAGGAAGTCGCAGACGTCTCCGTTGGGATACGTGACCGGGCCGATCACGCCCACCGCCAGGATGCGCTCGGTTTCGGCCACAACTGCAGTCTCCTCGAAGATCTCGCGGAGCAAACCAGGGGCCGGATGCTCCCCGGGTTCCAGCATTCCGGTGATCAGGGTCCACCGGCCATTGTCGGCCCGTTGGCACAGCAGGACCCGGTTCTCCTCATCCAGGACCACGCCCCGGACGCCGGGTAGCCACAGCGGGTCGTTGCCGATCTTCTCGCGGATTTCTCGGATGAATTCCGGGACCGGCACGGCCTAGCCTGCTTCCGTTGAATCAGCCATAACCAACACGAGCTCTGCCTCCGCTTCCGGATCGGATCCGCCAGTAGGGCGAGTATCCCACCGGCGATGCCCGAATGACAGCGGGCAAGGCGGCTCAAACGGTCGCTTCTCGCTCCGTTTGCCCACAGCTCTCCTCACGCCGGCAGGGCAAACATGGCCGCAGCGGCACCGGCCAGCATGAACGGCCCGAACGGTATCGAAGATTTCAAGGTTCCCCGCCGGGCAGCAAGGACTCCCAGGCTCCACAGCCCACCGAAGAGGAACGCCGCAAATGTTCCGGCAAAAACATGCGCCCAACCCAGATAGCCAAGGTAAAGGCCGAGGACACCGGCCAATTTGACGTCGCCGAAGCCCATCCCCGGCGGGTAGACCAAGCGCAGGATGAAATAGAACACCCACAGCACGGCTCCCCCGGCCACGATTCCCAAGGCAGGCACCCCGAGGAAGGGGGCACCGCCGTCGGGCGCTGGTCCAGCCGCTCCCCCCGCCAAGGTGACGGCCACCGCAGCGCCGAGCAGCAACGCACCGGCGATGGCATAGGAGGGGAAGACGATCCGGTTGGGCAAGAGGTGGTGACGGACGTCGATGACCGTGAGCCGGGCAGCCATGACAGCAAAGTAAACACAAGCTGCGAGCAGCAGCCAGAAGGCCGGGAAACTGGTCCCCCATAATTCGCCGAGTCGTCGGATCACCCTCGGATGCTATCGGTTTTCTCAAACCTCCGCCGGTTACGCACGCTTAGACTGTGGATATGGGGCGTTACAGTGCAGAAATCCATGGCAGTCCGGATGCCGACATGTCCTCCACCTTCCGAAACCTCTGCCGCTCCTCCCCATGGAAATGGACAAGCCTCAGGTTCGAATACCTGGACAGGCCGGGCAAGGCGGATGCCACAGTGCGCGCCTGGTTGCGCCGGCCGGGAGCGCTTCGGCTCGAAACCGTCGACGGTGCGTTACTGCATAGCACCACGGGCATCAACGACTCCCGAGACGGGCTTTACCTAGGCTCCAAGCGAAAGTCCTGGCTTTTGCCGGCCCACTTGGTGACCCCCGTGTACGACTCCGCCGGCTTGGTCCGCCGGCGCCCCGAGGCAGCGTACGGTGAACCGTCGTTCGGGAACGGTCGGCTCGCGGCTGCCCTCGATCCTGTCGAGCTCGCCGGAAATGCGCCGGTGCCGATGGAGTTTCCCGAGTCCAACAGGGTGTCGTTCGGCGCCATTCGGGAAGTGGATCACGAGGGGCGTCCAGCGCTCGAAACCATCGCGACGCCGGGATCCAGTTACGTGGCTGCTGATGCGGCAACGCCGCTCTGTTTCCCTGGGCGCACGCTGTTGCGGGTGGACTCGGGAACGGGCGTGTGCGTTTCCAGCCAATCGCTCGACGGCGATACCACCGGCCACGGGCATTGGATGCGGATCCTGGGGGTGGACGAATACATGCTGGACGATCTGTTCCTCGCCGAATCGATGAACCTCACTGACGTCCGCAAGCACATCAGTTGGGACATCGGTCCCCGTGCATGAGCGCGGCCCCCGCCCTGGAACGCTAGCTCACGTATATCGGGTTTCCGGCCGACCCCCGCTCACGTATATCGGGTTTCCGGCCGACGCCCGCTCACATATATCGGGTTTCCGGCCGACGCCCGCTCACATGTATCCGGTTTCCGGCCGACGCCCGCTCACATATATCGGGTTTCCGGCCGACGCCCGCTCACATGTCCGCTAGGCTTCCCGGATGAATGAGCTAAGCGCCATCTGGCCCTTCTTCGGCCTCATCCTGACCACACCCCGCTTGGAGTTGCGCCCCATACAGGACGCCGACATCCCCGCAGCCGTCAAGGCCGCCCTCAGCGGCATTCACGAGCCTGGGAAGTCCCCCTTCAGCAACCCCTGGACGGAACTGCCCAAGGATGAGTTGGGTGCCAACATGGCCGGGTGGTATTGGCGCTGCCGTGCGGGAATGGCTGCGGAATCATGGACGCTCCTCCTCGGCATCTGGCATAACGACGAGTTCATTGGCTGCCAGGATATCGAGGCGAAGAACTTCGCATCGTTGAAGACCGTCTCCACCGGCTCCTGGCTCAAGAAAGGCGCCCAAGGCCTAGGCCTTGGCAAGGAGATGCGCGCGGCCGCCCTCAGCTACGCCTTCGACTACCTGAACGCCGAAGTAGCGACATCCGAAGCTGCCATTTGGAACAAGGAATCCTTGGGCGTTTCCGCCAGCCTCGGCTATAAACCCAACGGCATTTACCGCGACCAATGGGGCACCGACGTCGTGCAGGTCCAACGAGTTCGACTCACCTCGGGCTCCTTCACCCGACCCGATTGGAAGCTAAAGGTGGAAGGCCATGAAGCCACAGCACAGTTCCTGGGTTTGTGAGCGAGCGTCGGGGGAAAACCCCACATACGTGAGCGAGCGTCGGGGGGAAAACCCGACATACGTGAGCGAGCGTCGGGGAGAGAGCGACAACGATCGACGCGCGGAGGGGCGGGGGCCCGGCGACCGGGGCCACGGCCCTCCGGACAACAGAGGCCGAGCCTTAGATTTCGGCCCCTTCAAGCAGTTCCGTCACGAGGGCCGCGATCGGCGAGCGCTCGGAGCGGGTCAGGGTGATGTGGCCGAAGAGCGGGTGCCCCTTGAGGGTCTCGACGACGGCGGCAACGCCGTCGTGCCGGCCGACGCGGAGGTTGTCCCGCTGGGCGACGTCGTGGGTCAGGACGATCTTGGAGTTCTGGCCGATACGGCTCATGACCGTGAGGAGCACGTTCTTTTCGAGCGACTGTGCCTCGTCCACGATCACGAAGGCGTCATGGAGCGAACGTCCGCGGATGTGGGTCAGCGGCATGACTTCCAGCATGCCCCGGTCCATGACTTCTTCCACGACTTCCTGGCTGACGAGCGCACCGAGAGTGTCGAAGACCGCCTGCGCCCAGGGGTTCATCTTCTCCGCCTCGGAACCGGGAAGGTAGCCAAGTTCCTGTCCACCCACCGCATACAGGGGGCGGAAGACGATCACTTTGCGGTGCTCCCGGCGCTCCAGGACGGCCTCGAGTCCGGCGCACAGGGCCAGGGCCGACTTTCCCGTACCCGCGCGGCCTCCGATCGAGACGATTCCGACGCTGGGATCCATGAGCAGATCGATCGCAAGCCGTTGCTCCGCCGAGCGGCCGTGCAGTCCGAAGACATCGCGGTCCCCCTTGACCAGCCGCACTTGCTTGTCCGCGCCGACGCGTCCCAAGGCGGAGCCCCGGTTGGAAAGCAGCACCAGTCCCGTGTTGACGGGCAGCTCCGCCGCCGCCGGGATGAACACCGGTTCATGCCCGTACAGGGTGGTGATTTCGTCCTCGCTGGCTTCGATCTCCGCCATGCCGGTCCAGCCGGAGTCCTTGACGAGCTCATTGCGGTATTCGTCCGCGAACAGCCCCATCGCGGAGGCTTTGACGCGCATCGGAAGGTCCTTGGAGACGACCGTGACGTTGCGGCCTTCGTTGGCGAGGTTCTTGGCGACTGCCAGGATGCGGCTGTCGTTGTCCGGGCCACGGAATCCTGCCGGAAGCACTTCGGTGGACACATGGTTCATCTCAACGCGCAGCGTGCCGCCGTCGGTTCCGATCGGGATGGCTTGATTCAATCCGCCATGCTCGATGCGCAGGTCATCCAGGAGCCTGAGGGCCTTGCGGGCGAAGTAGCCCAACTCGGGATCGTGGCGTTTGCCCTCCAATTCGGTGATGACCACGATCGGGACAATGACTTCGTGCTCCGCGAAGCGCAACAGGGCGTGCGGATCGGAAAGCAAGACGGAAGTGTCAATCACATAGCTCCGGCCAGTCGCGGTCCCGGACTGTGCAGTCCGCCCGCTGTTGGCCCGCTTGGTGCGAGAGGTAGCTGAACTTTCCCCGTCTGAAACGACTACGGGCAGTTGCTCAGAAATAGCCACATCGACTCCAGCCCCGGGCGAACCCGGCTTATTCGTGAGGCGGCTCGGCCGGAAGGCCGGGCGCGGCCCCCCACGTAACTGGTGCGATGATTCGCTCCATCTACTGGCCTCCCCGATCAGCAGGCGGTTTGCCTACTGATGGGATTAACGTATTCCCGTGCGATTACATTTCCGGTTAGCCCAAACGGCGATTCGTGTAGACAACATGTGAACTTCCCGTAAACGGGAGCGTACCGGAAGTCACCGAGTCAGGAACCGAAGCGGCGTTGGCGGCCGGCGTAGTCCCGCAGGGCCCGCAGGAAATCAACCTTGCGGAACGCGGGCCAGAGTGCCTCGCAAAAGTAGAACTCGCTGTAGGCGCTTTGCCACATGAGGAAACCTGACAAACGCTGTTCACCTGACGTGCGGATCACCAGATCCGGGTCCGGCTGGCCTCGCGTGTAAAGGAAACGCGAGATGTCGTCCACTGAGAGCTCATCGGCCAGCTCGGTGATGTCGCGGCCGTGCGCGACGGCGTCGTGCAGCAGTTCCCGCACGGCGTCAACGATCTCGCGCCGTCCGCCGTACCCGACGGCCACGTTCACATGCAGCCGCTCGCGGATCGGCGTGCGGGCCGTGAGCTTGTTGAGCCTCTCGGCGAGGTAGTCCGGAAGGAGCTCCGGCGCGCCCATGGCGTGGACCGAGATATCGGCGTCGTCATCCAAGCGGTCGAGCGTGTTGGCGATGATTCCCATCAGCAGTTCGAGCTCTTCGCCGGAACGGTTCATGTTGTCCGTCGAGAGCATGTAGAGAGTGACGACTTTGACACCGAGTTCCTGGCACCAGCCGAGGAATTCGTGGATCTTGTCCGCGCCTGCCTGATGGCCTTCGCTGGTCGGAGCGTTGAACTGCCGCGCCCAGCGGCGGTTGCCATCCACCATGACGCCGATGTGCCGGGGAATCTTCTCCCGCTCGAGCGAACGGAGCAGTTTGCGCTCGTAGAAGCCATAGAGGAAGCCGGGCCACTCCATCCGGACACTCACCTGACTTCCTATGAACAGCACGTTAAAAGCGAAACAAACGACGACGGCGGCCGGTCCGCTTGGCAGCCGGCCCCCAGCCAAACAACTATCGACACCTCCGGACCGCTGCCGTAGGCGCACCACCAAGGCTACCTTCCCAAGGCGGGCAGCCGGCACACCTGAACAGCGGAAAGCGATCGCAAAGGGCGCTACTCGGCAGTAACTTATCCAGGCGCGGGTTACGCTTTAACGATGTCGGAGCTGCTCACAACCAAGCCGAGGTGGCGCGGCTGGATCCATGCTGTGGCCACGCCTTTCGCCGTCGCGGCAGGGATCGTCCTGGTGACATTGGCGCCAACGACGGATCGCAAAATCGCCTCCGCCATCTACGCCTTGACGGGTGTGCTGCTCTTCGGCGTGTCCGCGGTCTACCACCGCGGCAATTGGGAGCCGAAGACCAGGATGGTCCTCAAGCGCCTGGACCACACCAACATCATGCTGGTGATCGCGGGCAGCTACACGCCCCTCGCATGGTCGCTGCTGGAGCGTCCCAAGGCCGTCCTCCTGCTGTGGGTGATCTGGTCCGGTGCACTGCTGGGAGTGCTTTTCCGGGTTCTCTGGACCGGCGCTCCACGTTGGCTCTACGTGCCCATCTACGTCGCGCTGGGCTGCGGGGCATTGTTCTACCTGCCGGAGTTCTTCACGGCGAACGTTCCAGCGGCGATCCTGATCTGCGTGGGCGGGGTCCTCTACATCGCGGGCGCGGTTTTCTACGGAATCAAGAGGCCCAACTTCAGTCCGTTGAACTTCGGCTTCCACGAGCTCTTCCACGCCCTCACCGTGCTGGCGTTCGCCGCACATTTCGCCGCGATCATGATTGCCGTGCTGAGTTAATTGGCGATCCTGGGCTAGCCGGCGGCTTCCGCCATCGCGTCGAGGCGCTGCGCGAGTTCCTCGACCGATCCAAGCGGCAGGTCACACACCATCCCCCGGCATAGATACACCAGCGGTGAGCCGTCCGCGGCAGCCGTACGGGCTTCGAGCAGCGGCACCTCAGGTTCCGCTGCCCGGGCCCCGGGCAGGGCGCCGTCGTCGGGCGCTTGTTCGCCGGCCACACGGAGCTGGACCGCAACCACCATCCCCGGGCTCGGCGAGGCCAACAGCGCGCGGTGGAGTTCCCGTTGTTTGGCGCCTGGTGGGCCGGATACTGCGGCCTCTACGGGACCAACCGCGGCTGCCTCGGCGGTCGCAAGCAACCATCCCGCTACCCGTGGAGCCCGCCCGGCTATGGGCGGCAGGAGCGAGAGGATGTTGCTCGCCATGGCCCTGTGCTCGTGCGAACCGGAGTAGGCCGCGTAGCTCAGCAACACTCCGGCAAACGCAGCTGCCCCGCTGGGCGCCGCGTTGTCGAAGGGGTCCAGGCCCGCGTGCTGGCCCTGCGCGTTGAATACCTGGGCCGACTCCCCTACGGAGTCCGACAACCTGCCGTCCACCACGAATCGCGCGCAGGCTCCGCTGATCAGCTCCTCCGCGAACCGGTACCAGCGCTGCTGGCCAGTCACCGCGTAGAGGGCCAGGAAGCCTTCGGCGCAAAATGCGTAGTCTTCCAACAAGCCGCTGATGCCGCGCGCAACGCCGTCGTGCGAGACCCTCATCAGCACCCTCGCCCCGGGCTTTGAGGTGCCGGCGGCCGGACGCCAGTGCGCGCGCACCAGGTACTCGGCCACGCTTTCCGCGGCGGTCACCAGTTCAGGCCTGTCCAGGACAGCGCCGGCTTCGGCAAGCGCCGCGATGGCCAGGCCGTTCCAGCCCGCCACGACCTTGTCGTCCCGGGCCGGTTGGGGCCGCGCCGAGCGCGCGGCGCGCAAGGCGGGCCTGACTCGGTTCCACAACCGCGATTCCGCACCGGAGAGCTGGCGCCCGGGATGGAGCGGAGATCCGAGTTCCGAGACCGTCCCGGACGGCCCCACGTTCATGAGCCGGGCCACTGCGGCGCCGTCCCCGGGGCCAAGCACGGCTTCGAGGCTCGCAGGAGTCCACAGGTAGGACGCCCCTTCGTGATGCACTCCGTCCACCACGGTATCGGCGTCGAGCGAGGAAGCGAGTCCGTCCGGCGCCGCGGGATCACCCACGCCGAGCGAGCCGAGCATCCAGTCCGCCACCCGCGACGCCACACTTGCGGCCTCGCCGGCCGGCAAGACCCAGTCGCCCCGAAGCCGGACCCAGTGGACGTAGGCACGGAGGAGCTGGGCATTGTCGTAGAGCATCTTCTCGAAATGCGGCACGGCCCAATCCGCGGTCACGGAATACCGGGCGAAGCCGCCGTCGAGCTGGTCGCACAGTGCGGAACGGGCCATGGCGGCGAGCGTGCGGCCCGCCATGTCGCGGGCGGCGTCCGAGGTATCCGACGGTACGGCAGCGTGCCGGATCAGGAACTCAAGAACGGCCGACGGCGGGAACTTGGGAGCGCCGCCGAAGCCACCGCCGTCGGGGTCCTCCGAACGGGCGAGAAGACGCACGGCTTCCGATAACAGGCTTCTGTCCAGGCTTTCGGACGGCCTGTCGAGGAACACGGCTGAGGCGAGCTGGGCATCGGCCATGCCGACGGCGAGCCCTCGCGCGTTTTGCTCGACGGCGTCTCGGCGTTCCAGCCAAGCCTCATGGACCGCTTCAAGCACCTGGCGGAAGGACGGCCTTCCGGGTTGTGGCTTCGGCGGGAAATAGGTGCCTGCATGGAAGGCCAAGCCGTCGGGCGTCAGGAACACGGACATCGGCCAGCCGCCCTCGCCGCTGATGGCCTGCGTGGCTGCCATGTAGATCGAGTCCACGTCGGGGCGTTCTTCGCGGTCCACCTTGATGGCCACGAAGTGGGCGTTCAGATACTCGGCGGTGTCCTTGTCTTCGAATGACTCGTGGGCCATGACGTGGCACCAGTGGCACGCGGCATAGCCGATGGAGAGAAAGACGGGAACATCGCGGGCCGCCGCGAATGCAAAGGCCTCGTCGCCGAACGGCCGCCAGTACACCGGATTGTCCGCATGCTGGCGGAGATAGGCGGACGGTTCCGAGCCGAGGGCGTTGGACGCCCCCGGCCATTCCCGGGTGATGCCCGGGTCAGCGGGCTCCGGAGCCGGCATCGCCGTCGGAGTCTTCTGCGCGCGGCTTGCCCGCAACAGCGCCGCCGGTCTCAGCAGTGCCGGTCCCAGCGCCGGTCGCAGCGCCGCCGGTCTCAGCAGTGCCGGTCCCAGAGCCGGTCACGGAACCGTCAGTCCCGGAACCGTCCGCCTCAGCCGCGTCGGGACCCCCGACCAGGGCTTCTTCAACCTGGGCGCGGTAGCGGACCCGCCGGATCCGGCGGACCATGTCGACGATCAGGAAGGTCGTGAGCACCACGATGAAGGCAGTCAGGACGAATCCCCAGGTTCCCGGGGTCACCTGGTCTTCCGACAAGCCGGGGCGCAGCGACGGGGTCGGGGTAGGCGACGGGGTCGTGGCCAGGGCGATGAGAAAGTGGTGCACGGTTCAAACCTTCTATGGGAGTTTCCAGCCGGGTGGCGACTTCTACGCTTGATAGAAATCGCCGGCGATCCTATCTTAGCCCTGCGAACAGGTCCTTTTCCGGCAGTTCGGCCGGGATCACGGAGTGGACCAGCGTGTAGTCCTCCCACGGCCAGGCCCTGCGCTGCATCTCCGGGGATACCGCGAAGAAGAAGCCGAGGGGGTCAATCTGCGTCCGATGCGCCCTGAGTGCGTCGTCACGGGCCTCAAAGTAGTCACCGCAATCCACTTGCGTGGTGGTCTGGTGCATAGGCCTCGGCGGAGTATGTCCTTCCGCGTCGGCTTCAAGCCAGGAGGCCAGGCGTTCGGCGTAGGGCGATTGCAGGCCCGCCTCTTCGAGCGCGAAATGCAAGGCCCGGAAGCGGTCGGGGCTGAAGGCGCGGTCGTAGTACAGCTTGCTGGGCGCCCAGCTATCGCCTGTCCCAGGGTAGCGTTCCGGGTCACCGGCTGCGTGGAAGGCTTCGACGGCAACCTTGTGGGCCATGATGTGGTCAGGATGCGGGTAGCCGCCGTTTTCGTCGTAGCTCACCATGACGTGCGGCTTGAAGTCGCGGACCAAGCGGACGAGCGGTGCCGAGGCCCGCTCAAGGGGCTGAAGCGCAAAGCAGCCGGCGGGCAGGGGTGGCAACGGATCGCCGTCGGGCAGTCCGGAATCCACGAAGCCCAACCAACGCTGCTTGATTCCGAGGACCGCGGCAGCTTGCTTCATTTCCAAACGGCGCGCGCCTGCCATGTCGCGCTTCGGGTGCGGGGCGGACTCCATGGCCGGGTTCTGGATGTCCCCGCGGGAACCGTCGGTGCAGGTAGCCACCATGACCTCCACGCCGGAAGCCGCATACATCGCCATGGTTGCCGCGCCCTTGCTTGACTCGTCGTCCGGGTGTGCGTGGACGGCGAGCAGCCGGAGCTGCGTGTCGGGGCTGGTGGATGTGCTCATCCGGTACGGTTCCTCTTTCCGGGTCATGCTGTTCTGGGTTTGCTGGTGGCTGTACTGATCAGGTCTTTCTAACGCGTGCGACTCCGCTGTGGGCGAAGAGGCGCCGGAAGCCCACTAAACTGGGTGGGTGACTTCGGAAGACCCATCGGGCACGGCGCTGCCAGCAACTACCAGCCTAGCCAATCGCTACGGCAGCCAAAAGCGCGCCTTCGGAGGGAAAACCAAACGGAACATCGTCATCGCCGTCCTCCTCATGGTCATCGGGCTCTTGTTTTGGGTCACTATGTCTTCCTCGCAATCGTCTGTGTCTTTCAAGGACATCGGTTACAGCGCCACTGATGCCACTCAGCTGTCGGTCGATTTCCAGGTCACAAAGAACCCGGATGCCACCGCAAAATGCGCGGTCAAGGCCATGGATTCCAAGTTCGCGGTGGTCGGCTGGAAAGTCGTTGAGATCGGCCCGAATGCCCCGAAGGCAGGGGCCGACGGTGGCCAGACAACCGCCCAAAGGGCCATCCTTCGCACGGAGTCCGAGGCCGTGTCCGCCGTCGTGGACAACTGCTGGATTGTCGATGGCAGCAAATAGCAACGGTGTGACCCGCGACTCAGTGAGCTTGGGTTTGTCCACAGGATTGACTACACTGGATCAATACCTTAACCCCGCTGAGTTGGTTGCTGAGTTCCACGAGTGGCCTGCACCGGCGGGGTCTTTGCTTGTCAGATCCATAAGGAGAAGTCCGTGTCGACCACCAACAGCGCGCCTGCAGCTTGGCTTACCCAGGACGCATTTGACCGCCTGAAGGCAGAGCTGGACCACCTTTCCGGCCCTGGCCGTGCGGAGATCGTACAGAAGATCGAAGCCGCCCGTCAGGAAGGCGACCTCAAGGAAAACGGTGGATACCATGCCGCCAAGGAAGAGCAGGGCAAGATCGAGGCCCGCATCCGCCAGCTGACCGTGCTCCTGCGCGACGCCCAGGTGGGCGAAGCTCCGGCCGATGATGGAATCGTCGAGCCCGGCATGCTCGTCGTCGCACGCATCGCCGGTGACGAAGAGACCTTCCTGCTCGGATCCCGTGAAATCGCCGGTGATTCCGATCTCAACGTCTTCAGCGAGAAGTCCCCGCTCGGCGTGGCGATCATGGGCCACAAGGAAGGCGACAAGATCAGCTACGTCGCCCCCAACGGCAAGGAAATTCCGGTGGAGATTGTTTCCGCCAAGCCGTTCGCCGGCTGATTATTCCGCGAAACAACGACGCCGGCCCACCCCTTCCCGGGGCGGGCCAGCGTTTTGCTTTGCGTTCCCCCCAACTAGCTCGCAGTTGTTGTCGTTTTGAGGGCTCATAACGACAACAACTGCGAGTCAGTTGGGGTGGGCTACGGCGTCAGTGCACCACGATCGGGTGGAAGCCCTCGGCTCGAAGGGCTGCCAGGACCTGCTCGCTGTGTTCGTGGCCCTTGGTTTCCAGGTTGACGGTGATGGAGACGTCGCCCATGCTGATCGCGCCGCCCACCCGGGTGTGGTCCAGGCCGGTCACGTTGGCATCGTTTTCGGCGATGATGCGGGCAATGGTCGCCAAGGAACCGGGACGGTCATCCAGCATCATGCGCACGGTCATGTAGCGCCCCGCAGCCGAGAGGCCGCGCTGGATCACCTTGAGCATCAGCATGGGGTCGATGTTGCCGCCGGACAGGATGACGGCGGTGGTCCCCGGGTTCTCGATCTTGCCGTCCATGAGGGCTGCGACGCCGACAGCACCGGCCGGCTCGACCACCATCTTGGCGCGCTCCAGCAGGAAGATGAGGGCCCGGGCCAAAGAGTCTTCGCTCACCGTCACGACGTCGTCCACGAGTTCGCGGATGATGCTGAACGGCAGCTGGCCGGGGCGTCCGACGGCGATGCCGTCCGCCATGGTGGAAACCTTCTTGAGCGGCACCAAGGCGTCAGCGGCGAGCGACGGCGGGTAGGCGGCCGCGTTCTCGGCCTGCACGCCGATGATCCGGATCTCGCGTCCCAGCTCCCTGGCCCTCGCTTTGATCGCGACGGCGACTCCGGCCAGCAGGCCACCGCCACCGACGCCCATCAGGACCGTGTCGACGTTAGGGACCTGATCCAGGATTTCAAGCCCGACGGTGCCCTGGCCCGCCACGACGTCGACGTTGTCGAAGGGGTGGACGAAGACCGCGCCAGTTTCGTTCGCGTAGCGCTGCGCCTCGGCCAGGGCCTCATCCACGTTGTGTCCGTGCAGGACGACTTCGGCTCCGTGGCTGCGGGTTGCGGCAAGCTTCGGAAGCGCCACACCGAGCGGCATGTAGATGCGTGCCTTGATTCCGAGGCTTTTCGCCGCCACCGCAACGCCTTGCGCGTGGTTGCCTGCCGAAGCCGCCACCACGCCGCGCTTCTTTTCCTCGGGAGACAGGCGTGCCATCCGCACGTAGGCACCGCGGACCTTGAAGGAACCTGCCCGCTGGAGGTTCTCGCATTTGAAGAAGACCTCTCCGCCTACCATCGCTCCCAGGGCCCGTGAGGACTCGATGGGGGTCTTGGTAATAATGCCCTCGAGCAGCTCCTGCGCCTTAAGGACATCGTCCAGGGTGACGGGCAGGGTATCGAGGGTATTCACGGGTTAATCTCCTTTGTTGGTGTGCTGTGCGGCATCCTTGGCGAATGTCCGTTCCGCAGCCGCGTGCTGACCTGCGGCGCCTTCGCCGCTGTTGGACCGTGCGCCCGCGTTGGCGCCGGGACCGTGGATTTCCTTGATGGTGGGTTCCTCATCGGAGTCCGGTGGTGCAATCCCTGCGCCGGCGTACGCCGTCATCAGTCCTTCATCATGTTCCCACGTCCGCGCTGCAATATAGCGAACCGCCGTATTTGCTACGGCGAGGAGCGGGACGGCAAAGAGCGCTCCCGGGATTCCGGCCAGGTAGGAACCGGCGGCGACCGACAAGATGACGGCGACCGGGTGCAGCGATACGGCCTTGCCCATGATGAGCGGCTGGAGGATATGGCTTTCAAGCTGCTGCACGAACAGGACGATGGCCAACATGACGAGCGCGTTGACGGGACCATTCGCCACCAAGGCCAGGAGCACCGCGATGGCTCCCGTCACGAGGGCGCCGACCACCGGGATGAACGAGCCGATGAACACCAACACACCCAGGGGCAGGGCGAGGGGAACCTGGATAATCGCTGCGCCGACGCCGATCCCCACCGCGTCCACGAACGCAACGAACATCTGGATGCGCACGTAGCTGACCATGGACGACCAACCGCGCCGGCCCGCGCCATAGGCCGCTGCGCGTGCGGTCCGGGGCAGGAGCCCGACGATGAACCGCCAGATCCTGGACCCCTCGAGGAGGAAAAAGATTAGGATGAAGAGGGCCAGGACCATGCCCGCGGCAAAATGCCCGGCGGTACTACCGAAGGACAGGGCACCGCTGAGGATGCTGCTGCTGTTGTTCTGCAGGGCCGAGGTGGCGCTCTGGATGTAGGTGTCGATCTGGTCCGCGGTCAGGTGCAGCGGGCCGTCAGCGAGCCAGGCCTGGATTTGCTGGATGCCCGTGAGCGCTTCCTGCCACAGCTCGCCGAATCCCACAGCGAGTTGCCGTCCCACCAACGCCAGGGCTCCCGCGATGACCCCGAGAAACCCCACCACTGTGATGGCAACGGCCGCTCCTTGGGGCATCTTGAGCTTCCTGAGCCACCCCGTGACCGGGTAGAGCAAGCCTGCCAGGAGGGAGGCGACCATGAGCGGGATGATCAGGAAGCTGACCTTCCCCAACAGCCAAATAAGGGCTCCAACGACCACCAATATGAGGCCCACCCGCCATGCCCACGCGGCAGCAATCCGGACTCCGTACGGGATGTCCTGCGCAATGTGATGCTCCGACACCTGCCTGGGCGCGGCCGAAACGGGCTCACTCGATGGCGTGGCGTCCTGTGCTGGCGTCATTCACCCATAATTCCGCAGGGAGCGCCCGATAGGAAACCCATCTACAGCGCGCCCACGATTCCCCACCTCATAGTGAAGGTCTCCCCCGGTTCGAGCCACCGGAGGCCGTCGCCCGAGTTGAACGCGTTCGCCGGACCGGTCATGGGCTCAATCGCCACCGCTTTCGAGCGGCCCGGAAAAGTATCCGTGACGAAGATGTGGACGTAGGCGCAGTTTTCGTCCTGCTCCAAGGAGACGCTTCGGCCATCCGGCGCCGACAGCGTTTGGCGGGCGATGCCGCCGTCGAACTCCAAATCCGTGAACGCCACGTCGACATCCAGGCCACCCACACTCCGGCCGGCGCCAAAATCAAAATCACCGTCGACAGGCACCGAACTACGCGGGATCAGCCGCTCGTCGGCCACGAGCCGCGTACCGGCGTGGACAGTCAGGACCATCTCTTCCGGCGGAACGTCCCCTACACGCAAATACGGGTGCGCCCCGAGGACGAAGGGCGCGGGGGCCGCCGAATCATTGATGAAACTCTGGGAGACCCGAAGCGCCAGCCCGGCGTCGATCTCGTAGTGGACCTGATGCCGGGCCAGGAAGGGGTAGCCGTGCTGTGGGAAGATCACGGCTTCGAGGGTCACGGAGAATTCGTCTTCCGCCACGAGGGCGTAGGACGAGTTGCGCAGGAGCCCGTGGCTGGCGTTGTTGCGGGACACCTCCGTGATGTCCAGTTGCTGCTTTTTGCCGTCGAGGTACCAGATCCCGTCCTCGATCCGGTTGGCCCACGGGGCGAGGGTAATTCCGGTGGCCCCGGGCGGAAGTTGCGCGTCGCCGTAGCTCTCGGTGAGCTGGACGCCGTCGCGGCTGAACAACCGCAAGCCCGCGGCGAGCTCGGTGACGACGGCGAGTGCGTCACCGCGGCGGATCTCGAATTGGCGTCCGCTGGCAAAGCGGCGGGATACGGTCTCTTCGCCCGGTGTCGAAGACGGTGTTGTGGGAGGCATGGCACCACCGTACTGCATCCCATGTGTTGCTTGGCTTCACCCTCAATGTTCTTTTTTGTTAGATATTTTGCCTTTTTGAGCACTCTGTGGCACCATAAATCCATGACTCGCCTTACCAGCACACGCCTCGCCGATGGCCGGGAGCTGATCTATTTCGACGACGCCGGCTCGCCGGAGCGCGATCCCGGCTCGCTGACGGATCACCGTGAGCTGCCGCAGCGCGCCGATCCGGGCGAGTTGCGCTACGACGCGCTGAGCGGCGAATGGGTCGCCGTGGCGGCACACCGCCAAAGCCGCACCCACCTGCCACCGGCAGACCAATGTCCCATCTGCCCCACCACCCCCGCGAACCCTTCCGAAATCCCGGCGCCGGACTACGACGTCGTGGTGTTCGAGAACCGCTTCCCCTCACTGGGGCCGGCGGTCGGCATGATCCCGGGCATGCCCGCTTGGGGAACCTCCGGCCCTGCATACGGCCGCTGCGAAGTTGTCTCATTCACGCCCAGCCACACCGGATCCTTTGCCGAGCTTGGCGAAACCAGGGCACGCACGGTCGTCGAAGCCTGGGCGCACAGGACTGAGGCGCTCAGCGCCCTTCCCGGAATCCAGCAGGTGTTCCCGTTCGAAAACCGGGGCGCTGACATCGGGGTAACCCTTCACCACCCGCACGGACAGATCTACGCCTACCCCTACGTCACGCCGCGGGCGGCCAGCCTTGGCGCCGCCGCCGGCCGGTACTTCGACGACTCCAAGGGCCGGGAATCGCTCACGTCCTCGATCCTCAAGGCCGAACGCCAGGACGGGAGCCGCATGGTGCTCGAAGCCGAGCACTTCAGCGCCTACGTGCCGTTCGCCGCCCGCTGGCCGCTGGAGGTGCATCTCGTCCCCCATCGGCAAGTTCCCGACCTCGCCGCTTTGAGCGGCGAAGAACGCGACGAACTGGCCCACGTCTACCTTGAATTGCTCAAGCGCATGGACGCCCTGTATCCGACTCCCACACCGTACATTTCCGCTTGGCACCAGGCACCCCTGGACCCCGCCTTGAGACCGTCCGGCCACCTGCACCTGCAACTCACCTCCCCACGCCGTGCTGCCGACAAGCTCAAGTACCTTGCCGGTTCCGAGGCCGCCATGGGAGCCTTCATCAACGACACCACGCCCGAATCGGTGGCCGAACGGCTGCGCGCCGTCGCCAGCGATTCCCAGCGCGCTATTCCGGAAGGGGCCCCAGCATGACCTCCACTCCCGACGCCCCCGCCGTGGGCGCCCTCTCCGGGCTTTTCGAGTCGACTTTCGGTTCAGCCCCCGACGGCGTGTGGCAGGCACCGGGACGCGTGAACCTGATCGGCGAGCACACCGATTACAACGAAGGTTTCGTGTTGCCTTTCGCCATCGACAAGACCGCGAAGGTTGCAGTCCGGATCCGCCATGACTCACGCGTCCGGCTGTTGTCTACCTTCGGCGGGCAAGGCCTCGTCGAAGCCGACGTCGACGCGTTGGTTCCCGAAGCGGCCAAAGGCTGGACGAAGTATCCGCTCGGCGTCGCCTGGGCCTTGCAACAGCGCGGCGTCCTTGTCCCGGGCTTCGACCTCCTCATGGATTCGGATGTCCCGCTGGGCGCGGGACTGTCCTCCTCGCACGCCATCGAATGCGCCGTCATCTCCGCCCTCAACGAGCTAACGGGCGCGGGACTGGGCGCCGAAGACATGGTCCTCGCAACGCAGAGGGCCGAGAACGACTTCGTGGGCGCCCCTACCGGAATCATGGACCAGTCGGCGTCGCTTCGCGGGTCAAAGGGCCATGCGGTCTTCCTGGACTGCCGCGACCAGAGCGTGCAACTAGTCCCCTTCGACGCCCAGGAGGCCGGACTCGTTCTGCTGGTCATCGACACCAAGGTCTCCCATTCACATGCCGACGGCGGTTATGCCTCGCGTCGTGCTTCCTGCGAACTCGGGGCCCAGGTACTGGGGGTCCCGGCCCTGCGCGACGTCGGCATCGGCGACTTGGAGGAAGCCAGCGGCCTCCTGGACAGCATCACTTTCCGGCGGGTGCGTCACATCGTCACGGAAAACGACCGCGTGCTGCAGACCGTGGAACGCCTCACCACGGAGGGCCCCGCCCACATCGGCAGGCTCCTGGATGCGAGCCATGCGTCCATGCGCGATGACTTCGAGATCTCCTGTCCGGAACTGGATCTCGCGGTGGAAACCTCCCGAGCCCACGGTGCCATCGGCGCCCGGATGACGGGCGGCGGCTTCGGCGGCTCGGCCATCGCCCTCACCCCGGTGGGCCACGAGCAGGAGGTGCGCGACGCCGTCGTACGCGCCTTCGCGGCGGCCGGTTTCACGACGCCGGACATCTTCACCGTGACCCCGGCCGCCGGGGCCACACGACTCGCCTGAGGTCCGTGCATCCGCCGCCTTTCGGCGGGCCGGCCCCGGCGTAAGCTGGGGGCATGACTGAGGCCGTCATCGTTTCCACCGCCAGAAGCCCCATTGGACGGGCCTTCAAAGGGTCACTCAAGGACGAACGTCCCGACGACCTCGCGGCGGCCATGGTGACTGCCGCGCTGGCGAAGATTCCGGCTTTCGATCCAGGGGCACTAGACGGCCGCGGGCTCGATGACCTCTACCTTGGCTGCGCCGAGCCCAGCGGCGAGGCCGGCTCGAACATGGCCAGGGTGGTGACCGTCCTGGCCGGCCTGGACACCGTCCCCGCGGCCACGATCAACCGCTTCTGCGCCTCGAGCCTGCAAACTCTGCGGATGGCCTTCCACGCCATCAGCTCCGGAGAAGGCCACGCCTTCGTCTCGGCGGGGGTCGAATCGGTGTCCCGCTACCAGAACTGGGTCGGGGCAGGGGAAACCGACACCAGCGTGCACAACCCCCTGTTTGAAGCCGCGCGCGCCCGTACGGCCGCCCGGGCCGCGTCCAACACCCCGTGGACGGATCCCCGCATGGGAGGACGGATGCCGGACGTCTACATCGCGATGGGACAGACCGCGGAAAACGTCGCCACGAGCCACGGAATCAGCCGGGCCGAGCAGGATCTGTGGGCGGTCCAGAGCCAGAACCGTGCCGAGGCGGCCATCTCCTCCGGTTTCTACGCCCGCGAGATCACGCCGTACACCCGCAAAGACGGGACCGTCGTCGAGCGCGACGATTCACCTCGCGCCGGCGTCACCCTTGAAGCGGTCAGCGCCTTGGAGCCGGTCTTCCGCAAGGAAGGGACCGTGACCGCCGGGAATGCCTGCCCGCTCAACGATGGCGCCGCCGCCGTGGTGGTCATGAGCGATTTCCGGGCCCGGGAGCTTGGCCTCGAGCCGCTGGCACGCATCGTCTCGACGGGAGTCAGCGCCCTTTCCCCGGAACTCATGGGCATGGGTCCCGTGGAGTCGTCGCGCCGGGCCTTGGCACTGGCGGGGCTGAGCATGGCGGACATTGACCTCGTGGAACTCAACGAAGCCTTCGCCGTCCAGGTGGTAGCGAGCGCCCGCGAACTCGGCATCGATCCGGAGAAACTTAACGTCCACGGCGGAGCCATCGCCCTTGGCCATCCCTTTGGCATGACAGGCGCCCGGATGACCACCACTTTGCTCAATGGCCTCCGGGAACGGGACTGCACCTTGGGACTGGCGACCCTGTGTGTCGGTGGCGGGCAGGGCATGGCGGTGGTCTTCGAGCGTCTGTCCTAACCGCACCGGAAAGACACGTAGTGCCCCTGAAGACGGATCTTCAGGGGCACTACGCTCAACAAATCCTGGGAGCTTAGTCGTCGCCGCGCAGGATCGCCAGCAGGCGGATGATCTCCACGTACAGCCACACGAGCGTCACGGTCAGGCCGAAAGCGGCCGTCCAGGAGTATTTCTCCGGAGCGCCCTGCCGGACACCCTGTTCGATGCTCGTGAAGTCCATGACCAGTGAGAACGCGGCCAGGCCGATAGCCAGGATGCCGATGAAAACGCCCAACGGGATGCCGAAGATGTGCACGCTGCTGCTCAGGCCGAACGGCGACTGGACTGCGCCCGTCCACACCAGGACCATATTGATCACTGCGAAGACGAGGTAGCCGAGCATGGCGATCATGAAGAAGCGAACAGCCTTGGGGGTGGCACGCACCTTGCCGCTCTTGAAGAGAGCCAAGGTCACGCCGAACACCGCAAGGGTGCCAATGACAGCTTGCAGGCCGACGCCCGGGAACATTCCGTCCAGGAGGCGGGTCAGGCCTCCGAGGAACAGACCCTCAAGTCCGGCATACGTCAGGATCAGTGCCGGGGACGGCTGCTTCTTGAAGGAGTTGACCATGCCCAACGCGAAGCCGCCCAAGGCGCCGACAATCATCAGGAGATTTGCGGTTCCCGGAGCAACGAACAACGTGCCCGCCGCGCCAAGCAGCAGCACCGCAAGGCACGCTGCAGTCTTGACGATGACGTCGTCGAAAGTCATACGGCCGGTCTCGGCCGGACCGGCTGCGGGCTGGTTGTACATCTCCTGCAGCTGATCGCTCGTCATGGGCGGCTGTGCCGCCCAGGCAGGCTGGCCGTACTGGGGCTGGCCATACTGGGGCTGGCCGTATTGGGGCTGGCCGTGGGTGTAGCTGGGAACGGGCGGAGCCTGTGTGGCTCCACGGAAATTCTTTCCGTTGAAGATCGGGTTGCCGCCGAGTGCCATGGTGGATGTCCTTCTTGCTGTGGGTGCGAAGTGATAGTTCACGCTACCAATTCCCACGCTTGGTCCGCACCGAAAGTTCCACCGCCGCCGATGCCGGCACCCTCCGCGTTGCGAGGGTGCCGGCACACGGGGCTATCCGACGCCGAGGTACGCTTCCTTGACCGCCGGGTTGGCGAGCAGTTCCTTGCCGGTGCCCCTGTGCGTAATTGACCCGGTTTCCAGGACAAAAGCACGGTGTGCACGGGCCAGGGCCTGGTTGGCGTTTTGCTCCACCAGAAGCACCGTGGTGCCCTGGTTGTTGATCTCGGTGACAATCTTGAAGATCTGGCGGATGAACTGCGGAGCCAGCCCCATGGAAGGTTCATCCAGGAGCAACAGCTTGGGGTTGGACATCAGGGCCCGGCCAATCGCGAGCATCTGTTGTTCGCCACCGCTCATGGTGCCGCCAAACTGCTTGATACGTTCCTTCAACCGCGGAAACAGGTCGAAGACTCGCTCCAAATCGTCTGCAACCTTGGTCCGGTCCTTGCGGCCGTAGGAACCCATGTCAAGGTTCTCCTCCACCGTCATGCCGGGGAAAATTCCCCGTCCCTCAGGCGCCTGCGAAATGCCCTGGACGACTCGGATGTGCGCTTTCATCCGGGTGATGTCCTTGCCGGCGAACGTGATGGAGCCGGCCGACGGAGCCAGCAATCCGGAGATGGTCCTCATGGTGGTGGTCTTGCCGGCACCATTTGCCCCGATGAGCGAGACGATTTCGCCTTCCTCCACGCTGAATGACATGTCGGAAATGGCTTGGATCCGGCCATAGTGGACGGATATGTTCTTCAGCTCAAGCAAGGTCATCTTCAGGCTCCCCGAGATAGGCGGAAATAACTTTCGGGTCATCGCGGATAATCTTCGGCACCGCATCCGCGATCTTTTTCCCGAACTCAAGGACCACGATCCGGTCGGTCACCCCCATGACCAACTTCATGTCGTGCTCAATGAGCAGGACCGTGTAGCCGTCGTCACGAATGGTCCGGATCAGGGCCATGAGCTCTTCTTTTTCCGCCGGATTGAACCCTGCTGCGGGCTCGTCCAAGCACAGGACTTTGGGATCAGTCGCAAGTGCGCGCGCGATTTCCAGGCGGCGCTGGTAACCGTAAGGCAAGTGCCGTGACAAGAAGTGGGCATGATCGGCGATGCCCACGAACTCAAGCAATGCCATGCCGCGTTCAATGGCGGTTTTCTCTTCCCGGACATGGGTGGGCAGACGGAAGAGCGCTCCGCCGACACTCGTGCGGTGGCGTGCATCGAGGCCGACAACCACGTTTTCCAAAGCGGTCATCTCACCAAAAAGGCGGATGTTCTGGAAGGTCCTCGCCAGGCCACGCCTGGTGATCCGGTGCTGCGGCAGTCCGTTGAGCAATTGTCCTTCGAGCAGGACCTTTCCGGACGTCGGCTTATAGACACCCGTCATGGCATTGAAACAAGTGGTCTTACCGGCACCGTTGGGGCCGATGAGACCGAGGATTTCGCCTCTGTTGATATCAAACGTGACATTGTCCAGGGCCGTCAGGCCGCCGAATTTGATGGTGAGGTCTTGGACCTGCACCAAGGCTTCGCCCACTTTGGTGACGATGTCCCTCTCAGGGGCCACCTTCTCGGCGACTTCGAGGTCCACACCCTGTTCCTTGAGTGCCTCTACATCAATATCCGGTTCGATCGCTTCACTCATTTGTCAGCCCCCTTTCCCGGTTCCAGAACGACTTTGCCCGAAGCAGGAATGTCGCCCATGGCACCCTTGAGTTTGTTGTACGCCAGGCGGCCGTAGGCGAGGAGGCTTTGGCGTGCGGGCAGAAGGCCACCGGGGCGGAAGATCATGATGACCACCAGCGCCGCGCCAAAGATCAGATACTTGAACTCGGCAATCGCGGTGAAACGGAGTGGAATATATGCCACCAACGCACCGCCGAGAATCGCACCGACCTTGTTTCCCGTGCCGCCCATGACAACGGCAGCGACGAACAGGATGGACGTGGCGATATCGAACTTCTGGTTGTTCACAAAGCCCACTTGCCCGGCAAACAAGGCACCCGAGAGCCCGCCAACGGAAGCGCCGATGGCAAAAGCCCACACCTTGTACCTGAAGGTCGGGACGCCCATGATTTCCGCGGCATCTTCATCCTCGCGGATGGCAATCCAGGCGCGTCCCACGCGGCTGCGCTCCAGGTTTCCCGCGGCCAAAAGCACCACGATGATGATGGACAGCGTCAGCCAGTACCACGGGGTTCCGTTCGAGTTCTGGAAAATTGTTTGCCCGCTCGAATCCGTTCCCGGAGGGTGGCCAACGTTCTGGAAGCCAACCTGGCCTTTCATCGCCGGAATAATCGTGGCCAAAATGCGCACGATTTCACCGAAGCCGAGCGTGACGATAGCCAGGTAGTCGCCGCGAAGGCGAAGCGTAGGCACACCGAGGACCACTCCGAAGAACATGGCGACTGCCATCGCCAGCGGGAGCGTCCACAAGTAGGGAATGTGCACATACGGCGAATCCGGGCTGGTAAACATTGCCGCCGTGTAGGAACCCAGGGCGAAAAATGCCACATAGCCCAAGTCGAGGAGGCCCGCATAGCCGACCACCACGTTCAAGCCCACAGCCACCAGGGCATAAACAGACATTTGCGCGAGCGCGATTTGCCAATTGTTGCCGGGTTCCGTCGTGATCAACGGCGGGTTGAGGATGGGGAGCAAGTACGCAATGACTACGACGACGATGAGGATCAGCCATTGGGTTTGGCGCGGGAGCGCGTTCCATTTGTCGCTGAGTCCCGGGAACCAGCCTTTGCGGCGCCGCATTTTGGCTTCGCGGTCCGCAATTTCCTGTGCCGAAGCATCATCGGGAATAAGTGTGGGGCCGTCTGTTGTGCTCATGCCTTACTCTTTCCTAGCGAGCTACCCAAGACACCTTCGGGTCGCACAATCAATACCAACACCAGGACCACGAACGCGACCACGTCGGTCCATTGGGAACTGCCCAGGAGCACCTGGCCGTAGTTGCCGATCAAACCGATCAGCAGGCCGCCCAGCAAAGCGCCGCGCACATTGCCGATGCCTCCGAGGACAGCGGCCGCGAAGGCCTTGACGCCGAGGATGAATCCGCCGTTGTATTGCACGCCGGACGGGATTTTCATCACGTAGAACAAGGCGGCTGCGCCGGCCAGGATCCCTCCGATGATGAAGGTGGTCACGATGATCTTTTCCTTGTTGACACCCATCAAAGTTGCGGTATCCGGGTCCTGCGCAACGGCACGGATGCCCCGGCCGGTCCGGGACCGCCTGATGAACTGGTCGGTGGCGATCATGAGGATAATCGCTGCGACCACGATCACCACCTGCTGCGAATCGACGATCGTCCCGAAGACGTCGAAAATCGGGAGCGGCCTGAACATCGTCAGCGCAGCCTCCGGGCTCGGTCCGCGCCACCAGTAGATGGTGTACTGAATGGCGAAGGAAACACCGATGGCGGTAATCAAGAATGCCAGGCGGGGCGCCTTGCGCTGCCGCAAAGGTTTATAGGCCACCCGTTCCACGATCACTGCCATCAAGGCTGAGGCGATGATGGCGACAACGAGGGCGAGGACAAGATTTCCCACGATGGCCCAAAAGGCCAGCCTCGGAGCAGAGGGCCCGAAATTCAGCGCGCTGAGGGTAAAGAACACCCCGTAACAGCCCGTGATGAACACTTCGGAGTGGGCAAAGTTGATGAGGTTGAGAACGCCGTAGACGAGGGTATAGCCGAGGGCTACCAACGCGTAAATTGCCCCGAAGGTCAACCCGTCAAAGGTTGAACTCCAGAAATTTTCGGTAAAGGAGTTTACGTCGAAGGTGATCCACGTATCGTCCATTGGAACCGAGTGGAGCAGGTTGGGAATTACTTCACTGATCATGGCACTTCCTGATGTAATCAAAAGAAATGCTGGGGGTCGGCATGGATGCTAACCCCCAGCATTCATCTGGGCTCGGTGTTATTTTCCGATGACGCCGATGGGAACGATCTTGCCGTTCTCAACTTTGTAGCCGTAAACATCAGGCGTTGCCAGTTCGCCGGTTGAATCCCACTTGTAGTGCTTCGACAGGCCGTCTGCATCGTAGGACTTGACCCAGGAAAGAAGGTCCGCGCGGGACTGCTTGCCCTTGTCGATACCGGAGAGCAGGACCGTGGCTGCGTCGTAACCTTCAATGGAGTAGGTTCCGGGCTCAGCGTTGGCAAGCTTCTTGTACTCGGACTCGAAGCTCGGGATCAGCTCGCCGGGGATGCACGGGCAGGTGAAGTACGAGTTCGACGATGCGTCGCCGGCCTGCTTGATGAACTGGTCATCCTTCACGCCATCCGGGCCCACGAAGGAGCCGGTGAATCCCTTTCCAACCAGCTGCTGGTCGAAGGGAGCGCCTTCTGCGTAGTAGCCCGCGTAGTAGACGGTGTCTGCCTTGGCGTTCATGATCTTGGAGATCACGGCCGAGAAGTCCTTCTGGCCTGTGACAACCTTGTCGGACCCCACCATCGCGGAGCCCAGGGCCGCGGAGGTTGTGGTTCCCAAACCGATGCCGTAGTCAGAGTCGTCCTGGACGAGGTAGACCTTCTTGGCCTGCAGCTTGTCCGTGAGGAACTTCGCTGCGGCCGGACCCTGGACGGCGTCATTGCCGAGGGCCCGGAAGAAAGTGGTCCAGCCGTTCTTCGTCAGGCTCGGGTTGGTTGCGGAGGGCGTGATGTGCACCAAGCCCTTCTGCTCGAAGATGTTGCCGGTGGCCTTGGATTCTCCCGAGAAGGGCAAGCCCACCACTCCGATGATGTCCGGCTCGGACACGATCTGCGTTACCGGGCCAGTGGCCTTGTTCGGATCGCCTTCAGTATCGAATTTCTTGAACTGGACCTGGCAGCCGGGGTTCGCGGTGTTGTGCTGGTTGATGGCCAGTTGGATGCCGTTGAAGATGTTGATACCCAGCTGGGCGTTGGGTCCTGTCTCGGCACCGGCATAGGCAAGGGTGGTGGTTGACGGGCAATTTGCCTTGCCATCGCCTGCAGGCAAAACAGCTCCGGCAGGAACGTCGACTTTGGAAATCGCAGGGATATTGATCCTGCCGCCGCCACCCGAGGTTTCGGTGCCGCTAGGGGCAGTCTGATTCGCACAGCCCGCCACCAGCATGCCGAGGGTGGCTGCTGCTGCAATCGCCGAAATGACTTTCTTCCTGTACATAAATAGCCTCCGCGGTGCGTCTGATTCGTGGTCATTCGCCCGAAGTCACTTTCACTTCGAACATGTTCCATGAGAGTACTACCAAATATGTGTCCTAGAACACATATACGCAGGTCAGGATCTAATAACGGTGTGTCGCTGTCCAGTCCGGACGGCCCTTCACATGAACGCGGGGTTAAATTCCTGTCACGGCACAGCTTGGCGCAACAAGTGGGGCCGCAGGGTTCGCATTTCGCATGCGTGCCCCAGGTGGGACTCGAACCCACAACACGCGGATTTTAAGTCCGCTGCCTCTGCCAATTGGGCTACTGGGGCGCCCGGATAATGGTAACCCAGTGCACTCCCCTCTTTCGTCTCCTAGAGCCGTTCAAACGGCGCGGCATAACGGAAGGTTCCACTGACGCCGTCGGGCCATGCTTTGAGGGGCAACAGTTCGAAATGGTCTCCCCACCCGGCGTCGGGGGCCACCACGCCCAGCGTGCGCGCGGGCAGGAATCCAAAGCGCGCATAGTACTCGGGGCTGCCCAGCAGGGCGATGCCCGGTTCGCCCGCTTCGTCGGCCCGTCGAGCGGTTTCCCGCAAGAGGGCAGATCCGATGCCGCGCCGCTGCAGGTGCGGTTCGACGCTGATGGGGCCAAGCCCCAAAAGCCGGAGCTCCCCTATCCGGCCGCGGGTACTGATGACGTGGCCCACGATCTCACCGGCAATCTCGGCCACGATGCTGAACTCCGGCAGGTACTCATCGCACTCGAAGAGTTCACGCAGGAGCTTCACTTCGGCCGGGACTCCGTCGACGGGCAGCCCGGTGACCGGGCTGGTGGAAAAGGCGGCAGCTGTGAGCGCCAGCACGGACTCGCGGTCATCCTGCCGCTCCGTTCGCAGCACCACGCCTCGGCCCAGCAACTTAAGGACTTCCATGGCGTGGCCGCGTTCGGCGGATGGAACCAGCAGGTGGTCGTGATGGAACCCTGCCAGGACGTTGCAACTGATACCGGCTGCCGTGAGGGCGGAGCTGACGGCCGCTGTGAGCCCCACGGCGTCCAAGGCAGAGTGGATTTGAAGAGTGATCCACGCCGCCACGAAATCGTAGGACAGTCCCAGGCGTCCGGCTTCTTCACGGCGCAGGACCACCGTGAGGCCTTCCGCTTCGCGGACAGCGGCTTCGATATCGCCCTCAAGCGCTTTGCCGTGCGGCCACAACGCGTACACGTAGTCGCCGTCCCGAAGGACGGGGTGCATGGATCCCAGGAGGGTCGTCAGATCGCTTTCGCCAGCCATGCTGCAAGTCTAGGACCCGCCGTCGCCGGCCATGCCTGCACCGCCGTCGCGGACGGGCCGCGAGTTAAACGACGACGGCGGCCGCTCCCGCGTGGGAAACGACCGCCGTCGGCGGGGCTGCTTGGGGTTCGCTACTTGGCGTCAGCCGTGACCGGAGCCTTGGCTTCGGCGGGCTCAGCGGCCGGCGCAGGTGCGGCGGCCGGCTTGGGAGCCGGGGTGGCCGCGGCCACGAAGGCTCCACGCGGGTTGTCGAGGTCCAGCAGCTGGGTGGTGTCGCGGCCCATCGTCATGCCCAGGATCCAGTTGAAGATCACGCGGACCTTGCGCTCACCGGTGGGGATGGCCAGGCCGTGGTAGCCGCGGTGGGCCAGCCAGGCGAGTCCACCCTTGAGGCCGATACGGCCCAGGATGTTGATGTTGGCAACGCCCTTCCATTCGCCGAAGCCGGCAACCGCACCGAGGTTCTTGTGCTTGTAGTCGCCCATGGGCTTGTCCCAGCGGGAGGCCCACAGGTTCTTGGCGAGGCGCTTGGCCTGACGCAGCGCGTGCTGGGCGTTCGGAACGCAGGTGCCGTCCGGCAGGCCGCTGCCCGTGAGGTCCGGGACGGCAGCGATGTCGCCGGCTGCCCAGGCGTTGTCGATGATGCCTTCGTCGCCCGCAATGCGCAGGTCCGGGAGGACACGGACACGTCCGCGCGGCTCGAGCGGGAAGTCGGTGGAACGGATCATCGGGTTGGCCTGCACGCCTGCAGTCCACACGAGGGTGTCGGCTTCGAACTCCTGGGCAGGCGTCTTGTCCGGCAGGTTGATGAGCTTGAGGCTTCCCTCTGCGTTGTCGAGGGAGGTGTTGAGCAGGACCTCGATGCCGCGGCTGCGCAGGTGTTCGACAACCCACTCTGCCTGGGCTGCGGTGACCTCGGGCATGATGCGGCCCATGGCTTCGACGAGAACGAAGCGGACCTCTTCCTGGCGGATGCGCGCGTTGTTCTTGACGGCAGCGCGGGCGAGGTCTTCCATCTCGGTGATGCACTCGATACCTGCGAAACCGCCACCCACGACCACGAAGGTCAGGGCCTTGGCGCGTTCGGCGGCGTCCGTCATGGTGGAGGCAACCTCGATGCGCTCAAGGACCTTGTTGCGCAGGGCGACCGCTTCTTCGATGGTCTTCAGGCCAATGCCTTCGTCAGCGAGCCCCTTGATGGGGAACGTCCGGGTGATGGCGCCGGCGGCAACCACGACGTCGAAGTACGGGATCTCGAAAGGCTCTCCACCGTCGGCCGGAGCAACAACGGCGGTGCGGTTCTTGTGGTCGATGCTGGTGACGCGGCCCTGGATGAGTTCCGTCTGCTTGAGGTGCTGGCGGTGCGAGACGACGGCGTGGCGTGCCTCGATGTTGCCGCCGGCCACTTCGGGGAGGAAGGGCTGGTAGGTCATGTAGGGAAGGGGATCAACGACGGTGACGATGCCGCCGGCGTTCGCGATCTTCTTCTGCAGCTTGAGTGCTACGTACAGGCCGACGTATCCGCCGCCGACAACGAGAACACGGGGACGGTCAATGAGCTCAGGGGTGGTTGCCATAAGAATAGAGTACAGCACCTTGTGAAAATCTTCACTAACTATTTCCCGACGCTACGGATCGGCGCCGGAGGCTATTTCGGGGGGCTCGGATCCACGACGTCCACCACGCCGGTCGAGGTCTCGTCGGGCAGTTCCGGGGAGGTCCGGTAGGCGCGCCTCAATTGGACGGTGGCGCCCGCGACGATCGCCACGAAAAGCGAACCAAAGCCGATGACCACCGCGGCCGGAACCGCAGTGTCGGACTGCGATGGCGCCTTGGCCGCGGGAACTGTGGGATCCGCCAAGGTGGCCGCGGGAATGCTTGGTTTCGACGTTGACGGAGGCGTCGGGCTGCTGAGGTCGCCACGTCGATGGACCCGGATCCAGTCCGCAATGGATCCCACGGGATTGCTCGCTACCTCGGGTACATCGGCTTTCAGGGCCGCCTCGGCATTGAGGATGCCGTAGCCATAGATGGGGTCCTTGCCGGGCGCGCCTGCATCCTCGGCCGTCGACACAATCCTGTTGATGACCTGCTTGGCGCTCATATCAGGCCATTTCGAGCGGATAAGTGCCGCGACGCCGGAGACAATCGGCGCGGAGCCGGACGTGCCGGCCCAATCTTCATAGCTCCCACCGGGCAGTCCGCCCACCAGCTTCTCCGCGGGCGCCGAGACGCCGATGCTGATTCCCTGCGAAGAAGCGTCGACGCTGGCCGTACGGTTCCGGTCGAGTCCCGCCACGGTCAGTACACCCGGAATCGTGGCCGGCGCGCCCACCTGGACGTTTCCGCCGATCCGGTTGCCCGCCGCGGCCACGATCACCACGTCCTTTTGTTCGGCATAGAGGAACGCCGCATCCCAGCTTTGGGGCCAATCAGGCGAGGTGCTGCCGAGGGAAATGTTGATGACCTTGGCGCCGTTGTCCACCGCCCATCGGACAGCTTCGGGAATCTGTTCCTGGTCCGTCTTGCCCGCCGGATTCGGCGAACCGAGCCAGGCGGAAACGGAGAGGATCTGGGCCTCGGGCGCGACGCCGACGATTCCGTCCGGACCGACGCCGGAACCGGGCGAAGGGGACGGCCCCGGCGACGGAGACGCCGATGGGCTGGCCGGAGCGTGTCCACGCCCTGCCAGCAGCGTGGCGACGAGGGTCCCGTGCTCAGGTTTGGCCCCGATGCTTTTCTGTCCGTTGGGGTCGCCCGCACCGGAAGCGTCGGTTCCTCCGACCACCGCGCCGTTGAGGTCGGGGTGTTGCCCGTCCACTCCGCTGTCGATGATGGCCACTTTCACCCCGGCGCCCTTTGATACCTGCCAGGCTGCGGAAATGCCGTACTCGTTGAGCCAGTATTCCTTGTCCCGCCAAGAGTCGGCGAACGCCGAAGGGGCAGTGAGCAGGGCCCCTGCAAGGCTTCCCCCGGCCAACATGGCCGCCAGTGCGGCCGATGCTGTCCGGCGGCGCCAACCGTGTGGCAACGTCATCAGCGAATACCCACTCTTACCGAGTACTCGGCATGCTCAGAATACTCAGCGCGATGCCGTCGAGGATGTCATGTTCGCTGGAGGTAGCCGCAGTGATGGAGCCCTCTCCGAGCTCAGCCAAGCGTTGGAGGATGCGGCGCCAAACAAGGGCTCCGGCACCGATGACGTCGACGCGTCCGGGGTGCATGTAGGGTAGCCGGGCACGTTCCTCGCGGCTCATTTCCAACAAACTTGTGGCCGCGTCGCTGATGGTCTCCAGGTCCAGGCTGGCACCGTGGATGAGTGTGGGATCGTACTCGTCCAGGCCCAACGCGTGCGCGGTGATGGTGGTGACGGTACCGGCTACGCCCACGACGGCGGTGGCCCGGTCCAGCGGGACCGTGCGGGCCACGAGGTCCATGGCTGCGTCGACGTCGGCTTCCGCGGCGGCGATCTGCTCCGGCGTCGGAGGGTCGCTGCGAAGGTGCCGCTCGGTCAGCCGCACGCAGCCGATGTCGACGGATTTGGCGGCAATGACGCCGTCGGAGTCTCCGAGGACGAATTCGGTGCTTCCACCGCCAAGGTCCACCACAAGCACAGGGTCCTTGCCGCGCGAAGGCAGCACGCTGCTTGCGCCGGCGAAGGACAGCGAGGCTTCTTCGTCACCGGAGATGACCTCGGGTTCGACGCCCAGCAGCCCCCGTATCCCGTCAACAAAGACGTCCCGGTTACGGGCGTCCCGGCTGGCAGAGGTCGCCACGAAACGGATGCCCCGGGCTCCGTGATGGCGGATCAGCTCGGCGTAGTCGGCGGTCGCCGCGAAGGTGCGCTCAAGCGCCTCAGGGGCGAGTTCGCCGGTGGCGTCAACCCCTTGGCCGAGGCGCACCACGCGCATCTCGCGGACAACGTCCCGCAAGGGAGACCCGGAGTCCGTGCCGTTGGAATCCGCGATCAGGAGGCGAATCGAATTGGTCCCGCAGTCAATCGCAGCTACGCGGTTCATACGTTGAGCCCCCCTGCGGATGGTTCCCCTGATGGCTCTGTCGCGTGGGAGGACTTGGATTTGCGGACGGGGGCGGGACGGCCCACGATGTCCGGCAGGCCCTGCGGTCCGTGGCGGCTGAGGTCCTTGGACGGGGCCTCCCCCGCACTGTCCCATGCGCCGTCGCAATAGCAGCGGTCCGCGGTCCACCATTCGCTAATTGCCCCGATGGCCTCGTCGCCGAGCGGATTGACGCCGGGACCGGCGGCCAGGGAGTGGCCGACCAGCACGTGCAGGCACTTGACGCGGGTAGGCATGCCGCCGGCCGAGACCCCTGCGATTTCCGGAACGTCTCCCGTGCCGGCACGTCCGGCAATCTCGTCACGCGCCTGGAGATAGGCTTCGTGGGCGCTCCTGTAAGCCGCAGCCAAAGGCTCGTCCGCGGTGAGCCGTTCGTTCATCTCATTCATGAGCCCGCCGGCTTCCAGCCGCGACACGGCGGCGGTGATGACGGGGTGCGTCAAGTAGAACGTCGTGGGAAACGGGGTTCCATTGCTCAAGCGCGGAGCGGTTGCAGCGACCAGCGGGTTGCCGCAGACGCAGCGCGCCGGGATTTCGACGACGTCGCGCACCGGCCGTCCGAGCTGGCGGCTGAGGATTTCGAGATCGTGTGCTGATGGCTTGCGGGACTCCTGCGATGCAGGTGCCGAGTTGTCTTCCACTGGCGCTGCCATCCTTCCTGCCCTTTTTGGCCGCGCCCATCAGGGCGCGACGGCGGCGGGCACCGCGTCTAGTCTGTTGCCGAGCGCCTGATGGATTCCCACAGGCCGTCCACCCATGGCAGGTTGGACGGGCTTCCGGAAGCTCCTGAACTGGTGCTCCCACCCGGTGTGCCGGCGGGAACGTCTCCACCAAACACCCAGTAGCCAGCTTCACCCGGCATAACCATGTTAATGCGGTCCCGGGCTTGTTGTTTCACGTAGTTGGGGTCCTGCCACCGCGTGATCTGCTTCTGGAGGCTGGCCTGCTCGGCCTGTTTGCTGGCAATGTCGGCTTCCAGGCCGGAGATTTCGGCCTTTTTCTCCAACCAGATCTTCACTGTGGGAGCGAGCATGATAGTGATCGCTATCATCACCACAGCGAGGGCAAGCATACGGCCGGAGAACGCCTTCGCGGGCACAGGGCGCGCGCCGTGGTCCTTGTCGGAGTGCGAGGATCCGGCACCGGACGCCTTGCTGGATGCCTTGCCGACAACCGGGGTGTTTCCCGAACGTCCCGGTTTCGCAGCACCACCAACCTTGGATCCGGAAGAGGCTTTGCTTTGGGTGCCGCCTTCGGCTTTGGCATTGGACGGCGTCCTGGACCCTGCATGAACCGGTGCCTCTTGCTGGGCGGCGGATGCCTTGCGGGACTCGCCGAAGTCGGCACGGATGACATGGCCGCCGTCGGGGTTCTTTTGGGGCGAGCGGCCGAGGGCATCTGCCCGGGGGACCTTGGGGCGGCGGGTGGCCATGACACTCCTGTAATGCCTGGTGCTTGCCTGGCGGGTTGCTGCGCGTTGCGTTCCTCACGGAGCCTGCGGTTTGCCGAAGTGCTCGCACATTTCGTTAAACAGAACCGGTGGCTATGGTCTTTCCACCATAGCCACCGGTCAGCTGTTTCAGCGGATACTAGCCCTTGAAACGCGGGAAAGCGCTGCGGCCGGCGTAGCGGGCGGCGTCGTCGAGTTCTTCTTCGATGCGCAGCAGCTGGTTGTACTTGGCGACGCGCTCGGAGCGGGCCGGGGCACCGGTCTTGATCTGGCCCGCGTTGGTGGCAACGGCGATGTCAGCAATGGTGGTGTCCTCGGTTTCGCCGGAGCGGTGCGAGGTGATGGTGGTGTAACCGGAGCGCTGGGCCAGGGAAACGGCGTCCAGGGTTTCCGTCAGGGAACCGATCTGGTTGACCTTGACGAGCAGGGAGTTGGCCGTGGCGGAGTCGATGCCCTGCTGCAGGCGGATCGGGTTGGTGACGAAGAGGTCGTCGCCAACTAGCTGGACCTTGTCACCGATGGTGTCGGTAAGGGTCTTCCAGCCTTCCCAGTCATTTTCGTCCAGCGGGTCCTCGATGGAGACGAGCGGGTAATCGGCAACGAGTTCGGCATAGTAGGCGCTCATCTCGGTGGCTGAGAGTGCCTTGCCTTCGAACTGGTAGGCGCCGTCCTTGTAGAACTCGGAGGAGGCGACGTCCAGCGCGAGGGCGATGTCCTTGCCCGGGGTGTAGCCGGCGTTCTTGATGGCTTCCTGGATCAGGTCCAGTGCGGCACGGTTGGACGGCAGGTTCGGAGCGAAGCCGCCTTCGTCGCCGAGGCCGGTGGAGAGGCCCTTGGCCTGCAGGACCGACTTGAGGTTGTGGTAGACCTCAACGCCCCAGCGCAGGCCTTCGGAGAAGGTCTCGGCGCCGATCGGGGCGATCATGAATTCCTGGATGTCGACGTCCGAGTCGGCGTGGGAGCCACCGTTGAGGATGTTCATCAGCGGGACGGGCAGGACGTGGGCGTTCGGGCCGCCCAGGTACTTGTACAGGGGCAGGTCCGCGGAGGCGGCGGCCGCGTTTGCCACGGCGAGGGAAACGCCGAGGATGGCGTTCGCGCCGAGCTTGCCCTTGTTCGGGGTGCCGTCGAGGTCGATCATGGCCTGGTCGATGCTGCGCTGGTCCGTGGCGTCGAAGCCGATCAGGGCCGGGGCGATTTCGTCGATGACCGCGTCAACGGCCTTCTGGACGCCCTTGCCGAGGTAACGGCCCTTGTCGCCGTCGCGCAGTTCGACGGCTTCGTGCTCGCCGGTGGAAGCACCGGAGGGAACTGCCGCGCGGCCGATCTGGCCATCGGAAAGCAGAACTTCAACTTCTACTGTCGGGTTTCCGCGGGAATCAAGGATCTCGCGGGCGTGGATGGCATCGATAAGCGCCATGGACTGCTCCTTATGGTGAAGCGATTTACTGGGAATCTTGAGGGAAATTCTCGACGTCCTCGTCGCCACTAGCCTAGTCGAGACCGGCCAAGGTTACGGAACAGCGTCGGAACCCTCACGTTTTGTGGCTTCGCCGTCGCGGCCCTGGTATCGGCGGACGGCACCGCGCAGGGCCCGTTCGGCGTCGAAGCCCTTCTCCCGCGAGCCCGCGACGACGGCGAGCAGCAAGTCTCCAAGCGCAGCTTCGGAGTCGGGAACCTCCACCGCCGCGACTGGACGGCCGCCGCGTTCAGGACTGCCCGAGCGCTCTGAGCGGGCTGCGCGGTCAAGCGACTTTTGCGCCAAGGCGAGGGCGGGAAGGTGCGGTGGAATGCCTTCGAAGGGATCCGAACGCCCGGGCTTCTCGGCCTTCTTCACGGCGTCCCACTTTTCGACGATCTCCTCCACGGTGGCCGGGAAGGATTCCTGCAAGGACCCGTCCGGTTTGAACACGTGGGGATTGCGCCGCACCATCTTGTCCGTGATGGCGCGCGCGACGTCGTCGAAGGTGAATTGTCCTTGCTCCTCGGCGAGCCGGGCGTGCAGCACCACTTGGAGCAGCACGTCGCCCAGCTCGCCGCGGAGTTCGTCGGATGTATCGGAACCGGACGCGCCGGCCTCGATCGAATCGACAACCTCATACGCTTCCTCGATCAGGTACTCGACCAAGGACTCGTGGGTCAGCGCCCCCATCCAAGGACAGTGCTCGCGCAAAGAGGCAATCGTCCCCAGCAGCTCCACGACAGGACTTTCAGGAGAACTGGCACCCGAAGGAGTTTGTTCAGCCAAGGTTGGCGTAGGCGTCGTTGATGTACTCCACCAACGCTTCTTTTTCGTCCAACGGCAGGAACGACGACTCGGCGGCGTTGAGGGTCAGTTCGAGGAGGTCATCGAGATCGTAGTCGAAGGTCTCCACGAGAAGCTCGAACTCGTCCGTGAGCGTCACACCGCTCATAAGGCGGTTGTCCGTGTTGATCGTGACGTTGAAGCCCAGCTGGTAGAGCATGTCCAGCGGGTGGTTCTCGATGCCTTCGCCGAAGTTCGCGATCGCGCCGGTCTGCAGGTTGGAGGAAGGGCAGATTTCCAGCGCGATTCCACGGTCACGGACCCAGCCGGCCACTTCACCCAAGGTGACCATGCCGACGGTGTCCTCGGCGTCGTCGTCGGCTTCTTCGCCCTCGGCGTCTTCGAACTCAACGGTGATGTCCTCCGCGATGCGCACGCCGTGACCCAATCTCAGGGCGCGGCCGTCCACAAGGGCGGACTGGATGCTTTCCAGGCCCGCGGCTTCGCCGGCGTGGACCGTGGCCGGGAAGTTGTGCTCGGCCAGGTAGGTGAACGCGTCCTTGAAGCGGGAAGGCAGGAAACCGTCTTCGGCTCCGGCGATGTCAAAGCCGACAGCTCCGTTGTAGCGGTGGCGCACTGCGAGCTCGGCAATCTCCTGGCCGCGGTCCGCGTGGCGCATCGCCGTGATGAGCTGGCCCACCTGGATCTGGCGGCCTGACTCCTCGACGGCGTCGACGCCGGCGTCGAGCCCTTCCTGGACAGCGTCCACAACCTCGTCCAGGGTGAGGCCCTTCTGCAGGTGCTGCTCAGGTGCCCAACGGATCTCGCCGTACACGACGCCGTCGTCAGCCAGGTCTTCGACGAATTCCTTGGCGACGCGCGCCAGGCCTTCCTTGGTCTGCATGACGGCAATCGTGTGGTCAAAGGTTTCGAGGTAGCGGACCAAAGAACCGGAGTCTGCGGACTCACGGAACCACTGGCCCAGCGCTACGGGATCCGTGGAAGGCAGAGTGTGGCCGACGGCCTCCGCCAGCTCGATGATGGTGGCCGGGCGCAGTCCCCCGTCCAGATGGTCGTGAAGGGAAACTTTCGGCAGGCTCTTCAGGTCGAAGTCAAGGGCAGGGGCGGCATCAACAATAGGCTCAGTCACGTCTCAACTCTAGGGGGACGGAAGAAGCTTAGCCAGCAGGGTTTGAGCGGTCGACGCCGGCCGTCGCGTTAACCGCGGTTCCCGCGTCTGCTGCGGCTGCTTCCGCGGAGGCCGCTTCCTTCTTCTCGCCGTCTTTCTTTTCGAGATGCTTGTGCCACCAACGCAGGCTGTGGTCCACGATGACGCCGAGTACCACGGCGAATGCCACCGCAATCCCCACGCCGAGGAGCGGGTTGTTGTGCACCCAGTGGCCGGCCAGCGATCCAATGCCGATCGAATAGCCTACCCAGGTGAGGCAGGCGAAGGCGTCCAGGAAGAAGAAGGTCTTGTGGCGGAAGCCGGTCTGTCCGGCGACGTAGTTCACCGCCACCCGGCCCCAGGGGATATACCGGGCGGTGAAGATCAGCACGGCGCCGCGCTTGTCCAACTCGTAGTGCGCCCACGCGAACATCTTCTGGACCTTCGGCTTGCGCATCCATTTCCAGCGGTCCAGGCCGATCTTGCGGCCCAGCATATAGGCCATGTTGTCGCCGGCCATGGCCCCGACAAGCGCGGTGGCGCCAAGGAGCCACAGGTTGGGCTCACCCCGGTGCATCGCAAGGGCCGAGAGCCCGACGATCGCGGTCTCACTGGGAAGGATCGTGGCAAAGCCGTCGATGAAAAAGAAAACCAGGAGCACCGGGTAGATCCACGGTTGCCCGGCGGCATGCTCGAGCATGTGGTTCATGAAGTCCACGCAGGCATTGCTCCTCAAGGAAAGTCACACGGTCGCGTGACATAGATCGCTATCCAGTGTCCCACGGCCCGGGCGTCGTTCGCTACGCCCCGGCCGGGTGGAACACAATTTAAGGCTAGCTCGAAAGTCGAAATGGAAGCATCCCCCCATGGAGGGATCTTCCGGTGCCAGGCACGTCATACCAAGGGAGGAGATGGCTCCCCCCTGCCGTGCCTGCTACACGACCGATTCCTCTTCGGGCTCCCCGGTTTCTTCGTCCTCTACGGTGGCGGGCGTGGCCCCGCGGACTTTGCTGATGATCCGGTCCACGATGATTCCCAGGATGACGGCAGCGACGATCGCGATGACCGCCCCGAGCAGGTGGTTGTGCTCGAACCATTGGCCGAAGAACACACCGATGGCCACCGAATAACTGGCCCACAGGACGGCGGACATAGCCGTGAGCGCCACAAACATGCCGTGCGGGAAGTGGGTTGCTCCGGCTGTGAGGTTGACGGCCACCCGGCCGATGGGGATGAACCGGGCCACCATGATCAGTGATGCGGCCCGCCGTCGTAGTTCCCTCCCGGCCCAGCGGAAGGCACCCTGCATCCTTTGGGAACGCATCCACCGCCATCGGCGTACACCTACTTTGCGCCCAATCAAGTAGGCGATGTTGTCACCTGTGAAGGCCCCAAGGGCTCCCACCAGGATCAGCAGCCACGTGTTGGGCATCCCTGCGGTCACGGAGACTGCCGCGAGTCCCACCACCATCGACTCGCTGGGAATGGGCGGGAAGAAACCGTCGATCACGCAGCAGGCAAAAACCAGGAGCAAGACCCAAGGCTGCCCGGCCGCGGCGAGGATGAAGTCGTTGATGGCTTGCACGGTCTTCCTAACGAATGGCCGCAGGGAATGTCTCCCGGGCATTCCGGAATGCCCGGGAGATCAGCCTAGGAGATCCGGTCGATGATGAGCCGTTGCGCCGGCCGTGAGCCTTCCGGCGCGATGAGCACAGCCCCGTCCAAGGCTTCCTTGGCCCTGTCGAACTTTTCCGGGGTGTCGGTGAGGAGGGTCATGAGTGGCTCCCCCGCCCGGACCAAGGCGCCCGGTTTGGCGTGCATCCGCACCCCTGCGCCGGCCTGGACGATGTCTTCCTTCCGGGCGCGTCCAGCGCCGAGGCGCCACGCAGCCACGCCCACCGCCAAGGCGTCGAGCTCCACCAGGACGCCGTCGGCCGGAGCCGGGATGACCTCGGATTCCCTGGCCACGGGCAGGGCCGCGCGCGGATCGCCGCCCTGGGCTTCGATCATGCGGTTCCAGACATCCATCGCGCGGCCATCCCTGAGGGCGGCCGCGGGATCGGCGTCGTGCACTCCGGCGCAGGCGAGCATCTCTTCGGCGAGCCTGACGGTCAGCTCGACGACGTCTTCCGGACCGCCGCCCGCAAGCACCTCCACCGATTCCTCCACCTCGATGGCATTGCCCGCAGTCAGGCCCAGCGGGGTCCCCATGTTGGTCAGGAGGGCCACCGTATTGACGCCCGCATCCTTGCCCAGGGCCACCATGGTTTCGGCAAGCTCCCGGGCACGGGCTTCGTCCTTCATGAATGCCCCGGAACCCACCTTCACGTCGAGCACCAGGGAGCCCGTGCCTTCGGCGATCTTCTTGCTCATGATGGACGAGGCAATCAGGGGGATGGCTTCCACGGTGCCCGTGACGTCGCGCAGGGCATAGAGCTTCTTGTCCGCCGGAGCCAAACCCGTGCCGGCGGCGCAAATGACCGCACCCACGTCCTGCAGCTGGGCCAGGATTTCCTCGTTGCTCAGGTTCGCCCGCCATCCGGGGATCGCCTCGAGCTTGTCGAGCGTGCCACCCGTGTGGCCCAGTCCCCTCCCGGAAAGCTGGGGAACCGCCACCCCGAAGACCGCCACCAACGGCGCCAGCGGAAGGGTGATTTTGTCCCCGACACCCCCGGTGGAGTGTTTGTCCGTGGTGGCTTTCACGCCGCCGTCGGGACGCCGGAGGCTGGAGAAGTCCATCCGCTCGCCCGAGGCGATCATCGCCTCGGTCCAGCGCGAGATCTCGGCACGGTCCATCCCGTTGAGCAGGATCGCCATGTTCAGGGCTGCCATTTGCTCGTCGGCAATGACGCCGCGGGTATAGGCATCGATCGTCCAGTCGATCTGCTCCGGGCTTAGGGTTCCTTTGTCCCGCTTGATGCTGATGATCTGTACGGCATCAAAAGCTTCAGTCTGTGTCACCGGTTCTCCTCCAGGTTGTCGGGACCGAAGGCATCTGGCAGCACTTGGTCCATGGTCTTGATGCCCTGCGTTGTCATGAGTTGCATGCCGGGTGCCCGGAATTCATACAGCAATTGCCTGCAACGGCCGCACGGCATGAGGACATTGCCTTTGCCGTCGACGCAATAGAACGCCCGCAATCTGCCGCCGCCACCCATGTGGAGGTCCCCCACCAGGGCGCACTCGGCGCACAGCGTGAGTCCATAGCTGGCGTTCTCGACATTGCATCCGCTGACGATCCGCCCGTTCTCGGTGAGGGCAGCCGCCCCCACCGGGAACTTCGAATACGGAGCGTAGGCCTTCCCCATGGCGGCGACCGCGGCGGCTTCGAGGGCCGCCCAGTCCACCTCGGTACCCTTGAGCGCCACGGTCAGCCCTTGACGTACGGTATGCCGCTCGCCGCCGGCGGCCGGGACCTGCCCACCAATCCAGCGACGGCGAAGACCGTCAAGGCGTAAGGCAACATGGCCATGAACTGGCTCGGCACAGGCGATCCGATGATGGTGATGACGCTCTGCAGGTTGTCCGCGAAGCCGAACAGCAACGCCGCCAGGAAGGCGCCGATCGGGTTCCAGCGCCCGAAGATCAATGCCGCCAACGCGATATACCCACGGCCACCGGACATGTCCTTGCTGAACGCATCCACGGATACGAGCGTGAAGAACGAGCCGCCAATGCCCGCGATCGCACCGCCCATGAGCACGTTCCAGAATCGGGTCCGGTTGACGTTGATGCCCACGGTGTCGGCCGCCTGCGGATGCTCGCCGACGGCCCGCACGCGCAGCCCCCACTTCGTGTGGAAGAGGACGAGGTAAACGACGATCACTGCGATGTACATCAAATAGCCCACGAGGGACTGGTGGAACAGGATGGGGCCGATGATGGGGATATCGGACAGGAAGGGAATGTCCACCGGAGGCAAGCGCCCCGGCTTGTTGAGTCCATCCGGGTCCGCCGTCAGCAGCGTCGAAAAGAGGAAGCTCGTCAGTCCGCTGATGAGGACGTTGAGGACGACGCCCACGATGATCTGGTTGACGAGGTACTTGATGCTGACCACGGCCAGGACCAAGGAGACAAGCGTTCCGGCGACGGCCGCCGCGACCAGCCCGGCGTAGACGTTGTGCGTCACCGTGGCAACGACGGCCGCCGAGAATGCGCCCAGCAGGAGCTGGCCCTCAATGGCAATGTTGACCACGCCGACGCGTTCGCACAGGACGCCGGAAAGGGATCCGAAGACCAGCGGCACAGCCAAGGTGACGGACCCTGCGATCAGTCCGGCGAGGGAGATCGACGGCTCATCGCCATTTCCGCCAGCCACGATCCAGACCATGAACCCGATGAGGAACACGGCGGCAAAGGTGCCGCCCACCCAGCGGGGTACGGCCCTCTTCGCCTGGGTGAGGTACACCGTGTAGCCCGCCAGGCCCAGGAGAATCACGGCGGCGATCCAGCCGATGGCCGCGGAAGAGAGCGTGACCTTTGAAACCTTTGCCACGCCGAGCGCGGCGAGGCCGAGGACCACGACGGCGGCGACGGTGGAGGCGGGCAGCCAACCGGGTACCGTGCCGGAAACTGACGCGCGGCCTGAACCCGACGCGCGGCCTGAACGACGGCGGACGAACCACAGATATCCGAGTCCAGCCGAAAGCAGAAGGGCCAGGACGAACGTGACCAAAGCGGCGACACTTGAGGCCGCTTCATTGGCCGCCTCGGCAATGCCGAAGCCTGCCGATTTCGAATTGGACATGAAACCGAACAGCACGGTTCCCAGGATTGCGAGGAGGGACAATCCGATGCCGGCCTTCCAGCTCACCAGCTCCGTGGCGCCCGTCTTTCCCGGGCTCGCCGGGGCGTTGCCGGCGGGTGTGCCACCGCCGGGCTGAGTTGTTGTGGTGCTCATGCTGTTGCAGCTCCGCTCTCGATTTTTCCGGAGGGGATGGTTCCGGAGCCGGGGCCGCCGGTGGCCTTCTTCTTTTTGCGCGGGTTCAGTCCGAAGATCGCGCGCACCAGCGGCGGTGCCGCAATGAACAGGACGATCAAGGACTGGATGACCAGGACGATGTCGATGGGGGTCTGGGTTTCGGCCTGCATCGCGACGCCTCCTGCGCGGAACGCGCCGAACAGGAGCCCGGCGAAGAAGGTTCCCCACGGCGTCGAACGTCCGAGCAATGCGACCGTAATGGCATCGAAGCCAATGGAAGCCGCGACGCCCCCCGAGAGGTATTTCTCCGTCCCGGATACCTGCGCAATGCCGGCCAGGCCTGCAAGCGCACCCGCAATCGCCATCACCAGGATCACGGCGCGGGGAACGTTGATTCCAGCGGTGCGTGCCGCGCTCTGGTTGGCGCCCACGGCCCGGAATTCAAAGCCGAGCGTGGAGCGCTTCAGGAGCCACCAGACGAAAACCGTTGCCAGCACTGCCAAGAGGAATCCGGCATGGAGCCTGAACTGGGGTCCGAGCAACTCCGGAAACAGTGCCGATTGGTCAAGGAAGGGGGAGATCGGGTTGGTGGAGCCCTTGCGCTGGAAAGCGGGAGTGGTCAGCAGGAACAGGAGCAGGAAGTTCGCGATGTAGTTCAGCATGATGGTCACGATGACCTCATGGGCACCGGTCCGGGCCTTGAGCAGCCCGACGACGCCGCCCCACACCGCGCCGCCGATGAATCCGGCAACGATGACAAGCAACAGGTGAACCAGGAAGGGCAGGTGCCAGGTGAATCCCACGTAGGCGCCGAACAGGGCACCGAAGATGATCTGGCCTTGCGCACCGATATTGAACAGCCCGGCACGGAAGGCCAGGGCCACGCCGAGTCCAGCCAGGATCAGGGGGGTGGACACCGTCAGGGTCTCAGTGATCGGGTACAGCTGGGCAGCGGCGTCGGCCCCGGCCCAGTTGAATATGGCGCCCTGGACCAACGCCACGTAGGGCCTGAAGACCTCGGTAAGCATGTCCCCCGGCTGCGCGAAGAAGTAACCTGCTGTCTCGGCGACTTTGGGGTTGGTCACGGCCATCAGGATTCCGCCGAGCACAATCGCGAGGAGCACGGACAACACCGAGACCATGGCGTTTCCGGTCACGATCTGCCGGAAGACCGAACCACCGGCGGCGTGCGGGATCTGTCCGCCTTGGCTGGTAGCCGGGATGACTGACGGGGCCATTGCGCCGTCGGCCGTGTCCAGCGCGACATCCAGGACGACCTCGTCGTCCAGAGTCTCCGGGCGCTCAGGCTCGGCCTCGTTTTCCTGTCGAGGGGTATTGGACTCAGACATGGGTTCCTCCCTCGAGGGTCTTGTGCGCAGTCAGTTCTGCCTCATGTTCCGGAACGCCGGCCATCATCAAGCCCAGCACATCGCGGGACGTACCGGCCGGAACAATCCCGACCAGCTTTCCCCGGTAGAGGACGGCGATCCTGTCAGCGAGTTCGAGCACTTCATCGAGCTCGGTGGACACGATCATCACGGGAGTTCCGTTGTCCCGTTCGGCAATGACCCGCTTGTGCACGAATTCGATGGAGCCGACGTCGAGCCCTCGGGTGGGCTGCGATGCGATGAAGAGCCTCAACGGCCTGGAAAGCTCCCGGGCCAGAACCACCTTTTGCTGGTTGCCTCCGGAGAGCGTACCCACGGCGACATCGATCGACGGCGTCCGCACATCGAACTCCTCGACCTTCTTCTCCGCGTGCGAAGCAATCAAGGCCGGTTTCATGCCGATGCCTTGGGCGAAAGGCGCCTTGTCGTAAAGGTCCAGGATCATGTTCTCGGAAATGGAGAACGTTCCCACCAGGCCGTCGATCTTGCGGTCCTCAGGGACGAACCCGACGCCGGCGGACAAGACCTGCTTGACGCTCTTGCCGAGAAGTTCGACGCCGTCGAGGACGATGGACCCCGTGACGTGCTGCTGGACGCCGAGGATGGCTTCCGTGAGCTCCGTCTGGCCGTTGCCCTGGACACCGGCGATAGCGAGCACTTCACCCTTGGCGATGTCGAAGCTCAGCCCGTCCACGACGTGCTGGCCATTGTGGTCCACAACCGTAAGGTCCCGGACCTTGAAAGTCGCTTCACCCGGTTGGGCGGGTTTCTTTTCCAGGGTCAGACTGACCGCGCGGCCAACCATCGCCGAGGCGAGTTCCGTAGGGGACGCCGAAGGATCGGCCGAGCCCACCACTTTCCCCCGCCGGATCACCGTGATGATGTCCGAAATTTCCTTGACCTCACGCAATTTGTGCGAAATGAAGACAATTGACTTTCCGGCTGCTTTGAGCTGGCGGATGATGTCCAGGAGCTCATCGGTTTCCTGCGGAGTGAGAACCGCGGTCGGTTCATCGAGAATCAGGACTTCGGCGTCGCGCACGAGTGCCTTGATGATCTCGACCCGCTGCTGGACGCCCACGGGCAGGTCTTCCACGAGGGCATCGGGGTCGACATGGAACCCGTATTGCTTGGAAATCTCGGAGATTCTCCGGCGGGTTTCATCCAAGTTCAGGAAACCGGCTGCCTTGGTGGCTTCGTTTCCCAACGCGACGTTTTCGGCGACGGTGAATACCGGAATCAGCATGAAGTGCTGGTGGACCATTCCGATCCCGGCCGCCATGGCATCGCCGGGACCCTTGAAAACGACCGGCTTGCCGTCAACCAGGATTTCGCCGTCGCTGGGGTCGTAGAGTCCGTAAAGGACATTCATCAGGGTGGATTTACCGGCACCGTTTTCGCCCAGGAGGCAATGGACTTGGCCGGGTTCAACCACCAGATCGATGTGGTCATTGGCTACAAGGGACCCGAAGCGTTTCGTGATCCCTTTCAGTTCGAGTTTCAAAACTCCAACCCATCTATAAAGGATGGCTCCTCGTCATCACCGTGCTCCCAGCATAGTGCTCGGCAAAGGAGTGTCGAAGAGCAAATTGAAGGCAACGCAGAACGCGCTGCCCTTCTGCCAAAACTCGGCTGAAGGGCAGCGCGATGCGGTTTAGCCCGGATTTTTACTTGGGGCTGGACTTCGATTCGACCTTGACTGCGCCGGAGATGATGTCCTTCTTCAACTGGTCAAGATCGCTCTTCATGTCTGCCGGAACAGCGGAGTCGAGATCGTGGAACGGGGCAAGCGCCACGCCCCCGTTGTCGAGGGTGCCGACATACGGGCTGGGGTCGAACTTGCCTTCCTTGTCGGCCTTGATGACCGTCTCCACGGCCGTCGCCATGGTTTTCTGGACCGACGTCAGGATGACCGACTTGTAGGCGGGTGCGGTCAGGTAGCCGTCCGAGTCGACCCAGATCAGCTTTGCGTCCGTGCCCTTTGCCTTGGCGTCAAGGATCGCGCTTCCGGCGCCCGCTCCAACAGGTCCAGCGACGGGAAGGACCACGTCCGCCCCCTGGTCAAGGAATCCCTGGGTGAGGACCTTGCCCTTGTCGACCTGCTTGAAGTCGCCGACGAACGTTCCGTCCTGCTTGTCCTTGTCCCAGCCAAGCAGCTGGACGGACTTGCCCTTCTTCTGGTTGTAGTACTTCACGCCGTCAGAGAAGCCATCCATGAAGATGCTCACGGTGGGGATGTTGAGGCCACCGAAGGTCGCAACCTTGCCCGTTTTGGACGTGCCGGCGGCGAGGTACCCGGCCAGGAACGCGGCCTGGGCGGTGTTATAGACAATCGGCTTGACGTTCTTCGGGAAGGTGGGGTCCGAGTAGTCGATGATGGCGAAGTGGCTGTTGGGGTTCGCCGTCGCGATGTTCTTCGTGGCGTCGCCAAGCAGGAAGCCGACCGTAACCGTCAGCTTGCAGCCTTGTTGGACCATGGAACGAAGGTTGGGGTCGTAGTCCGTGTCGGCCTTGGACTGGACGTGCTTCTCCTGGATGCTCAGGTCCTTGGCTGCTGCCTGAAGGCCCTCGAAGCCTGACTGGTTGAACGACTTGTCATCGAAGCCGCCGGAGTCGGACACCATGCATGCGGTGTAGTCCGACTTGGTGGCGCTGCCCGAGCTCGAAGCAGACGGTGCGCTACCGCAGCCTGCCAGCAAAAGTGCAGCGGCGCCCGCAGTTGCGACGCCCGCAAATGAACCGCGCTTTAGTGTGGCACGCAGTGATTGCTTCAATTTTCCTCCAGGAAGAAAGTGATTGATGCTACGACAGTTGGTCAATGAGTGTCCGTTTCGAAAACTCGAGTCTGAAATTCTGTTTTCACTGATGCTTCGCAGCACTGCGCCTGGGGCGCACTGATGGCACAACTTTAGTGGGATTGAACACACCCGGGTAACACAAAAGCCCAACAACCCGAAGATTGTTGAGCTTTTGTTACCAAGCAGTAGCGGAACTCCCAGCGAACGGTCCTAGGATGCCCGTTCCCAAGCGCGCGAACTGGCAGCAGATGACCCAAAAATCGCGTTTTGCGGGCATCTGCCGCCAGTTCGCGCCGGGAATCCCTCAGTGCAGCCGGACCAGCATCTTGCCGGTATTGGCCCCATCCAGGAGGTCGATGAAGGCCTTCGGCGCGTTTTCCAGTCCGTCAACGATCGTCTCGTCGTAGCGGACCGTTCCATCAGCCAGCCATCCGGCCATCTTCCCGGCGAACTCCGCGGCGTGCTGGCGCTGGCCGCCCACGAGGAAGCCACGCAGGGTCAATTGCTTTCCGATGGCCAAGGCCAGGTTCCGCGGGCCCGGCGTGGGCTCTGTGGAGTTGTACTGCGAAATGGCACCGCACATTGCCACCCGCCCACCCACAGTGAGGACCGCGAGGGCAGCCTCGAGGTGTTCGCCGCCCACGTTGTCGAAGTAGACGTCAATGCCGCGCTCCCCCGCTGCTTCACGCAGTTGCTTCGCCACCGGACCGTCGTGGTAGTCGAACGCCGCGTCGAAGCCGAGTTCCAGCAAACGCGCCACCTTCTCCGGGGAACCGGCGCTGCCGATCACCTTGGAGGCCCCCATGGCCTTGGCGACCTGCCCGACAATCGAACCAACCGCGCCGGCGGCACCGGAAACGAAGACCACGTCCCCGGCTTTGAACTCGGCCACTTTGAGCAGCCCGGCATACGCCGTCAGGCCCGTCATGCCCAGCGCCCCGAGGAACGCCGAGGTCGGCGCCAGTCCGGCCGGGACCGGCGTCGCGCTTGCCGCATCCACCACCGAATATTCGCGCCAGCCGAGCTGGTGCACGACGACGTCACCCACCTTGAGCGCCTCGGAACGGGACGCGATCACCTCGCCCACCGCACCGCCGTCGAGCGCTGCGTCGAGCCGGAAAGGCGCCGAATAGGACTTTGTGTCATTCATGCGGCCGCGCATGTAGGGATCGACCGACATGAACTCGTTGCGGACCAGGATCTGGCCGTCCTGCAGCTCCGGCAGATCGGTCTCTGCCAGCCGGAAGTTCTCCTGGACGGGGCGTCCCTGCGGGCGGGACGCCAGCTGGATTTCGCGGGTGCTCGTGGGAACGGCGGCGCTCATGCGGCCACCTCCACAAGCTTGATGTCGACGGCGATGTTCCCGCGCGTCGCGTTGGAGTAGGGGCAGATCTGGTGGGCCTTGGCCACGAGCTGCTCGGCGGTTTCGCGGTCCAGGGCAGGCAGGGCGATCTCAAGCTCCGCGGCGAGGCCATATCCCTCGCTGCCCCCCAAGGCACCGAAATGGATCTTGGCAGCCACGGCGGAATCAGTCAGATCCACCCGGGCCTTGCGTCCCACCAGCCTGAGTGCCGAGTGGAAGCATGCCGCGTATCCGGCGGCGAAGAGCTGCTCGGGATTAGTGCCCTGGCCGTTTCCGCCCAGTTCCACCGGGCTGGCGAGGGTGACGTCCAGCTTGCCGTCATTGGTGCGTGCGTTGCCTTCGCGGCCTTCACCGGAGGCAAGCGCCTCTGCTACGTACAAAGTCTTCACTGTGGTTCCTTTTCCTTCGATGGGATGGAGGTGCTGGGGTGGACGATCAGATGGCTGAATGGAGGGCGGCGGTAAGCCGGCCCAGGGTGTCGTGAAGCTGCGCGAGCTCGGCTGCGCTCAAGCCGGCGGCGTCGGCGAGCCGCTGCGGAACAGCCCCCGCCCGGGCACTCAGGGCCCGCCCGGCGTCGCTCAGGTGGATCTCGACGCGACGCTCGTCCTCTACTGAACGCCGGCGCTCCACGAGGCCCATGGCTTCAAGCCTCTTGAGCAGCGGAGACAGGGTGCCCGAGTCGAGTCCCAGCTCGGTGCCCAGTTCCCGCACGCTTCGAGGCTCGTTTTCCCAGAGCACCAACATCACGAGGTACTGCGGATACGTCAGTCCAAGCTCGTCCAGCACCGGCCGGTAGACCGCAGTGGCCGCCTTCGAAGCGGAATACAGCGCGAAACAGACCTGGCGGTCGAGGCGGGGGGCTTCACTCATGGGAATAACGATAGCTCACAATTAAATTGTGCACAACTCAATTGCTTCGGGCGACGCCCGCTCACAAACAAGCCGTACCCCGGCAACCCCCGCTCACAAACAAGCCCAAACGAAAGGATCCTCCTGCAGATAATCCGCAGGAGGATCCCCGGCCTTTAGACCAAGAGTGAGCGAGCGTCCGGCCAAAACCCGGCATAAGTGAGCGAGCGTCCGGCCAAAACCCGGCATAAGTGAGCGAGCGTCCGGCCAAAACCCGGCATAAGTGAGCGAGCGTCCGGGGTTCAGAGATCCCGGATGGTTCGCAGCGCGGCGGCGGCAAGGACTTGGATTGCGAAGCCGAGGGCACGCTCGTCCACAATGAAGTCACCGCGGTGGAGATCGTATTCCTCGCCGCCGGGCGTGTGGGTTCCGAGCCGCATCATGGCACCCGGCAGGTCGGCCAGGAACCAGGCGAAGTCCTCGCCACCCATGGACTGCGGTGTCAGGACGACGGCGTGCTCGCCGAGTTCCGCACGGGCAGCGGCCTCGATGATGGCAGTTTCGTGTTCCGAGTTGACCACGGGAGGGACGCCGCGGGTGTGCTCAAGGTGCACGTCCACCCCGTACGGCGCGGCAACCTGCTGGACGACGTCGTCGAGCAACTCCCCTGCGCTGTGCCAGGCGTCCCTGTCGAGGCAACGCATGGTGCCGGCCATGTAGCCGTTGGCGGGGATGGCGTTGGGTGCCGAACCTGCCGCGATCTGGCCCCACACCACCGAAACGCCGCTGCGCACATCGACCCGACGGGACAGGACGGCCGGCACGTTGACGGCGATTTGGGCCAGCGCGAAGACCAGGTCTTCGGTCAAATGCGGACGGGAAGTATGGCCGCCACGTCCCGTCAATTCGATTTTGATGGTGTCCGACGCCGAGGTGATGGCGCCGATGCGCGTGCCGATCTTGCCGACGTTGATACGCGGATCGCAGTGCAGCGCAAGAATACGCGGAACGCCTTGGAGCACGCCCTGCTCGATGCAGGACAACGCACCGCCGGGCATGGTTTCTTCTGCCGGCTGGAAGATGATGCGCACCGTTCCGCCCAAGGGGGATTCCTGGTGCATGGCGTGCAGCACCAGGGCAATGCCAAGCATGCTCGTGGTGTGGACGTCATGCCCGCACGCGTGGGTGACGCCATGGTTCTTCGACGCGAACGGAAGCCCGGTCTCCTCGATGATGGGGAGGGCGTCGATGTCTCCGCGCAGGGCCGTGGCGATGGGCCCGTCGCCGACGTCGACCGTCAGCCCCGAGCCTTCCAGCCGGCGGGGTTCAAGTCCCGCCGCCTCGAGCCGTTCAACCAGCTTGTCCGTAGTGCGAAATTCCTTGAAGGAAAGTTCGGGGTGCGCATGCAGGTCCCTCCGGAATTCAAGGAGTTCCGGCAAGAGATCGTCAAGCCATGGCTTCACCACAGGGGTCGGCTCGGTTTCGGTAGTGAAATTGCGCACCTCACAACTCTAGCCATCCACACCCCCCGAATAGCGAAAGGGGTCTCTTGGTTACGGACAGCGCCGCAAGAGGGCACTATAGAACGTCGGTGTCTCCACTTGCCTTGAGCGCGTCCACCGCACCCTTGACCCGCTGGGCGTGCTCCTTCGTGGTGACAAGCAGCGCGTCCGGCGTATCGACGATCACGACGTCCTTGATCCCGATAAGGGCGATCACACGCTTCGTATCGGAGACAACCACACCGCTGGCGTTCTCCGTGAAGACGCGGGCGCCTTCACCGAGGACCGTCACCTCATCGACGTCGCCGGCATTGTTGAGGCGGCCGATCGCGGCGAAGTCTCCGACGTCGTCCCAGCGGAAAGTACCGGGCACGACGGCGACATCCCCCGCCGCCGCGGCTGGTTCGGCCACGGCGTAGTCAATGGCGATCTTCGGCAGCGTGGGCCACACCCGGGCGGTCACTTCATCGCGTTCCGGCGTGTCCCATGCGTCGGCAATTTCCTGCAGCCCGGCAAACAGGACCGGTTGGTTTGCCTCCAGGTGCTTGAGCATGAGAGCGACGGGCGCGACGAACATGCCGGCATTCCAGACGTAGTCGCCAGTCTCGAGGTACTTCTTGGCAATGTCCTCACTCGGCTTCTCGACGAACTCGACCACGGCGTGCGCATTCGGCGCGTCGTCGATATTGAGCAAGTCCCCGGTGCGGATGTAACCGAACCCGGTCGAGGGGTGCGTGGGCTTGATGCCGATGGTGACGATTTTCCCGGCAGCCGCAGTGTGGATAGCCTCGCGCACAGTTTCCTGGAAAAGGTGGTCCGGGCTGATGACGTGGTCGGCGGCGAAGGAACCCATGATGGTGTCGGGGTCGCGACGGTGCAGGATGGCGGCGGCGAGGCCAATCGCCGCTCCCGAGTCCTTCGGTTCGCTTTCGAGGACCAACTCGTTTTCGCCCACTTCTGGAAGCTGGCGGCAGACGGCAACCCGGTGCGCCACACCCGTAACCACCAGAACGCGGTTGCCGGCCAACGGTTCGAGACGGTCGTACGTAGCCCGCAGGAGGGTGCTGCCCGAACCCGTGAGGTCGTGGAGGAACTTGGGCGCGGCAGCACGCGAAAGCGGCCACAGGCGCGTGCCCACTCCGCCGGCCGGAATAACCGCATGGAAGTGGCGCAATGGCGATTCGAGGCTTGCAGCGTTTTCTATACTCACCGCAACACCTTATCCGACACCCGCTCAAGTCCCGCTTTGTGGTCTTCGTCTCACCATCGTGGCGAAAACGCCGGAATTCAGGCGAAACCCCGCGCTCTCGTTACAAGAAGGGGTGCCTAAATTGAATAAGCTGTGAGCGAAGCCTAGATTTAGGCTGAGCTACGAGTGCTCTCGCAGCTGGCGTTTCCCCCGCATGGATCCCGTGCCGGCGCCGCTGTGTTGCAGGAAGGTTTATTCAGTGCCGACAAAACCAGCTGGCACCTTGTACCGCGGCCGTGAAGGCATGTGGTCCTGGGTTGGACACCGCATTACCGGTGTTGTGATCTTTTTCTTCTTGTTGGTCCATGTGCTGGACACCTCACTGGTGCGTGTGTCCCCGGAGGCCTACACGGCCGTTATCGGCGCCTACAAGAACCCCCTCATGGCCCTGGGCGAAACGGGCCTCGTCGCAGCGATCGTTTTCCACGCCTTCAATGGCCTACGCGTTATCGCCATTGACTTCTGGAAGAAGGGCGCGAAATACCAGCGCCAGATGCTGTGGACCGTCCTGGTATTGTGGCTGGTCACCTTCGGGGCCTTCGCCATCCGCCACCTGTCCCTCGCACTGGGAGGCCACTAAGCCATGAGTACTGACATTCAAAGCCCGCGCAGTGGAAAAATCGGCAGCGGGAAGATTGCTCCGCAGTACCGTCGCGGCACCGGTTCCAAGGGGAACTTCGAGATGCTCGCGTGGCTGTTCATGCGGCTCTCCGGCGTCGTGCTCGTGGTTCTGATCTTCGGCCACCTTTTCGTGAACCTCATGGTGGGCGAAGGCATCCACGGCATCGACTTCGGCTTCGTTGCCGGCAAGTGGGCCGACCCGTTCTGGCAGTTCTGGGACCTGGCCATGCTGTGGCTCGCCATGCTGCACGGCACCAACGGCGTCCGCACCATCATCAACGACTACGCCGAGAAGGACGCCACGCGCCTTTGGCTCAAGGTAGTCCTTTACGCGGCCACGGTCGTCATCGTCGTTCTTGGCACACTGGTGATCTTCACATTCAACCCGTGCCCCGTCCTCAACGGCGTTCAGCTGCCCGGCGGGTTCTGCCCGGCGCCGTAGCGCTCCGCTGCACCACCGGCTTGTCCGGCTGTGCACAACACGCGGAGCAGGCTCCGCCGACCATCTGACTTAGAGAGAAAGAGCATCTGGTATGCAGGTCCATAAGTACGACGTCGTTATTGTCGGTGCCGGCGGCGCCGGCATGCGCGCCGCGATCGAATCCGGTCAGCGCGCACGCACCGCAGTACTGACCAAGCTCTACCCCACCCGTTCCCACACCGGCGCAGCCCAGGGCGGCATGTGTGCAGCCCTGGCCAACGTCGAAGAGGACAACTGGGAGTGGCACACGTTCGACACCATCAAGGGTGGCGACTACCTGGTTGACCAGGACGCAGCCGAGGTCATGGCGAAGGAAGCCATCGACGCCGTGCTGGACCTGGAGAAGATGGGCTTGCCGTTCAACCGCACGCCCGAAGGCCGCATTGACCAGCGCCGTTTCGGTGGCCACACCCGTGACCACGGCAAGGCTCCGGTCCGCCGCGCCTGCTATGCAGCAGACCGCACGGGCCACATGATCCTGCAGACGCTGTACCAAAACTGCGTCAAGCACAACGTCGAGTTCTACAACGAGTACTACGTCCTGGACCTGCTGACCGTCGAGGAAGACGCCGTCCGCGAAGACGGGACGCGGTACAAGCAGAAGCGCGTTGCCGGCGTCGTGTCCTACGACCTCGCCTCCGGCGAATTGCACGTTTTCCAGGCCAAGTCCGTGGTGTTCGCCTCGGGCGGCGCGGGCAAGGTTTTCAAGACCACCTCCAACGCCCACACCCTGACCGGTGACGGCATGGGAATCGCGTTCCGCCGCGGAATCCCGCTGGAGGACATGGAGTTCTTCCAGTTCCACCCGACCGGTCTTGCCGGCTTGGGCATCCTCCTCTCGGAAGCTGCCCGCGGCGAAGGCGCGATCCTGCGTAACTCCGAGGGTGAGCGTTTCATGGAACGCTACGCTCCCACCATCAAGGACCTCGCTCCCCGCGACATCGTGGCCCGCTCCATGGCAAACGAAGTGCGTGAAGGACGCGGCTGCGGCCCGAACAAGGACTACGTGCTCCTGGACCTGACCCACCTCGAGCCGGCCCACATCGACGCGAAGCTCCCGGACATCACCGAATTCGCCCGCACCTACCTCGGTGTCGAGCCGTACACCGAGCCGGTTCCCGTGTTCCCGACGGCGCACTACGCCATGGGCGGCATCCCCACGAACATCACCACCGAGGTCCTGCAGGACAACGACACGATCGTTCCGGGCCTGTACGCAGCCGGCGAAGTGGCTTGTGTTTCCGTGCACGGCTCCAACCGCCTGGGTACCAACTCCCTGCTGGACATCAACGTCTTTGGCAAGCGTGCGGGCATTGCTGCGGCCGAATACGCCAAGACCGCTGACTTCGTGGAGCTCCCGGAAGACCCGGAGGCATACACGCTGGATCTGCTGAACCACGTCCGCACTTCCGACGGCGGCGAGAGGGTTGCCGCGATCCGCAAGGAACTGCAGGACACCATGGACGCCAACATGCAGGTGTTCCGTACGGCGGACACCCTGAACCAGGTGCTCAAGGACATCGCGGCCCTCGAAGAGCGGTACCAGCGCATCAGCGTCCAGGACAAGGGAAAGCGCTTCAACCTTGACCTGCTCGAAGCGGTGGAACTGGGTTTCCTGCTGGAACTGGCCAAGGTCATGACAGTTGCTGCCCTGCACCGCGAGGAGTCCCGTGGAGGCCACTTCCGGGAGGACTTCCCGGAGCGCGACGACGAGAAATTCATGAAGCACTCCATGGCATATAAAGATGAGCACGCTCCGGCGGACGGATCTGCGGAAGCAATCGCGGGCATCCGACTCGGCACCAAGCCTGTTGTCTTTACGCGCTACGAGCCGATGGTGAGGAAGTACTAAGATGTCTGCTGAACTTGCTGAGCCAGCATCCAAGATCGAGCTGCCCGCGCACATTGGTGGAGGCGGGGAAATTCCCACCTTCAACATCACACTGCGGGTGCGACGCTACAACCCCGAGGTCTCGGAAGAGGCCGCATGGGAAGACCACCAGCTGACGATGTACGGCACCGACCGCGTGCTGGACGCCCTGCACAAGATCAAGTGGGAAATCGACGGCTCGCTGTCGTTCCGCCGTTCCTGTGCCCACGGCGTTTGCGGTTCCGACGCCATGCGCATCAACGGCCGCAACCGCCTCGCGTGCAAGACCCTGCTGAAGGACCTGGACACCTCCAAGCCCATCACCGTTGAACCGATCAAGGGCCTCCCGGTGGAGAAGGACCTGATCGTGGACATGGAGCCGTTCTTCCAGTCCTTCCGCGAAGTCATGCCGTTCCTGATCAACAAGGGCCACGAGCCCACCAAGGAACGCTTGCAGTCGGTCGAGGACCGTGAACGGTTCGACGACACCACCAAGTGCATCCTGTGCGCCGCCTGCACGTCGTCCTGCCCCGTGTTCTGGACGGACGGCCAGTACTTCGGCCCGGCCGCCATCGTGAACGCACACCGCTTCATCTTCGATTCCCGCGACGATGCCGGTGACATGCGCTTGGAGATCCTCAACGACAAGGAAGGCGTGTGGCGCTGCCGCACCACCTTCAACTGCTCGGAAGCTTGCCCGCGTGGCATCCAGGTGACCCAGGCCATCGCCGAGGTCAAGCAGGCCATCCTGGCACGCAAGATCTAGTCCAAAATTCAGAATACGACGACGACGGCGTCCCCTTGGCGGGGTCCGCCGTCGTCGCTGTTTAAGACTTCCTCGCAAAACGAAAGGCGGACAGGTGTCCAAATCCATGAAGATCAGCTTCGAAGGCAGCACCGGAGATCTCCTGGCAGGGATCGTGGATGTTCCTGAGGGTCCGGTCCGGGGCTGGGGTGTGTTCTCCCATGGTTTGACCCTCGGCAAGGACAGCCCGTCAGCATCGCGTATCTGCAAGGGTTTGGCGGATCTCGGCGTCGGCATGCTTCGCTTCGACAACCTTGGACTGGGCGACTCCGCCGGCGATTGGTCCGCTGGATCGTTCAGTGTGAAGGTGGCTGACACCATCCGCGCCGCCGGGTTCATGCGCGCCGAAGGCAAGGAAATCTCCCTGCTTGTTGGCCACTCCTTCGGAGGGGCGGCCGTGTTGGCTGCCGCCCTCAGCCTCCCCGAGGTACGTGCCGTTGCCACGGTCGGCGCCCCGTTCCAGCCCAGGCACGTGGAGCACATGTTCGACGCCGAAGTCAGCACGATCCTCAGCGAAGGCAGCGCCGAGGTCAACCTGGGCGGCAGGCGCATGGAGGTCCGCCGGCACTTTGTGGAGGATGTCGAGAAGGCCGACCTCAGGGACTGCATCCGTACCCTGCACAGGCCCCTCATGGTGCTGCACTCCCCCACGGACAACACCGTGGGCATCGACAACGCCAGCGAGATCTTCCAGACTGCACGGCACCCTCGGAGCTTCATTTCGCTCGAAGGCAGTGACCACCTGTTGACGGGCAAAGGACAAGCTGCCCGGGTTGCAGGGATCATCTCCGCCTGGGCCGGGCAGTACCTCGGCGACTAGCGCGGGCCCCAGCCCAACTGACTAGCAATTGTTGTCGTTATGAGGGCTCAAAACGACAACAACTGCTAGCTAGTTGGGGCGCTGGCTCCCTCAGGAGTCCTTTGCGTGGAACGTGCGGGGCGAAGGGTGCCGCGATCCGAGGGCCGGCTTGGGGTGCCCGTGGGCGCTGGTGTCCGCTTCCCTGACGGCCGCCCACGCCCCGGAGACCAAGTAGACCTGGCTGACCAGGTTGAACCAGATGAGAAGCCCGATGATGATGGCAAATGAGGCCAGAATGGGATTCCGTCCGGCATTCGCCAGCAACTCCGTGCTGAAGATCTGGAGGATGGTGGTTCCGATGCCGGCCAGCACCGTTCCTTCCACGAAGGCTTGCCGGCGAAGCTTCAAGCGGCCTGCGAAGCGGAACATGATCACCGCCGTCGCCCAGTTGAGGACCAGGGGTACGGCCGTGCGAACGAGCCAGGTGACCGGGCCAGCGACGGCGTCGGCCAAACCGAGCCGCTCGATGATCCATCCGGCTGCTGTCCCGAACACGAGCGAAACACCGGCGCTGACCACCAAGGCTGCGCCGAGCATCAGGAGGGTACCGGCGTCGCGGGCCTTCATCAGCAGAGGGTTTTCTTGCACGGGCTCCAGACCGCACACCCCGCGGAGACCCTCCCGGATCCCCGCGATCCAGCCGAGAGCAGTAAAGACCGTGACGACGGCGGCTATGACGGCCGTCCAGCCAAGGCCTGTGGGATTCAGGAGATCATGCGGATCCACCAGGCCGTTGCCCCCGCTGGTTTTCAGGAGTCCCGGGGCCGCTGTGGCGACGCTCGAGACGATTGAATCAACTAGTTGGGGTTGCCCGTTGAGGACCAAGCCGGTCACGGCGAATCCCGTGGCCAGCAGGCCTGTGATGGAGAAGAACATGGTGAAGCCTATGCCGGCGCTCAACAACGGACCGTGGCGCAGGTTGTAGAGGTTGAAGGCGCGCATCGGCCGGAAGTTGCCGAGCCGGGCGAGGGCCAGGTTGATGAACGCCGGTATGGTGGCGCCTCTGTTGCCCGAGCGCCGGGCTTTACCCCATTCGACCTGACGATGGATGAGCTGCAGCTTCAGCTGCGCCCCTTCAGTCGGCAGCGGTGGCTTCTCCGCCTGCTGCCGGTCGTTGCGCTGTGCTTTTCCGTGATTGGTCTGCGTCGCCGCCAAAGTCGAGCTCTTCCCGTAGCTGCCAAATGCCGTTGTCGTCGTGCTCGTAAAGTCCCATGCTAACCACAGGGAAGGTGGCGCTGTAGTTCTTGAGCACCGTTTCGGCCTCGTCAAGACTCTCGGGAGCGACGTCGTGCGCTACCGTCACGTGCGGGTGGTAGGGGAAGGGAAGATCGCGTTCCAGGGGGCCGGTCTGTAGTTGTTCGTGCAGGCCTACGCACTCCTCGAAACCGTCTGCGACCTTCAGGAACACCACCGGGGATACCGGCCGGAAGGAGCCCGTGCCGGAAATCGTGATCCTGAATGGTGCCTGGCGCCGCGCGACGTCGCGGACATGCTCAAGGGTTGCTTCCCAGTCCTGGGCAGGGGTAGTGGTCACGAGGGTGATGTGGGCCGGGATCACTTCCGCCATCGGATCGCCAAAGGATGCTCGCCATTGCTGCAGTTCCTGGGCGACTTCCCGGGGGAAACCCAGAATGACCCCTACGCACAGGTTGTCCCCGCACGCGCTGGCAGACTGGTGTGCGCCCGTGCCCGGGCGGGCATCAGTGTCCCGGCCGGCTCCCCGTGAACGGGAGCCGACCTGGACGCTGAGCTTGCCAGCCGCGCACATGGCTTTAGCGGATTCCTTGTGCTCCGCCGTACGGCAGGAAGCCCACCTTGGCGTAGACGTCGGCGAGCGTGGCCGAGGCGATCTCGCGGGCTTTGTCCGCTCCGTGAGCCAGGAGCCGGTCGAGTTCTGCCGGATCGGCGAGCAACTCGTTGGCGCGGTCCCGGATCGGCCCGAGGTGGGCCGCAACGAGTTCAGCGAGGTCGACCTTCAGGTGGCCGTACATCTTGCCTTCATAGTCCGCGACGATTTTCTCCACCGTCTGGCCGCTGATGGACGAGTAGATGCTCAGCAGGTTGGATACTCCGGGCTTCGCTTCGCGATCGAAGCGGATTTCCGTGCCGTTATCCGTGACTGCCGACTTGATGCGTTTGGCCGTGACCTTCGGGTCATCGAGCAGGTTGATCAGGCCGGCCGGCGACTCCGCGGACTTGGACATCTTGGCCGTGGGGTTCTGGAGATCGTAGATCTTGGCCGTTTCCTTCTGGATAAAGGCCTGCGGCACCTGGAATGTCTCGCCGTAGCGGCTGTTGAAGCGCTGGGCGAGGTCGCGGCTGAGCTCAATGTGCTGCCGCTGGTCTTCACCTACGGGCACCCCGTGTGGCTGGTATAGCAGGATGTCGGCCGCCTGCAGGATCGGGTAGGTGAAGAGCCCGACGCTCGCGTGGTCGGAGCCGTGCTGCAACGACTTGTCCTTGAACTGGATCATGCGCGATGCTTCGCCGAAGCCCGTGATACAGCCCAGGACCCACGCCAGCTGGGCGTGTTCAGGCACCTGGGACTGGACGAACAGGGTGCACTTGTTGACGTCTACACCGCCGGCGATGTACTGCGCAGCGGTGACGCGCGTACGGCGGGCCAGCTCGGATGGATCCTGCGGCACCGTAATGGCATGCAGGTCCGGGATGAAGAAGATGGCGTCGTACTCGTCCTGCATGCGGACCCAGTTGACCAGGGCACCGAGGTAGTTGCCCAGGTGGAGGGAGTCAGCAGAGGGCTGCATGCCGGACAGCACGCGGTGCTTCGCCCCGGCGGCCAGTTTGGTTGATGTTGCCTTGGCTGCGGCTGCAGCGGGTTCAGTCGTGGTGGAACTGGTCATGAGGAAACTTTCGAAAGCCTAGAGCTGGTAGTCGACTACCAGCGGTGCGTGGTCGGAGAAACGGGTGTCCCATGACGGCGCCCGGTCGACGACGGCCGAAAGTGCGGCTGCCGCGAGTCCGGGAGTGGCCATGTGGTAGTCGATGCGCCAGCCTGTGTCAGTGTCAAAGGCCTTACCGCGCTGAGACCACCAGGTGTAGGGGCCATCGACATTTCCTGCCAGGCCCCTGTGGACATCCCTCCATCCGATCTCGTCGCCGAAGAAGCGGTCGAAGTACGCGCGCTCCTCAGGAAGGAAACCGGCACGCTTGGTGTTGCCCTTCCAATTCTTGATGTCCAGCTCCGTATGGCCCACGTTCAGGTCGCCGACCACCAAGGCATGCTCGCTGTGCTTGGCAAGTTCCGGAAGCCTCGTGGTCATGATGTCCAGGAAGCGGTACTTGTCCACCTGCTTGGGTGTGTCCACTTCGCCGGAGTGCACATAGGCGCTGACGACCGTCAGGGTAGTGTCCTTGCCGCCGCCGTCCCGAACGACGTAGTCGGCCTCGACCCAGCGCCCAGTCGTGGCGAAGTAGTCGTCGCCGATACCCACGCGGGTGGCGACGGGTTCCTGCCGGGAGGCAATCGCAACGCCGGCGCGGCCCTTTGCCTCGGCTTCGGCGTGCAGGATGTACCAGCCTTCGCCGATGAGCTGGTGGACCACCTCATCGGGCGCGCGGACTTCCTGCAGACACAGGATGTCGACGTCGCGCGGTTCCAGCCACTCCGCCATGCCCTTCTTGTAGGCGGCGCGAATGCCGTTGACGTTGACCGTTGCGATGCGAAGGAAGTCCTTCTTCAATGCCGAGCTCACCCCGTCCACTCTAGTCGATGATGGTGCCCGAGACCGGCTCGTCGCCGCCGCCGGATGACTTGATCATGTCCCGGGCATTGCTTGACGTGATGGCGATGGTTTCCAAGGCGCGGTTGATCGTGTCCTGATCGGCGGCGTCGCCCTTGGCGCGTTCGTCCTCCACCACGCGGACCTGCACCTGGACAATCTTGAAAGAGTGGTCCAGTTTGAGGTCCCGCATTTCGTCAGCTTCGCTCCGTTCCGAGACCACCCGTGTGCCACCGTGGTCGGCGCTCGACGACGACGGCGCCCGGCCGGTTGCCGCGTTGAAGGCGTTCTGGGCCTCGGTGAGTTTTTCACCGGCCCTCCTGGCGGCCTTCTGGATGCTGAAGACCACGAAAGCGGCGAGCGCGAGCCAGCCAAAGGAGACAACCGCAACGATCCAACCGACGACGTCGTTGTGGTTGGCGGCGAAGATCACGGCCACCAGGAAAGCGATGAGCACCACGGTCATGCCCAGTCCACCGATGCGGAAGCCTTTGAAAGGGCTCCTGGCGGAAGCGGACGAGGGAACAGATGACGGGGAGTCGCCGAGGGATCGCATGCACCCATTGTCGCAAACTCCGCGCGGCGAACCGCCCGCTTCCACCCCCGGCGAACAGCCCGCGCCGCTATTTCAGGAAGAGCTTGCGCAACCTTCCGGTAGTGAGCGTGATGCCGAGTCCGATCATCACGAGGTAGTAGGCGATATGGACTGCCGTGGCCGGGCTGAAGGAGCCGATGCTGATCTGCCGCAGGAGTTCCACCCCATGCCAGAGGGGCATTGCTTGGATGAGCCACTGGATGTATTGCGGATAGACGCTCAGCGGGTAGAAGGTAGCGCTGAAAAGGAACATGGGCAGCATGAAGAAGTTGATCCAGTCCATCTGCTGGAACGTCTTCATGAAGCTGGTGATGCCCATGCCGAAACTCGCAAAGCCGAAAGCGATCAGCACTGAGGCGGGGATGACGAGGACGGCCCATGGCGTGGTGATGAGGCCCATGACGGCCATGACGGCCGTGAACCCCGTGGCATACAGGAGTCCGCGCAGCAGGGCCAGGAAGATCTCCCCGATGGCTACATCCAACGGCCCGAGGGAGGTGTAGAGCATTCCCTGGTACAGCTTGGCGAAGTTCATCTTGAAGAAGACGTTCCAGGTGGAGTCGTAGACGGCGCCGTTCATGGCGGACACGGCAAGGAGCGCGGGCGCGATGTAGGCCGCATAACTGATTTCCTGGCCGCCCGGTCCCGCCACGGTACCCACAATTGGGCCGAGTCCCACGCCCATGGAAATCAGGTAAAGCACCGGCTCGAAGAATCCGGATACCAGGATCAACCACGTGCTGCTTTTCGCTGCCATGAGGCCCCGGGACACAACAGCAAGCGCGTTGCGGGAGTACAGCGGGCCGAAGGTACGTTCACGGGCGGCGTCGGTGGCGCTGTGGCCTCCGGTAAGAACGCTCATGCTCCCATCCTCCTGACGAACTGGCGCCGTGTCAGCGTCCAGCCTGCGGCGGCGGAGCCCACAAGGAACAGGACGTGGGCCAGGGTCAACAAGGGATTCTCCTCGAGTCCATAGGTGAAGACGCGGCCGAGCTGAGTGCCGTGCCAGACCGGGGAGATCCAACCGATCCAGCGCACTCCAAGCGGCAGCGAATCCAGCGGGAAGAAGGTGCCCGAAAACAGGAACAGCGGCACCACGATGAAGCGCTGCACCAGCGCGAACTGGCCGGAGTCTTTGGTGATGGTCGAGGCATAGGCCATGAGCGGCAGCCCGAAGGACAGTCCGGCCACCGTGGCAACTATCGCCGACACCCAACCCCACGGACTCGGCGAGGCACCGAACATGGCCACGATGGCGAAGTACACCACCGATTGCACCAGGAACTTCAAGGCACTCGCCATGATGTGGCCCGCGGCGATCTGCTGCGGTACCAGCGGGGAGGCGTGCGGGCCATAGAACACGCGGCGCCACTTGAAGCCGTCCATGATCGGGTAGGAAAAGTCTCCCGACGCCGTCATGACCGCGGATGAGACCAACAATGCCGGCGCGATGAAGGTCAAATAGTTCACTCCACCGAACACCGCTGCGCTGTTCGCATCCACGAGGCTCGCCAGCCCGACTCCCATGGCGAACAGGTAGGCCACCGGCTGCCCCACGCTGTACAGGAACACGGACCAGCCGTAGCCACGCATCACTCGGAGGACCTGCTCGGCGTAGAAGAAAGATCCCCAGCGCTTCGCCCGGCTGGCTGAGACGGCAGGCGAGTGGGCGCTAGTCAACGAGGCTCCGTCCGGTCAGCCGGAGGAAGACGTCCTCCAGCGAAGAACGCCGCACCAGCGACGTCAGGGGACGGAGCCGGCGTGCGGAGACTTGCTCCAGGGCCGATTCGCCGTCGTTCGCGTAGATGAGCACCCGGTCCGGGAGCGTCTCGACGCGTTCGCCGATGCCCGCGAGTTCGGCGCCGATAGTGGCGTTGCGTTCCGAACCGAAGCGCAGTTCCAGCACCTCGCGCGTGGAATATTCGCGGATCAGGCTGGCAGGCGAACCTTCGGCCATGATCCGGCCCTTGTCCACCACGATCAGCCGGTCGCAAAGCTGTTCGGCCTCGTCCATGTAGTGCGTAGTGAGGATCAGCGTGACACCTTGCTCCTTGAGCCTGAACAGCCGGTCCCAAAGGATGTGGCGCGCCTGCGGGTCCAGTCCCGTAGTGGGCTCGTCCAGGAGCAGGATCTTCGGCTCGTTGATCAGCGAGCGGGCAATCGTGAGGCGCCGTTTCATGCCGCCCGACAGGGCATCGACCCTCGACTTGGCCTTGTCCGTCAGCTGGGCGAACTCGAGCAGTTCATCAGCCTTGGGGCGCAAGTAGCTCAAGGGCAAGCCGAAGTAGCGACCATAGACAATCAGGTTTTCGCGGACCTTCAGTTCCTCGTCCAGGTTGTCCTGTTGCGGTACCACTCCGAGGTGCGCGCGGACTTCCGGCCCGTGGGTTTCCGGGTCCAGGCCCATGATGCTGAGCTTCCCGGACGTTCGCTGGGAGACTCCGCCGATCATTTTCATGGTGGTCGATTTGCCGGCACCGTTGGGGCCAAGCAGGCCAAAGGACTCCCCTGCCGGGACCTCGAACGAGATTCCGTCGACGGCGATGAGCTCGCCGTAGCTCTTGGTGAGGTTTTCGGCGGTGATGACTGCGGGTGGGTTCATCTGGAAGCTGGCTGACGTGGAGGAAGATCGGGTGGCTTCATTGTGCACCCCAGCAGACTAGTAGAGCCAAGGAATACGTGAAAGAGGTATTCCGCAATTTTCTGGACTAACCTGCTGGACCCTTCGTGACATTCTGCTGGATCATTCCGCACCTCAGGCCCTGGAACCGCGTGGTTCCAGGGCCTGAGGGTTTATCCAGACGAATGATCCAGCAGAATCCGCCGGTTCATCACTTCGTGGGATGTGCCCGCAGCACTTCCAGGCGTTGGCGGTACTCGGTCTCATCGATTTCGCCCCGCGCGTAGCGCTCCCTCAGCACGCTTTCGGCGCCCTGTGTTGCTGCCCAGTAGTGGTTCCGGCGCCACATCCGGCGGCCGAAAAAGATGAAGAATCCGATCACGAGGAACCAAAACAGCGGGATCAGGAGGAAAAACGGCCAGAAGACGAATCCGTCCCCCGGTCCATGGACGACGACGTCGGCGGGCAGCTGCGCGGCCGCGGCGCCGATGGTGGTGCTCAGTGATGTCAACATGTCCAGTCCAAACTCTCAACAGGCCGTATCTCGGCTCTGTTTCCAGTCTTGTTTTTGGCCCGTCGAGACGCGTCGGCCACCGGGAGTCACTTGCGGCCAGCTGCCTACTCCCCCGGGAGACTGCAGGCCAGGGCTAGCTGCTCCAACCCGGCCGCACCAGGCCGGACTCGTACGCGAGCACCACCAATTGCGCACGGTCACGCACCAGCAGTTTGGTCATGATCCGTGAAACGTGCGTCTTTGCCGTGAGCGGGGTGATGAACAGCCGCTCGGCGATCTCTGCGTTGTTCAGGCCCTCGCCAACCAACGCCAGAACTTCCCGTTCGCGCTCGGTGATTTGCTCCAGCGGCACTGTCTTCGACGCCGCCTTGCTGTGCAGGGCAAGCTGGGCCATGATGCGGCGTGTCACCGACGGCGAAAGGAGGGCGTCGCCGTCGTGCACTACCCGCACGGCCCGGATCAGTTCCTCCGGTTCGGTGTCCTTGACGAGGAAGCCCGCGGCGCCCGCGCGCACGGCTTCGGCGATGTATTCGTCCAGCTCGAAGGTCGTGAGGATGATAATGCGCGTGTGCGCGAGTTGTGGGTTGGCCAGGATTTGCCGGGTTGCGGCCAGCCCGTCGCCATCCGGCATGCGGATGTCCATGAGCACGACGTCGGGTGCCTCACGCTCGGCCAGCCTGACGGCGTCCCGGCCGGTACCGGCTTCGGCCACCACCTCCATGTCCGGTTCGGCGTCCAGGAGGGCCCGGAATCCCGCCCGGATAAGGTTCTGGTCGTCGGCGAGCAGCAAGCGGATCATCGTTGGTGTCCTCCCTCGTGGGGGTTCAGCGGAAGGTTCGCTTCCACGCGCAGCCCGGGCTCCAGCGGCGTCAGGCCAAGCGTGCCGCCCAGCGCCTCGACGCGCTCCCGCATGCCCCTCAGCCCGTTCCCGGCGGGCGCTCCGCGGAGGCCTCCGCCGTCGTCGTCGATCCGCACCCTCAGCGCGTTCCCGGACAATTCGAGAAGTACGACGGCGGACGCCGCGCCTGAGTGCCTGCGGACATTGCTCAGCCCTTCCTGGACGGTCCGGTAGGCCGCTTCCTGCTGGCCTGGGCCCACGCGTTCCGGGTCTACGGAGTTTTCGAACCGCACCTCCAGGCCGCCTCGCCGCGCGTCGTCGACGAGTTCCGGGATCCGCCCCAGGCTTGGCGGAGCCGAGGGACTCAGCGGGGCGTCGTCGCGCAGCACACCGAGGAGCTGGCGGACTTCGGCCAAGGACTCCTTGCTCGCGGCCTTGATGGCCTCCAGCGCGGGGCGGAGCTTCTCGGGATCGTTCGTTCCCAGATGGAGCGCCACAGAGGCTTGGACGTTGATCATCGACAGGGAGTGCGCCACCACATCGTGGATATCGCGGGCGAGCGTGAGGCGGTACTCGTCCCGTTCGGCCTGTTTCGCGGCCTCCCGCCGTCGCCGGTATTCGGCCATCCGTTCGCCCCGGCGTCGGAAGCCTTCACCGATCAGGACAAGGATCGCGGCCCAGGCGACACCGGCAGAGGCCCGGATCAGCCCCGTCTCATCTCCGGCGAGGACAGCCATCAGAACGACGGCCGCGGCGGAAATCCCGGCCCCGAGCCAGGCCTGCCAGCGCAGCCCCGCGGCAGCAGTGAGGATGATCGAGAGAGCCAGGGACAGCACTATCGGACCCCAGGCGTAACCGAGGAGCAGATAGACGGACGTGGCCGCGAGGGTGATCGGGAGCATGACGGCCGGCCTGCGGGTCCGGAAAGCCAAGGCCACCGGTCCCGCGAACAGCAAGATGAAGGCGAGCGGGTCCAAGGGGCGCAGGGTGGCCTGGTGGCTCGCTGAAAAGACGGTCCCCAAGACCTGGATCAGCGCCACCGCGATCACGATGAAACTCGTGGGAGGACCCTGGAAACGCCGCTGCATGCTCCGAGCCTAGCCGCGGAGGGCGCCGACGTCGTCGGGTTAACGGTGTAGGGCGCCTACTCCCGCGGGAGTAGGCGCCCTACACGGTGGTGGGAGCACAATCAGGCGACGCCGGAGACGCTTCCCGCCAGTTGGCGTTCGGCGGCTTCGACCACGTTGGTCATGAGCAGCGCCACGGTCATGGGGCCCACGCCGCCGGGGTTCGGCGAAATCCAGCCGGCTACCTCGGCAACCGCGGGATCGATGTCGCCGTGGACCTTGCTCTTGCCCGTCTCGGGGTCGGTTTCACGGGTGACACCGACGTCGAGCACGGCCGCGCCCGGCTTCACGTCCCCTGGCTTGACGATGTGCTTGGCACCCGCCGCGCCCACAATCACGTCCGCCAGCCGCAGCAACTCCGAGAGGTTCTTGGTGCCGGTGTGCGTGAGCGTCACGGTGGCGTTCACGGCCCGCCGCGTGAGCAGCAGTCCGATCGAGCGGCCGATGGTGACCCCGCGGCCGACCACCACGACGTGCTTGCCGGCGAGGCTGTAGCCGTTGCGCTCCAGGAGTTCGATGACGCCGCGGGGTGTGCACGGCAGCGGCGAGGTGATCTCTCCGTTGACGTTGAGCACCAGCCGGCCCAGGTTGGTCGGGTGCAGGCCGTCGGCATCCTTGGCGGGGTCGATCCGCTCGAGGATGGCGTCGGTGTCCAGGTGTTTGGGCAGCGGCAGCTGCACGATGTAACCGTGGCAGGCGGGGTCCGCATTGAGTTCGTCGATAAGGTCCTCGACCTGCGCCTGGGTGGCGTCCGCCGGAAGCTCACGCTGGATCGAGTTCATCCCGATTTCCACGGACTGCTTGTGCTTCATGGACACGTAAAGCTGCGAAGCAGGGTCCCCACCGACGAGCACAGTGGCAATGCCCGGAGTTACGCCGCGGGCCCTCAGTGCAGCTACACGCTCAGTCAGCTCAGACTTGATGGCGGCAGCGGCGGCCTTGCCGTCAAGGATCTTCGCGGTCTGCGCCATGGACGGGTTCACCACTGCTCGTGCTGCGGGTACAGCGGGAAGTCAGCGGCGAGCTTGTCGACGCGGGCCTGCAATGCTTCGACGTCGGTAGCGGAACCGGCCTTCAACGCCGAAGCGATGATCTCGGCAACCTCGGCGAACTCGGTGGCTCCGAAGCCGCGGGTAGCCAGGGCCGGGGTACCGATGCGCAGGCCCGAGGTGACCATCGGCGGGCGGGGGTCGAACGGAACGGCGTTGCGGTTGACGGTGATGCCCACGGAGTGAAGGAGGTCTTCGGCCTGCTGGCCGTCCAGCTGCGAGTTGCGCAGGTCCACGAGGACCAGGTGCACGTCGGTGCCGCCGGTCAGAACGGAAACACCAGCTTCAGCGACGTCGGCCTGGTTGAGGCGATCGGCGATGATCTTGGCGCCTTCGAGGACGCGCTCCTGCCGCTCCTTGAACTCCTCGCCGGCGGCGATCTTGAAGGCAACGGCCTTGGCGGCGATCACGTGCATGAGCGGGCCGCCCTGCTGGCCCGGGAACACGTTGGAGTTGAGCTTCTTGGCCCATTCCTGCTTGGCGAGGATCACCCCGGAACGGGGGCCGGCCAGCGTCTTGTGCACCGTGGAGGTCACGACGTCGGAGTGCGGCACCGGGCTCGGGTGCAGGCCGGCTGCGACGAGGCCCGCGAAGTGGGCCATGTCCGTCCAGAGGAGCGCGCCAACCTCGTCGGCGATGGAACGGAAGGCTGCGAAATCGAGGTGGCGCGGGTAAGCGGACCAGCCGGCGATGATGACCTGGGGCTTCTCGGCAATGGCTTGTTCGCGGAGCTTGTCCATGTCCACGCGGAAGGTGTCTTCTTCAACCTGGTAGGCAGCCACGTTGTAGAGCTTCCCGGAGAAGTTGAGCTTCATGCCGTGGGTCAGGTGGCCGCCGTGGGCAAGGGAAAGGCCGAGGATCTTGTCACCTGGAGTGATCATGGCGGACAGGGCTGCGGCGTTGGCCTGCGCACCGGAGTGCGGCTGGACGTTGGCGTACTCGGCGCCGAAGAGCGCCTTCACGCGGTCGATGGCCAGTTGCTCGGCGACGTCCACGTATTCGCAACCACCGTAGTAGCGGCGGCCCGGGTAGCCTTCGGCGTACTTGTTGGTCAGGACCGAGCCCTGGGCTTCCATGACGGCGCGGGGCGCAAAGTTCTCGGAAGCGATCATTTCCAGGGTGCCGCGCTGGCGGCCGAGTTCCTGTTCCAGAACTGCTGCGATCTCGGGGTCGAGCTCGGCAAGCGGCTGGTTGCTGATGGTCGCGGAGGTGATGGTGGTGGTGGTCACGAAGATCTCCTGGATAGGCAACGGGTATTTCTACAGGTCAGGCTACCGGCTGGGTTTTTTCCATGCCTTTGATTACGGGGCATGGCACAGCGACAGTAAAACGTGACCCTCGGCCCAGGCGTACGATCCGTGGTCTTCAAAATGCCGCTCCCTGGTGGTGCACCACCCAACGCCAGTCGCGACGACTTAAACAGTACAACAGGTGCGCAACGGTAGGCTTTAGCTGTGACTGACTCCACCCTGCCTACGTCTTTTGTTGTAACCCTGTCCTGCCCGGACCGGCCCGGAATTGTGCACGCCGTTGCGGGGGCTTTGTTGGAGGCCGGCTGCAACATCGCAGATTCCCAGCAATACGGCAGCCCCAGCACGGGAAACTTCTTCATGCGGGTGGAAGCCACAACGTCTTCGAGCCAGGCTGAACTGAGTGCGGCGCTGGCCCCGGTGGCCGAAGAATTCGGCATGAAGTGGCAAATCAACCCGGTGGGCCAAAAGGTCCGTACCCTGATCCTGGGTTCAAAGGACGCACACTGCCTCAACGACCTGCTCTTCCAGCAACGCTCAGGAACCCTCCCCATCGAGGTGCCGGCCATCGTCTCCAACCACCGGGACCTCGAAGGCCTGGCCGAGTTCTATGGGATCCCCTTCCACCACATCCCGGTCACCCCGGACACCAAGCCGCAGGCCGAGGCGAAGCTGCTCGCACTCATCCATGAGCACGGCATCGAGCTGACCGTCCTGGCGCGCTACATGCAAGTACTCTCCAACGAGCTCTGCTCCGAGCTCAACGGCAAGGCCATCAACATCCATCACTCCTTCCTGCCGTCCTTCAAGGGCGCCAAGCCCTACCACCAGGCGCATGCCCGGGGCGTGAAGATCATCGGGGCCACTGCGCACTACGTCACGGCGGACCTCGACGAGGGTCCGATCATCGAGCAGGAAGTCATCCGGGTGGACCACGCACGCACGGCCGAGCAATTCGTGCAGATGGGCCGCGACGTCGAGGGCCGCACGCTGGCACAGGCTGTGCAGTGGCACGCAGAGCACCGCGTCCTGCTCGACGGCACCCGCACAGTGGTGTTCAACTAGGCGCCCCACCCAACCAGCCCCCCCACCCAACCAGCTCCGCACCCAACTGACTCGCAGTTGTTGTCGTTTAGAGGCCTCATAACGACACCTACTGCTAGTTAGTTGGGTGTTCTACGCTGGGTCCATGGACGGGACCCGAAGGGCCTTCAGCGACGAAGCCGACTATCACGAGGCGAACCTGGCCGTTTATTACGACCGGCAGGCCGGCATCCAGAACACCCGCGCCATGACCCCGCGTCGGACGGAATGCCGCGACTGGTTTATCCGCCTGCTCAAGGAAGAACACAGGCACTCGCTGTTCGAACTAGGCTGCGGCACAGGCGTCGAAGGCTTGGAATTCGTGCGGGCCGGACTGCACTACACCGGCGTCGACCTGTCCGAGGAGAGCATCCACGTTGCCCGTGCCAAAGGGCTCGACGCCAGCGTTGCCAGCGGCCGGTCCCTGCCGTTCGCCGATGCTACTTTCCCGGCCGTGTGGACTATGAGCACCCTGCTGCACGTGCCCAACGCGGTAATCCACGACGTCGTCAGTGAACTCGTGCGGGTCAGCGCGGCTGGCGCGCCAATCGCCGTCGGACTCTGGTCCGGTGACGATGAGGAAGTCCTCAACCCCGAGGACGAAGACGAGCCGCGGCGGTTCTTCAGCCGGCGGAGCGATGACACCCTGCACCGCATCTTTGGCGCGCACGGCGACGTCGAGCGCTTTGAGACCTGGCCCGAGGGCACAGGAGTCGAGTCGGGACCCGGCGCCGGGAACTGGACGCAGCATTACCAGTTCCTGGTCCTCCGGACTCCTTCGTTTGGGCCCACGCCGCCAGGGTTCCCTGGCCGAGCGAAGCGAGGTTAGGCAGGCGCCGTCATCTAGGCTTGCCCCATGGCTCCCATTTACACGTTCGCCGGGGATACCCCGGCCATCCATGACACCGCCTTCGTGGCACCCACGGCTTCCATCATCGGCAAGGCAACCCTCGGCGCGGACTCCAGCGCCTTCTATGGTGTGTCAGTCCGTGCCGACACCGCCGCCATCAGCGTCGGTGCCGGCTCGAACCTCCAGGACAATGTGGTCCTGCACGCCGACCCCGGCTTCCCCTGCACCGTCGGCGAGCGCGTCAGTGTCGGCCACAGCGCCGTCGTCCACGGATGCACCGTTGAGGACGACTGCCTCGTTGGCATGAGCGCCACCATCCTGAACGGAGCCGTGATCGGTACGGGTTCGCTGGTGGCCGCGGGCGCCGTCGTGCTTGAGGGAACTGTCATCCCGCCGCGTTCCTTGGTTGCGGGCGTGCCTGCCAAGGTGCGACGCGAACTGAGCGAAGAAGAGCTCGACGGCGTGAAGCGCAACGCAGCGCACTACCGGGAGCTAGCGGCGGCGCACCGCGGGATGCACGCGCAGGGTTAGTCCAGGCTGATCGGCCCCAGCTCGTCCAACAGGTCACCGGGACCGGGGTTGCCTGCCACGGACGAACCACCGAGGTGGTTCACCACGCCCCACACAGCGTTCAGCCCTGTGGTGACGGCGCCTTCTGCCCAGCCTGCGGTAAACGAGACGTCGTCGCCGGCAAGGAAGATGCCCCGCTGGCTCTCCGGCAGCTTGTCCTGCTTGAAGTGGGTAAACAGTCGCTGCTGGTAGCGGTAGTGCCCCGGAAGGTTGGCCTTGAAGGCACCCATGAAGTTGGGGTCGGCCTCCCAGGATACGGTGATGGGCTGACCCACGATGTGGCTCGCGATGTCCACGCCCGGGTAGATCTGCTCGAGCGAGTGCAGCATGAGCTTGACGCGTTCCTCGGCGCTGAGCGAGAGCCACTTCAGTGCGTCGTCGTTCCACGTATAGGAGAGCAGGATGACGGCTGGCTTGTCCGGGCCGTCGTCGAGCAGGTACGTCGCCCGGTTGAGCCGGTCGGTCAGCGTCATGGACAACACTTCGCGGCCCGTTTCGGGGTCGATGTCCTTCCAGAACGGTCGGTCCACCATGACGAAGGTCTTGGACGACTGCATGTAGTGCGAGCGTTCGATCGCGGTCCACAGTTCCGATGGGAACAACGATTCCTGGGTGTGGATGCGCGTGGACAGCAGCCAGGACTGGCAGGTGGTCACGACGGCGGAGTACCCGGTTTCGCGGCCCCAACGCTCGCGCACCATGAGGTCGCCGTTCTCTCGGCGCTCGATGCGGTCCACGGCTCCGCGCGGGGAACCGGAATGCAACGATGCGAGCGAGGTGCCCTCGGGCCAGTGGGCCATGCCCGACGGCGCGTGGTGCCAGAGTGCCTCGGGGAGCCGTTGCGCTCCCCCGGTGATGAGGCGGTGCTGGTCATCGGCGTCGGTGTAGACGACGCGCAGGATTTCGAGGATGGAGTTGGGGAAGTCGGTGTCCCAGCCACCCGTGCCGAAACCTACTTGGCCGAAGGCCTCGCGGTGCGCGAATCCGGCGTCCTTGAAGGACGTGCTTGCGGCGATGAATCCGTAGAAGGTCTGTTCGTCGAGCAGCGGGAGCAGCCCGTTCCATAGCTCCTTGATGCGCTTGGTGTCGCGGACCCGGATCGCCTCCTGCATTTCCTGGAACGCGGCGCCGTCATTCACTGCGGCCTTCCAGGCTGCGGCAACCTCGTGGAAGAACTCCGGCAGCTCAGCCGACGTGGCGGCGTAGTGCTTCTGTCCGGCCAACTCGATCACGGTGCTCGATGTTGCCGGGGCAAGCGGGTTGGGGAATTCCTGGGTGTCCAAGCCGAGGAGTTCCACGTAGTGGTAGAACGCCTTTCCGGACACCGGGAAGCGCATGCCACCGAGGTCTGCCACCACTCCGGGAGCGGACGGGAAGCTCGCGGTGCGCAACCGCCCGCCGATTTGGTCGGCCTCGTAGACAACGGGGCGCAGCCCGAGCTTCATGAGCTCGTAGGCCGTCACGAGTCCCGAAAGGCCCGCACCGATCACCGCGACCTCTGTGCCGTACAGTTCCGGCGGAATGACCGCCAGCCCGTCGGGGTGGGCCAGGTAGTGGTCGTAGCTGAACGGGAAGTCCGGGTTCAGCATGGTGATGGGAGCGTCGGCCGGCGTTGCTTGGGAAATTCCGGCATCCCCCGCGCGGGGTGTGGGTTCCGTGGGCAATTCGGTGGCGATGGTCATGAAAGTTCTGCCTTCACAGTTTCCGGGTCGGCGACCCTGGCGGATAGTTCACGGTATTCCTGTTCGGTCAGGGCCGCTACCTTGGAGTTCCGGCGTCCATAGCCGAAGTAGAGGGCGATCCCCACGAGCATCCAGCCACCGAACACCACCCAGGTGTCGGCACCCAGGTTGGCCATGAGGTAGGCACACATGAGGGTGCCGAGGACGGGGGTGATCGGGTAGAGCGGTACGCGGAAGCTGCGCTTGAGCTCCGGGCGGTTGCGCCGCAGGTAGATGACGGCGACGTTGACCAGCGCGAACGCGAAGAGGGTGCCGATGCTGGTGGCGTCGGCCAGCGCGCCGAGCGGGACAAGCCCAGCGGTGAGTGCGACGGCGGTGCCCACGATGAGCGTTCCGGCCACCGGAGTGCCGGTGCGGGGGGAGATCCGTCCGAAGACCTCAGGGACCAGCCCGTCGCGGGACATGGAGAGCAGGATGCGGGTCTGGCCGTAGAGCACGGTCAGGACGATGCTGGCGATGGCGAGCACGGCACCGATGGAGAAGACGAGCGCGATCCAGGGTTGGTGGGTGGTTTCCTCGAGGATCTGGACCAGGGCTGCCTCTGTGCCGCCGAACCATTCCCAGGGGCGGGCCCCGATAGCGGCCACGGCAACCAGGACGTAGATGCTGGTCACGATCACCATGGAGAGCAGGATGGCCCGGGGCAGGTCTCGCTTGGGGTTGCGGGCTTCCTCGCCTGCGGTGGAAGCGGCGTCGAAACCGATGTAGGAGAAGAACACCCGGGATGCTGCGGCCGAAACGCCTGCGGCACCCATCGGCATGAGAGGTTCGAAGTTGCCGGCGTTGAACGCGGTGAACGCAACGGCGCAGAAGAACAGCAGGATGACAATCTTGATGGTCACGATCGCAGTGTTGATCCAGGCGCTTTCCTTGGCGCCGCGCACCAGCAGGACCATGGCGAGGACCACGATCAGCATGGCCGGCACGTTGACCACGCCGCCGCTGCCCGGCGGCTGGGACATCGCGTCCGGCAGGAACTGCCCGAACGCGGCGAGCGTTTCGTTCACGTATTGCCCTGCGCCGACGGCCACGGCAGCCACGGAGACCGCGTATTCGAGGACGAGGCACCAACCACAGATCCAGGCCATGCCCTCGCCCATCGTGGCATAGGAGTAGGAATAGCTGGACCCGGCGACGGGCACAAGGCCTGCCATTTCGGCGTAGGACACGGCCGAGAACAGGGCGGCCAGCCCAGCGACCACGAAGGAAATCCAGACCGCGGGTCCGGCCAGCGGCACGGATTCACCCAGGATCACCAGGATGCCGGTTCCCAGGGTCGCGCCGACGCTGATCATCGTCAGCTGGAGGACGCCGAAGCTGCGGACCAGCGGCGTACCGCTTTCGCTGCTTCCTGCTTCGCTGACCATTTGCCCGATCGGCTTGCGGCGCAGGAGCTGCGAACCGAGCCCCGGGCGGCGGACGGCATTGCCTGCATCCGTATTCGTGGCGTGCGTTGGCTTGGTCTGGGTGGAGGTAGGCACAGTCACCGTTGACGTCCCTTCAGAGTAGTTGGCGGTTTCCCCTGACAACCGTAAGCCTGTGAGCCAGCTCTCACGGCGGTGCAAAATGACCTATAGTGATCAACCATGAGACGTATTGCACAATCAGAAACGGCGCCCGGAGCGGCGCTTTCCGGGCAGGTCAGCGTTGATCTGTCTGCGATTTCAGACAACATCAAGGCCCTCAAGAAGCGCACAGCCGCGCCGCATTTCATGGCCGTGGTCAAGGGGAACGGCTACGGTCACGGCCTCGTCGACGTGGCCCGCACGGCGGTGGGGGCAGGGGCTGATTGGCTCGGAACGGCCCAATTGAGCGAAGCCATCACCTTGCGTCAGGCGGGCATCACCGTGCCGGTCCTGTCGTGGCTGTATCTGGCATCCCAGACCAGCGCGACCATCCGTGAGGCGCTCGAGTACGACGTCGACGTTTCGCTTGGGAGCGTCGGTCAACTTGAGGTGCTGGCCGGGATCGCGGAGCAATTGGGCCGCCCCGCCGTCGTGCACTTGGAGCTGGACAGCGGCCTCAGCCGCGGCGGCGCGCGCAAGGAAGACTGGCCCGAACTCGTGGCCCGGGCACGCAAGGCGGAGCAGGACGGCACGGTGCTTGTCCGCGGCATCTGGACCCACTTGGCCTGGGCCGACGTTCCCGCCCACCCCGGCAACGCCGCGGCCGTCGCGGAGTTCGAAGACGCAGTTGGCGAAGCCCGCGCTGCCGGACTGGACCCGCAGCTGCGGCACGTGTCGAGCTCGGCCAACATCCTGGACCGGCCCGAATTCCACTTCGACATGGTCCGCGCCGGACTGGCGATTTACGGCTTGGCCCCAGCGGACCATCTGGATCCCGCCGACTTCGGACTCCGCCCCGCTTTGGGCGTCACCGCGCCGCTCGTCATGGTCAAGAAAGTCCCGGCGGGGACTGGCGTCAGCTACGAACACCAGGCCATCACGCATGAGCCGCGCTACCTCGGACTCATCCCCCTCGGCTACGCCGATGGTATCCCCAAGGGCATCAGCGGCCGGAGCCTGGTCCATATCGCCGGCCGGAGGGTCCCGGTGATCGGCAAGGTGTGCATGGACCAGTTCATGGTGGACCTCGGCCCGGACGCGTCCGGAATCGAGGTCGGAGACACAGCGGTTTTGTTCGGCGATCCCGCAGGAGGGGCCGCGAGTGCCGACGATTGGGGCGCCGCCATCGGAAGCCACGGCGACGAGATCATCAACCGGATCGCACCGCGACTCCCCCGCGTGTATGAGTCCAGCGCCTACGAGTGCCCCGATTACCAGGAGGCACCGAGCGATGTCGCCTGAGCCAGCCGCCGGCCGCCTGAGTTTCGTCACCCTTGAGCAGTTCCTGAAGCAGCTGCCGCCGGAGTTGGAGATACTCCACGACGGCGGCAGCGGCGGGGAGCTCCTGCGCTGGGTTGAACCCAGCGAACTGGACGACCCCACCCCGTACCTGCCGGACGGGGAGTTCCTGCTGACCGCGGGGCTCCCTTTCCTGGGGGACGGCGGGTCCAGCGAGAACGTCGATGCTTACGTGAAGCGGCTGGTGGGGGCCAAGGTGCCGGCGCTGGGCTTCGGGATCAGGCCGTATTTTGACGCCGTCCCGTCCGAGCTGCTGAAAGCGTGCCGCCGGCACAAGCTCACCTTGATCGAGATTCCCGAGTCCATCCCGTTCGCAGCGATCGGCTTAGAGTTCTCCCAGCTCCTGGAGTCGGACAATGCGAAGGTCTTCCGCCAGCTCGCGGACACCAACCGGCAACTCATGCGGGCGGTCCTCTCCCCTCGGCCTGAACACGAGCTGCTCGCCGCTTTGGTCCAGAAGGTGCCCGTCTGGGCACTTCTGGTCGGAGCGGACGGGCGGGTACGTGCGCGCGCCCACGCGGCCGGCGGCAGCAGCGGCGTCGAGCATTCACTGCTGGAGCCCATGCTGGAACGGCTCCTTTCGGGCAGCGGGCCGCGAGTCGAGATGGACGGCTTTGAGCAGCCGGGATCGGAGAGGGTCTTTGGCCACCCGCTGCGGAGCACCAAGGACGCCAACCTCGGCGCCCTGATCCTGGGCTCGGACGCTGCGCTGACTCCCGCCCAGAACAGCGTGGTGCAGTCGGTGGTGGGGTTGCTGGAGTTGCTGGTCCGCCAACGGACCAGCGGCTCGCTCGCCCCGAGCCAATTGGCGACGGCGTTGCTGCTGCACCCCGAAAGCCTCGCCAGCGGCGGGACCCGGCACGTCAACGGGCTCAAGGACCTCCTCGCCCAGAGCCTGTCTTCCACCAGATCCGCTCCCCTGCGCGTGGTCCAGGGCATCAAGGTGGACTCCCCCGAATGGCCCGCCGGCGACAGCCCGGTGCGTGAGCTCTTGCAGTGGCGGCGCCTTTTCGACACCAAACTGGTGGAAATCACCGAGTACGGATTCGCCGCGATCACTCGCTTGAAGGTGGACGACGCGCTCCTGGCGGACGTAGAAAAGCTGGGCTGGCGGCTCGTCATCGGAGACCCGACGGAACTGACAGGCCTCGCCGCAGCGCACCAGCGGGTGACCTCGCTACGTTCACGGGTCCAGTCCAGCGGACGGAGCGCCCGCGTCGACGAGGTGACGTGGTCGGTCACCGGGCTCCTCGGCCGCGAGGCCGGGTCGATGCTGGCCGCGAGGCTTCTTGAACCGGTGCTTGCCTTGGAAGCCGACAAGCGCGATCCCCTCTTGGCAGTGCTCCGGGGCTGGCTAAGCGAAAACGGCAGCTGGGACGCCTCTGCCAAGCTGCTGGGGTTGCACCGCAACAGCGTGCGCCGCCAGATCGGGCTGCTCGCCGAACTGCTCGATACGGACCTGAACCAGGCCCAAGTGCGCGCGGAGCTTTGGATCGCGCTGCAGTACGCGGACGGTTTGGCGGGCGGAGGGGATGCCTAGTCCCGGGCACTTTCTGACTGCGGCACCGTCTACGTGTCGTGCTGCTTAAAACACGTAGACGGAGCCGCCGGCACACGGAGAAACGTCGATTTTGCACGTATTTTGCCGGGTTTCACCACTTAATTTCGCCGTTTGACCACTGAGACGCGGTTTTCGCGGCCTAGCATTCGAGTGCCGGCTACACGGGATCCGCCAGTAGCTCAAATCGAAGTGGAGGAACGAAATGCTCACTACGACCGCCTTGAATGCAAGCAGCACCATGGCAACGGCACGAACCAAGATTGACGAAATGATTGTTCGCTACGATGGCTGGTTTCTGGTGGTTCTCGCCGTCCTGATGGTGCTTGCTTTTGCAATGCTCGCAGCGATGGCCGTCTGGTGTTTGACGCAAGGACGAGGCCGCTTTACTGGCAAGGCACTGACAACGTGCCACCACGACCAGAGCATCGGAATCACGCCTCATGACTCTCAGTGTTGCCAACGTCAACTACGCCTATAACTCCAGAACCCAAGTGCTTCATGATGTCTCGTTCACGATCGCCGAGGACCAGATCATGGGCCTCATCGGTCCCAACGGATCCGGGAAGTCCACCCTGATAAAGGTCATCCTGGATCTGCTCCAACTTCAAAGCGGCCGCGTCCGCATCGGACCTGACAGCAGTCAGAGCCGCAGCGCCAAGATGTCTTCGATCTACTTGTCGAGCAATGATTACCTCCCTGAGTTCCTCACGGGGGAGGAATACGTGCGTTTCATGCACGGGCTCTATGGAGAATCCATGGATCACGCGGCACTGAGGACGCAATTCGCCAGGTACTCCATGCGCGACAGGCACCGCGACTTGATCGAGGACTACTCACACGGCATGAGGAAGAAGCTGCAACTTATCGCGGCGTTCATGCTCCGGCGAAGGTTTACCGTCATCGATGAGACCCTCAATGGCGTCGACATCGACGCCATCAACCTCTTCGAGCGAGATATCCGACAACTTGCCAAAGAAGGCCGATCGGTTCTGCTGTGCAGTCATGACTTCACCATGTTGGAGCACGTCGCTGACGAGCTGGCGCTTCTCATCCAAGGGGCCCTGGTGGTTCAGGCTCCCGTCCGGAAGATTATCGAAGATCACGGAACGATAGCTGACCTTGCCAACGAATTCATCCAGGCAATGGAGCCATCCTAAATGCGCTTCAAGAGCGTAGTTCTCCTGTCTCGATTGTTCTGGCTCTTCATCGTGAGGCGCGTCTTGGGACGAGGCCTGTTGGCCAGCCCGGCTGCTCGGCTTTCTACCATATTCCTGCTCGTTCTCGCGTTCGCGGGATTCAACGTGTTGAGCTATGTGGTCATCCGTCAGTATCTCGGTGGAACCGGCCTGCTTGAGCCGGTTCTTCAAGTGGCCAACGCATCGGTCGGATTTTGGGTACTTATTGCGTACACACTGATCCGGGTGCTGTTCATGAAGGCAGATGAGCTTCTGAAGCTCTCCTTCAATCTGCCCGTGACCAACAAGGAAAGGACGATGGCGTTTGCGCTCTTTGAGTCATCCCTCGTTCTCCTTATGACCGTGTTCGTTTTCGGTGCTTTCTCCATTTCAACCGTGTTGATCGAGGGTCCTGATTACATTCCGAGGGTTCTGGCATCCATCTGGTTCCCCGCTATTTCAACCTACTTGCTTCTGAGCCTCGGCTACTACCTGCTTGAGCGTGCTCTGCAGGCCCTCCGGATCGCCCGACTTCGCGGTCTGATAGTCCCGATGGTGCTGGCTTTCGGGCTGGCGGTGGCGTTTCCTCAAACCAACGAGCAGAGCAGCCAGATCGCCGAAAGCTACGTATTGGGGCGCGACTACTTTGCACCTGCATTGCTCTACGCGAAACTGCAGGAAGCCGTTGGGCTCTGGTTATCCATTTTAATCCTCCTTGCGACATCGGCGGCAGTAATTCCGGCAATCGTCGCCATCGCACCCAGGAACTACGTCCCGATGCGTCGCTTCTTCGTCTTTCTGCCTTCACGCTTGGCAGATCGTAAGTTCGGCGTTTACATTCTGGTCTTGTTTCGAAGTTTCGAAACGATGGTGGCTATCTCTTTTATCATCATTTATTCAGTCTTCGCCTGGCTCGAGCATTTGGTGTTCCCACCCTACGTCCTCGCTCTCATAACATTTCAGGGAGTCTATGCATTTTCAAACTCGGAGCCCCTGCGGCGCATGGTCACTTATCCGGGCCGCACCGTTGCGAACTACTTACGCCTCGTCGGCTCGCAAGGCGTCCTCTTGATGGTTGTGGGCATTCCAGTCATCACGATTTCCTTGTCGCAAGGAATTACCTTCGAAGCGTGCCTGCCGGTGCTTGGATTGTGTTTGAGCAACATTCTCATATCAACCCTAGTTGGCATCGCTTTCCCTCCTGAGAAGGGAAACCCATTCACTGTCATCATGGGGGTCCTGCTCACGGTGATAGTCGTCATGATTGTGGCGCTCGGCTTGAACGTCTTTAACTTTGATCCAATGATCAGTGCGGGAATTTTCACCGCGCTTAACATGCTCGTCGTCTTTTACAGCATCCTGGGTATGCGAAGAATGGAAAGGATTGCACGCCATGAAGTGGTTGCTTAGATCCATCGTCGGGATGACAGTCTCTTTTGTTGTCACCATGATCGTCGTTGTCGCAAGTTTCATCACCACGATGTTCTCGGCGTCAGAAATAGGAGTCAGGAAATCTGGCCTGTTCGGCGCGCTCTTCTTCGAGCCCCATGCAAAGCCCGACGGGGCGACCGCGTTGGAAATCGGGGTGTCGAACGGCGCGCCCATCGCTTTTGTCTTCGCGGCATCGCTGGTCTTTTATGTTGCCGTTGCATCAGTCCTGGAACGGCTAAAGCTCCACAAGAAGCGACTCCTACAAGCGAACCAGGATTGACTGTTCGAAAGTTCGCCCTCCGGGATGTCACTGCCGGGCTGATAGCCAAGCAACTCATATGGTCATGTAGCTTGCCTTTTGCCGCCGCGGCTCTCGGCTTCACGGCGTGCACCTTCCTGGCCGCCATGACCACTGACCCGATACTTTTCCGGGCTGGCCTGTGGCTTCTTGTGCATGTGCTGTGCCTGCTGTGCGGATTTCTGGTGCATGAGTGGTCTCACGTTGCGGGCATGAGGCTGTTTCACGGGATTTCCGACGTCGTAGTTTCTTCCGGCATCCTTCGCTTCTCCGTCATTCCCGTCGGGCATCTCTACGGGTGGCAGATCGCAATCGTGGCGATACTCGGTCCGGGTGGATCATGCTTGGTGGGGGCGCTGGTTGCACTACTGGCACCCGGTTCATTCCTGCAGTACTGGTTCTTGTTGCATGCAGTCTTTCTTCTGCCATTCTTTGGCGACGGACGCAGCCTCATTCTCGGAATCCGTGCTTGGGCTCGGCCGGTTGGCTTACGCGCGCCCGTAGTCAACCGCTGAGCTACTCATCCACCCCATGCATTCGCGGCCTCAACCTTTCGGAGCAGAACCTTCCCACTCCCGGTACAGCTCCGGGCGGCGTTCGCGCAGGTAGGGCACCTGTTCCCGGGCTTCGTTGACGCGTTCCGTGGAGATCTCGGCGAACAGCAAGGCCGCACCGTCCCCGGCCGCAGCGAGCAACGAACCGTCCGGACCCGCGACCACGCTCCCGCCGAGGAAGTCGCAGCCGTCCTCGTGGCCGCTGTGGTTCGCGTAGGCCACGTTGAGTTGGCTCTCCAGTGCCCGGGCCCGGATCAAGACCCGGGGCACGGCGTCGAATCCGGCGGACAGGGCGGTGGGGACCAGCAGAAGCTCGGCGCCCCGCGTGGCCGCGGCGCGGACGCTTTCGGGAAACTCGACGTCGTAGCAAATCAGCAGCGAGGTTTTGATCCCGTTGAAGTCCACGACGCCGGGAGCCGCCTGGGCGGCGGAGAACGCCTTTCGCTCCTCCGCGCCGAAGAGGTGCACTTTGCCGTAGTCCAGGAGCACGGTTCCGTGCGCGTCCAGAAGAGTGGCGGAGATATGCCAACCGCCATCAGCAGCTGGTGCGGGAAGGCTATACACGAGCCCGATGCCGTGCGTGCGGGCGATGTCCGCAAGGCGTTCCCTGATGCTTGGAAGCGTTGCGAAATCCAGCTCCGCGTGGAGCCGCAACGGCGCGTACCCCACCGGGAAGAGCTCGGGGGTCAGCAACAAGGCGGCCCCGGCCGCGGCAGCGCGTTGTGCCGCCGCATCGACCGTCTTCAGATTGGCGTCGATGTCCAGGACAACAGCGTTGGCCTGCAGAACGGACAGCAGCATCATTACCACCTCAATAGCACCTTGCATCCCCGTCAGGCGTTCATGGGAGACACGCCCGGGATCACTCGTCCTTCCAGCCTAGCTAGCCGCAGGCCGTCCAACCGGGACAAAAGGACCTGTGGGCAGCCCGCCGGGGATGGTTCGTACAAAACTGGGGCATAGTTCATGATGACGACGCAAGTTCACGCCGTTGCGTTAACTTCTTGACTGCAACTGTGATTTGAGGCACGCTTCATGTCATGCCCGCAACATCCAGCTCGACGAAGAGCCACCGCAAGAACCCCGGCTCGCAATCAGCGCTGCGCCACCTGAACCAGCAGCGGCTCATCGAATGCCTGCTGAGCGGCCCCTCCACCCAGGCCGAACTCGCCCGGCAGACCGGCCTTTCCACGGCAACGGTGTCCAACATCGTCAAGATCATGCAGGACGCGGGGCTTGTCTCCACCGAACCGATCACAAGCTCCGGACGACGGGCGCTGAACGTCAGGCTCAACAGCAACGGCGCGGTGGCCGTCGGGATCGATTTTGGCCGGCGCCACCTGCGGGTGGTCCTGGCCTCGCTGGGCTATCACATCATCGTCGAGGAAACGGTCACGCTCCCCCTTGGCCACCACGCCGAACAGGGCATCAGCGCCGCCGTCGCACTCCTCAACAAGCTCCTGCTCGAGAGCGGCGTGGACCGAAGCGCGGTGGTAGGCGCCGGGGCCGGCATAGCGGGCCCCATCGACCGCCGTTCCGGCACCGTGGCGCAGGGCGCCATCCTGCCCGAGTGGGTGGGGATCCAGATTCTCGAACGGCTGGAGGAAGCCCTCGATCTTCCCGTATACGTTGACAACGACGCCAATCTGGGCGCCCTCTCCGAGGTCACCTGGGGGCCCCACAGCGGGATCAGCAACCTTATGTTCCTCAAGATCGGCTCCGGCATCGGAGCGGGCCTCATCATCAACGGCGCGCCCTACTACGGGGCAGTGGGAATCACAGGAGAAATCGGCCATGCGACCATCCACGAATACGGCGCGATCTGCCGCTGCGGCAACCGGGGCTGCCTGGAAACGATGGCTTCCACCACCACCATGATCGAGCTGCTCGGGAAGGGCTCAGGGCTCCATCTCGAACCCGAGGACATTGTCCGCAACGCCCTGGCGAGGGATCCGGCGACCCTTCGCGTAGTGGACGACGCCGGACTCGCGGTGGGGCGCGCGCTGGGCAATGTGGCGAATCTCATAAACCCGGAAGTCATCGTGGTGGGCGGCCCTCTGGCCGGCCTCGGCGACATCCTCCTGGACCCGATCCGGCGGGGCCTCGTCCGCCATGCAGTGCCCGTAATCGGCGAGACAACGCACCTCGCGATGTCTTCGCTCGGCGCCCGGGCGGAGGCCCTGGGGGCGGCCGCTTTGGTGTTCCAGCACGCCGGAATTAAGCAGTCCTAAACATTTCGTTACCACGCTGTTATCGCCGTCTTGCGTTAAAGTCTTGACGACAAGCGGTGTGATCCAGTTTACTTTCTCATCAGATAGGCTCGCCATCCCCGAGCCGACAACGACGTCAAACATTGGAGGCGCGAGGGTATGTCGACCCCCATAACGCACCAGGATCCGGTTCTCCTCGAGATGCGGTCCATCACCAAGGAATTCCCCGGCGTGAAGGCGCTCTCGGACGTGAGCCTCCGGGTCAAGGTGGGCGAAATCCATGCGATCTGCGGCGAAAACGGTGCAGGAAAGTCCACGTTGATGAAGGTGCTCTCCGGGGTTTACCCCTACGGCAGCTACGACGGCGACATCGTGTACCAGGCGGAAGTCCAGCAGTTCAAGGACATCCGGGCCAGCGAACATGCGGGAATCGTGATCATCCACCAGGAACTGGCACTGATCCCCGAGCTGTCCATCATGGAAAACATCTTCCTCGGCAACGAACCCGTCCGGCGCGGCATCATCGACTGGGCCGAGGCACGCAAGCGGTCAATCGAACTCCTCGCACGGGTCGGCTTGCGCGAAGACCCGGATACCCCCATCAAGGAAATCGGCGTCGGCAAGCAGCAACTGGTGGAAATCGCCAAGGCGCTGAACAAGTCCGTCAAGCTGCTCATCCTCGACGAGCCCACGGCAGCCCTGAACGAATCGGACTCCCAGCACTTGCTGGACCTGATCCTTGGCCTCAAGGGCCGGGGCATCACGTCCATCATCATTTCCCACAAGCTCAACGAGATCGAGCAGATCGCGGACGAGATCACCATCATCCGCGATGGCAAGTCCATCGAGACGCTCAACGTCGTGGAAGACGGCGTCGACGAGGACCGGATCATCAAGGGCATGGTCGGGCGGACGCTCGAGTCCCGCTTCCCGGACCACACGCCGAAGATCGGCGAGGTGTTCTTCGAAGTCAAGGATTGGACGGTCGGGCATCCCCAGATCCAGGACCGCCTGGTCTGCAAGAACTCCAGCTTCCATGTGCGCCGGGGTGAAATCGTCGGCTTTGCCGGCCTGATGGGCGCCGGGCGCACCGAGCTTGCCCGCTCCGTCTTCGGCCACTCCTACGGCCGGTTCATCTCGGGGCAGGTGTACAAGGACGGCAAACCGATCACCATGCGCAGCGTCCGCCAAGCGATCGACGCCGGTCTCGGCTACGTCACGGAGGACCGCAAGAGCCTGGGACTGAACCTCCTGGACGACATCAAGACCACCACGGTGTCTGCCAACTTGAAGAAGATCAGCCGGGGAATCGTTGTGGACACCAACAAGGAATTCATGGTGGCCGAGCAATACCGGAAGTCGCTGCGCACCAAAACGCCGTCGGTGGAGGAAGGCGTATCGAAGCTTTCCGGCGGAAACCAACAAAAGGTTGTTCTCGCCAAATGGATGTTCACTGATCCGGACCTTCTCATCCTGGATGAACCCACCCGCGGAATCGACGTCGGGGCCAAGTACGAGATCTACGGAATCATCCAGCAGCTGGCAAACCAAGGGAAGGGCGTGATTGTGATCTCCTCCGAACTTCCCGAACTGCTGGGCCTCTCCGACCGTATCTACACCATCTTCGAGGGCTCCATCACTGGCGTACTCAACAAGGACGAAGCCAGCCAGGAAAGCCTCATGAAGCTCATGACATCCAGCCGCAAAGCTGCCTGACCCCGGTCATCTCCAGAACCACACGGACACAAGGACCCAAAACAATGAACGCGCTCAAGAAGCTATTCGGTGGCAACACCCGCCAATTCGGCATGATCTTCGCCCTGGTTGCACTCGTCATCTTCTTCCAGATCTTCACCTCGGGCCGCACGCTCACCCCGGGCAATGTCATCAACCTCTTCAACGGCAACTCCTACATCCTGATCCTGGCCATCGGCATGGTCCTGGTCATCATCGCCGGCCACATCGACCTCTCCGTAGGTTCGGTAGCGGCCTTCGTCGGCATCTCGGTGGCCCTGGCCATCAGGGACTGGCACCTGCCCTGGTACGTAGCCGTCCTGTTCGGGCTCCTGCTCGGCGCCCTGATCGGAGCCTGGCAAGGATTCTGGACGGCATACGTCGGTATCCCGGCCTTCATCGTGACCCTTGCCGGCATGCTGCTGTTCCGCGGTTTCAACCAGTTCGTGGGCAAGTCCAACACCGTTCCGGTCCCGGAAGACTTCCAGTACCTGGGCTCCGGGTACCTGCCCGAGATAGGGCCGAAGACGGGGTATAACAACCTGACAATCCTGCTGGGCCTTATCGCCGTCGCATTCGTGATTGTCAGTGCGATCCGTTCCCGCCGCACCGCCCAGGCACTGGGCGCCGAAGTGCAAGAAGGCTGGGTGATGGTCACCAAGCTCGTGCTCGTCAATGCAGCCATCCTCTACGCCACGTACCTGTTCGCGACTGGCCGCCCCGGCACCTCATTCCCCATCCCGGGCCTTATTCTGGCCGTGCTGGTCCTGATCTACGGTTTCATTTCCGCCAAGACGGTCATTGGCCGCCACATCTACGCAGTCGGCGGCAACCGCCACGCGGCCGAACTCTCCGGAGTCCAGTCCAAGAAGGTCAATTTCATGGTCATGATGAACATGTCCATCCTTGCCGGCCTCGCCGGCATGATCTTCGTGGGCCGCTCCACGGCTTCGGGTCCGTTCGACGGCGTCGGCTGGGAACTGGATGCGATCGCGGCCGTATTCATCGGTGGCGCAGCGGTCACCGGCGGCGTGGGCACGGTGATCGGCTCCATCGTTGGTGGCCTGGTCATGGCTGTCCTCAACAACGGCCTCCAACTGCTCGGCGTCGGCGCGGACCTCACCCAGATCATCAAGGGCCTCGTGCTGCTGGCGGCAGTTGCCTTCGACGTCTACAACAAGACGCAGGGCAAGAAATCGATCATCGGATTGATGATGAAGAACTTCGGCCGGAGCAGCGAAAGTGCCCCGGACGAGACGACCTCAACCAAGGAAGTCATCTCCAAGGAAGCCTGATCGGCTTCAAGACGGCTTGTTCCATCCACAACAAAGAAAGCGAACCAAGATATGCGAATGTTTGGTAAAGCAGGAAAGGCAGCAGCAGTAGCTGCGATCGCGGCACTGGCGCTGACGGCCTGCGGCCGTACGGACAGCGGCAGCTCCGGTGGCTCGTCAAGCGGCAGCGAGGCATTCCCCAAGGGTTCCTCGATCGGCGTCGCGCTCCCGCAGAAGACCAGTGAGAACTGGGTCCTGGCAGAGAAGCTCTTCAACGACGGGCTCACAAGCGCAGGCTTCAAGCCGGATGTGCAGTTCGCAAACGGTGGCGTTTCGGAGCAGCAGAACCAGATCAGCGCGATGATCACCAAGGGCGACAAGCTCATCATCGTCGGTGCCATCGACGGCGCCCAGCTGGGCACGCAGCTCAAGCAGGCCAAGGACGCCGGCGCTACGGTCATTGCCTACGACCGCCTGCTCCTGAACACCTCCAACGTGGACTACTACGTGGCCTACGACAACTTCAAGGTCGGTGTGCTGCAGGGCCAGGCCCTGCTGGACGGACTCAAGGCCAAGAAGCCGAGCGGCCCGTACAACATCGAGCTGTTTGCAGGTTCCCCCGATGACGCCAACGCGAAGGTCTTCTTCGACGGCGCCATGAGCATCCTGCAGCCGAAGATCGATGACGGAACCCTCAAGGTGGTTTCCGGCCAGAAGTCCTTCGAGCAGGCCGTCACCCAGGGTTGGAAGGCAGAGAACGCCCAGAAGCGCATGGACACCCTGCTCGCAGGTACCTACACGAGCGCTTCGCTGGACGGCGTGCTGTCCCCGAACGACACCCTGGCCCGCGCCATCCTGACCTCGGTCAAGGCGGCAGGCAAGCCGCTTCCGGTCGTGACCGGCCAGGACTCCGAGGTTGAGTCGGTCAAGTCCATCCTTGCGGGCGAGCAGTACTCCACCATCAACAAGGACACCCGCAAGCTCGTTGAGCACTCCATCACCATGGTCAACGACATCCAGTCCGGCAAGACCCCGGAAATCAACGACACCAAGTCCTACAACAACGGCGTCAAGACCGTGCCGGCGTACCTGCTGCCTCCGGTCATCGTGACCCTCGCCAACGTGAAGACGGCCTACGTGGACGATCCGGTCCTCGGCCCGATCACCAAGTAGTAGCACTCCTCTAGGCACCACCGACGGCGGCCATCCCCACTCCAGGGGGTGGCCGCCGTCGGTGTGTCCGGCTCCATCCGCCGTCGCGCAACTCTTCACAGGCCCCGCATAGCTTCAGCAGCACAGCCGCACAGCCGCCGTGAGCACTGTTAGGTGAGCAGGCGCGCCGCTGGGGCGGGCCAGGTCCAGAAGGAGAATCGTGAGCGTCCTCGCCCGGAGTGTAGGCAATGCCTTCCGCAACAAGATAAGAACCGCGGCTGTAGTGGCAGTCCTGGCCGTCGCGATCGGGCTGGCGCTTGCCATGCTCGTGGCCAACCAAGCCGTTGGCGGCAAGGTCCAGGAGCTGAACGCCTCCGTGGGCACGGTCCTGACCGTGAATCCGGCCGGCGCGCAGGGATTCGACGGCGGCGGCGAGCCGCTCACCGCGGCCCAGACCGCGACGGCGGCAGCGGTACCGAACGTCGTTTCCGTGGTGGGCACCAAGGCGCTGCGGCTGGAGACCGCGACGACGGCCTCCACCTCGACCACCGGCACCACCGGGCAGCAAGCCGGACCCGGTGGCGGTCCCGGCGGCGGCACGAGCGTCACCACGAACCTTCAGGCAGCCATCGACGCCGGCACGCTCGGCAACCGCAACAACACAAGCGGCAGCACGGGCTCGGGTAGCACCGGAACGGCGCCCACGTTCTCGCTGCCCATCACTGCTACGGGTATCGGGGCCGAGGTGGACACCGCCGGCAAGGCCCTGAACATCACGAGCGGCACAGGCCTGGGCGACTACACCGTCGCCAGCACCAAGGCCCTCGTCGGAACGACTCTCGCGACGAAGAACAACCTCAAGGCCGGCTCGACGTTCACCATCGCCGGCAAGACGTTCACGGTGGCAGGCATCTTCGACGCCGGCACCACTTTCGGCAACAACGCCGTGTACACGACACTCGCCGAGGCCCAGGCCCTCGCGGCGACTCCGGGCGAGCTCTCCAGCATGGTGGTCACCGTCAACAGCATGGCGAATGTGGACGCCGCCAAGACGGCGCTTCAAGCCGCCCTCGGCTCCGGCAAGGCCGACGTCACACAGGGCCAGCGGAACCTCGAAACCGCGGTCAGTTCGCTGGACAGCGTCAAGAACATTTCACTCGTGGCCTTCTTCGCGGCACTCGGCACCGCCGGCTTGATCATCCTGCTCATCATGGTCATGTTGGTCCGCGAGCGCCGCCGTGAGATCGGAGTCCTCAAGGCCATCGGCGCCCGCAACCGGACCATCGGCTTGCAGTTCGTGCTCGAAGCCCTCGTCCTCGTGGCGCTTGGCAGCGTCGTTGGCGCTGCCATCGCCTCCTTCGCCAGCGGCGGCATCGCGTCGGCGCTGATCAGTTCCAACAGCTCGACGACGGCCACGAGCCAGCGCGGTCCCGGCGGCGGAGGGTTTGGTGGTCCAGGTGGAAACCCCTTCGGCGGAGCCTCCCAGTTGCTGACCTCGGTCACGGCGAGCGCCTCCCCCGGCGTCATTGCTGCAGGCGTTGCCGCGGTCTTCGGCGTCGCCGTCGTGGGCGCCTTGGTACCAGCGCTGCTCACCGCCCGCATCCGCCCCATCGAAGTCCTCCGAGGAGAATAGCCATGATTGAAGTCAAAGACCTGGTCCGCCAGTTCAAGTCCGGCGACCGCACCATCAAGCCCGTCAACGGCGTGAGCTTCGAGCTCGAAAAGGGCACCCTCGCCTCGATCGTGGGAAAGAGCGGAAGCGGCAAGAGCACCCTGCTCTCCCTGCTCGGTGCCCTCGACAAGCCCACCAGCGGGGACGTCGTCGTGGACGGAGTCAGCCTGGCCGGGCTCCCCGCCGGCAAACTCACCGAATACCGGCGCCGGGACATCGGGTTCGTTTTCCAGCAGTTCAACCTCATCCCCAACCTTTCGGCAGTGGATAACGTGATGCTGCCCATGGAGTTCGCCGGAATGCGGAAGGCTGCCCGCTTGGAGCGGGCCAGGTCCCTCCTGGAGCAGGTGCAGCTGGATCCGGAGAAACAGTCCCGCCGCATCAACAAGCTCTCGGGCGGCGAGCAGCAGCGCGTTGCCATTGCCCGGGCGCTGGCCAACGAGCCCAAGCTCATCCTGGCCGACGAGCCCACCGGCAACCTGGATGAGCAGACCGGTGAGCACATCATCGAACTGCTCAGTTCCTTGAGCCGGGACCATAACACCACCATTCTGGTGGTGACGCACGACCGGAGCCTGGCTCAGAAGACCGAGCGCCGCTTCAGGTTGCAGCAGGGCAAACTGAGCGAGGAAGCCGTTCGTCCGCGGGTCGCCGCCGGGGCCTGATCGCCTCTTCAGTTCTACAGACGGAGGGCCGGGAATCGCAAGGTTCCCGGCCCGTTGGCCCGAATGCGTCCTGTAAACGCGGCTTGTGCAATGAGAGGATTGGCCGCATGAGTCTGCATATCGCCAAACCGTGGTTGTTCAGCCAGCCGAACCAGGATCCCCGCGCGGCCACTGGCAAGGCCTTGAACTGGGGCATCATCGCCACGGGAGGAATCGCCAAGACCGTGAGCGGCGACCTCGCCCAGCTCGAGGACGCAAACCTCCATGCAGTGAGTTCACGGCGCCAGGAATCCGCGGATGCCTTTGCCGCCGCGCAGGGGGTCACGAAGTCCTATGGCGACGACGGCGGTGTACCCGGCTACCAGCGGCTGCTAGCCGATGACGCCGTCGATGTCGTCTACGTGGCCACCCCGCATGCCCAGCACTTCGAGATCGTCAGGGATGCCCTCAACGCCGGGAAACACGTCCTGTGCGAGAAATCTTTGACCATCAACGGCCGTGAAGCGGCGGAGCTCGTCGCTCTGGCCCGGGAACGGAAACTGTTCCTCATGGAAGCCGTGTGGAGTCGATTCCTGCCCAGCATGCAGAGGGCATTCGCCATTGCCGCGTCGGGCGAGCTGGGCGACATCAAGTGGGTCAGCGCCGACCTTGGATTCCCTGCCCCTTACGATCCCACCGCCCGCATTTGGGCCCCGGCGGACGGCGGTGGAGCCCTTTTGGACCTCACGGTGTACGCCCTGCTGTGGCCCTTGGGTACCCTCGGTTTCCCGCAGTCTGTCAGCGCAATCGGCACTTTGACGGACGACGGCGTCGACTCCCAGAATGCGCTCACGCTGGGTTACGACGGCGGTGCTATCGCCCAGCTGACATCCTCGTTGCTGGCCCATGGGCCGCGCTCGGCATCCGTTGCAGGCTCCAAGGGCTTCCTCCAGACGCAGGGGTCCATTAACAATCCGCGCGAGCTGCTGATTCGAACGGGCTGGGATGAACCCCGGACCGAACGTTTTGACGCGGTCGGGATCGGCTACACCTACGAACTGCGTGAGGTTACCCGCTGTGTCCAGCAAGGACTGACCGAAAGTCCCGTGATGCCCTTGGACGATTCGCTGAACACAATGCGCCTCTTCGACGGGGTGCGATCCCAGCTCGGAGTCCAGTACGCCAACGACGCCCGCTGAACTGAATGGGCGAATCCGCCCTCCAACGTCTGGACTAGTTAACTAGTGAGGCCTAGGATGGGAGCGATCGTCGATCCAAGCTGACGCTGGGGGGTGTCGAGATGGAAGCTGAGCAAAGTAAGTCGCGCGTTCTTCATGTTCTCCGCTCCGTCATGCTTGCCGGCGCGGGGGCCGTTGTTTGGATCGCCCTCTCTTCCACGGCAGCCAGCGCTGATTCCGGAAACACCAACAACCACACCCTTCTGGGCGGCGCGAGCTCTGCGGTGTCAAACGTGGTGCACAATACGCCAAAGGGGCTTTCCGGAACTGTCAGCAACGCGGTTGCGGCAAGTGTCGCGTCCGTGCCGGCCCCGGCCGTGGCATCCGTTCCAGTCCCCGAGGTCCGGCTACCCGCGGTACAGGTGCCCCCTGTGGTGGTCAACGAGCTTCCGCAGCTGACTGCGAGCGTCGATCAACTTCTGGCCAACACGCCCATGGTGAGCACAGTCCTCCCTGATGGCGCAGTTAGTGCCGCGACTGCAAGCCTCGTATCGCCGGCAGCGCGCGCGGTTGACGGGGTCGGGTCAGGCGTTGGTTCCTTGGTTGGCAGCCTTCCGGTCACTGTCCCGGACGTAACCGTCCCTTCAATCCACATCCCCGATGCCGCCGGAATCGGCGAAGCCCTTGAAGCGGGATCCGCTGTTGCAGGGCCCGCTGGCAGTGTCCCCTTGACGTCGGCTCAGGACGTCGCGACCCCGTTGCTCAGCCTCGCTGGCTCCAGTGGCCTTCCGAGCCTGATTGCAACGCCTTCGAAGTCGACAGTCCGGGCTAGCGGTACAAACGAACCTTCAGCGCCCTCCGACGGGACATTCCCGCCCGGTGCGCCAGGCGGCAGCGACACCGTAAGCGGCTCTGCGGTCCTTTCCAGCAATCCCTCGGGGGCTTCTGCCGCTTGGCTCCAAGGCACCAAGCTGTTTTACCCCTTGGCTGGGACCATCGTGTCAACAGCTGCTGCCGGCAGAGTTCCGGCTCCGGTGTCGTTTGACCCGGGTTCATCCCCTGACTAGTTCCGCGCCCCGCCGCTTTCCCGGAAGCCAATTCCGGACCGCGGCAAATGGCCAATCCAGGCGCTCCAATGCGCCTTTCGGAACTACTCGTTCAGGAGAACAACATAATGCACAGCATGATTCGCAAGGGGCTGCTTGGCACCCTCTTTGCCGGTGGGTTGATAGCCCTCGGCGCAACTGCCGCGAACGCGGCAGACACCACTACAAGTGCGCTGGGCAATGCCTCAGGCACCCAAGTCGTTGCACCGGTGTCCATTCCGGTGAACGTCGGGTCGACGTCGCTCTCAATCCTTTCGGGCGCCGCGACCACCGCCCCTGCACTCGCCCCGGTTCCGGCCCCGGCGACCAATTCCGGCGGAGCAGCCGTCCCGTCCGGAACCCAGGTGGTGGCTCCGATATCGGTCCCTGTTAATATCGGAGCCACCTCACTGGCAGTTCTGAGCAACTCCGCCCCTGGAACAGCCTCTGGCACCCAGGCGACGGCTCCCGTCAGCGGGCCTGTCACCGCTCCAGTCACCGTGGGTGACACCTCGGTCAACGTCCTCAGCACGACACCGACAGGCACCAGCGGAGGCACCGGCGTCAGCGCGCCAGTCACCGCTCCTGTCACCGTGGGCGACACCTCGGTCAACGTCCTCAGCACCACACCGGCCAGCACCAGCGGAGGCACCGGCGTCAGCGCGCCTGTCACCGCTCCTGTCACCGTGGGCGACACCTCGGTCAACGTCCTCAGCACGACGCCCACTGGCGCCACCGGAGGCACCGGCGGAACCGGCGTCACGGCCCCGGTGAACGGACTGGCCACCGTCGGCGACACCTCGGTCAACGTCCTCAGCACGACACCGACAGGCACCAGCGGAGGCACTGGCGTCGCTGGGTCGGTGAACGGACTGGCCTCCTTGGGTGACACCTCGGCGAGCCTACTCGGCACCGCGTCGACGGGCACCAATGGAGGCGTCGGATCGCTCTTGAGTGCAGGACTGACGGCACCCTTGGGTCTGCCGAACACTGTCGGCACCGCATCGGTGGGTTTGGGATTGCCCTCTATCAGCCAACCCGTTGTCACCCTGCCCGCCGTCACCCTGCCGGTCGTGAACCTGCCCGTCGTGAACGGGCCGGTCGGATCTCAGGGCTTCGTCGATCCGGCTGCAGCCGCTCCTTCGGTTGAGACACCGGCGGCCCTTGCATCCGGAACTGCAGCACAAGCCAATGCGGCCTCTGTAACTGCAGCGGGTGCTGTTGGGACCGGAACGGCTGTTCTCGCAAGCACCGGCTTCAATGGCCTGTGGTTGTTGTTCGCGGCAGCGCTGCTGTTGCTTGGCCTCATCGTGATGGTGGGCAGCCGGAAGATCCGGGCAACAATTCCCGCATAGTCACCGGCTCGGGCTTCTCCACCGCATTGGATGTAGCCCGCTCGCAGCTCCTCCGCAGGGCAAACAGCCCCGCGGAGGAGCTCACGCGTGAACATAGGGACTTCTGACCCTTAAGCTGCGTACGCCGTCGCGTCATGTGTCAGAGCTGCTGCCGGGGCATAGACCGGTGGAAACAGCTCGGAGGCATCGCGCCGCAGGTAGTCGCGTTCGCCGTAGGCGTCCACCATCTGTCCAAAGAGCTGCTGACCCTCAGCGCGCAGTCCATCCAGGTCGATGCCTGGGAGCGAGCCGTCAACAACCACGGGGCGGCCCGCAACGTACGTGTCGGTGACATTGCGTGCCGAACCGTTGAGGATGAGCGTGCGCAATGGATCTTCCACGACTCCGTCACGGAAGTCCTCCAGTGAGGCGACCATAATGTCGGCTTGGGCGCCCGGACACAGGCGCCCCAGGTCGTCGCGACCCAGTGCCCTGGCACCACCCAGGGTGGCAGCGTCGAAGAACGCCGAGACCGTACCGGCGTCCCGGCGGCCCTCTGCGATGCGGGCCAGGTGCGTGCCGACGTCGATGCCCTTGATCAGGTCCGGTGGGAATGAATCCGTTCCCAGGCACATGTTGACCCCGGCGGCTGCGAAGGCGTCAAAGGATTTGAGCATGCCTGAGTAGTGGAACGACGTCAGGGGGCAGTGAATGATGCTGACGTCATGCCGGGCCAGCACATCCAACGGCCCGCCTTCTGCGCTGGAGGACGGGTCGGTGCCGTCGATGACAACCCCGTGCGGGATGAGGAGCCGCGTGTCCAGCAGGCCTGAATCCGCAAGCTGCTCAAGGACTGTACGCCCCGTGAGCTTGACGAGGAAACCGTCTTCATTGGTCCCCTGGAGGCAATGGAGGCGGACCAGCGCGTTGCGTTCGGTGGCCAGTTCGGCAGTCCGGCGCATCAGTTCGTCCGAGAGTGTCTCGATCCGGCATGGCAGCAGGACACCGGTAAGCAACGGGTGTCCTAGCTCGTCGGCGTAGTCGAGGAACCGTGCGGCGTCGGCGAACCCTGTGCGTCCCTCCTCCTCGTCGAAAAGGATCACGCGCTGGCCGTCGTGGTTAGTGACGTTGATCCCCGAACGGTACGCGGAGCCCAGGAAGCCGCGCAGTCCGAGCTCGATGCTGGACTGCGCCATCCCTTTGAGTTCCTCGAAGGTTTCCGCCCAGGAGCTGTGGATCTCCGAGGCAATCGGCATGTAGGTGGTCACGCCGTGCAAGGCCAGCTGCGCCAGCGCAAACTTGCGTACGCTCTGGCGCTGCGCCGCGGTGAAGACATCGCGGCGGCGGTTATGGAAGTAGTCTTCGGACCATTGCAAGCCCGGAGCGATTTCCTCGGTGGGCCAGGAGTCGAAGATCATGTGATCAATGTCCGCCAAGGCGTCGAGATCGATGAGGCCAGGGGAGATGAGGCTCTGTCCAAAGTCCCGGCGTTCGTCAACGGGACCGGCGTAGTCGGTACCCACGTAGATGATCTCGTCATCCCTCATCACCACGTGCCCATCCGTGTGCATGACGTGCCCGGTCCCGTCATAGCCAAGGACGTACCGGGCAGAAAGCTGAGTGATCATAAACCCTCCAAATTTGGTATCCCAAGGTCAAAAAGCTGCACACCGAGTCCGGCATCGGACGATCACGCGAATGCCCTAGGTTTGGGGAATCCGAGCAGCTTTTGTGACATGTCTTGCATTGCGATGTGATCCACCTTACCATCTTTGGTATACCAAATGGCATGGATGTATCCGTCCCTCGCCACTGCAGCACACGAAGGGTGCACAACAATGAAGAACCAATCCACAACCACTCCGGAGGTGGATACGCCCGTAGTCAACGTCGATCACGGACGGGCCCGCCTCTTCACCCCGACCGCACGGCAATGGGGATCGATGATCCTGCTGTCCACAGCCGTCTGCGCCGTCGCCATCCTGGCCGGAACACACAAGATTCCCCTCGGCAACGCCGCTATCGTACTCATGCCCGTCTTGTGGGCCGTGCTGATGGGCGCCGTCATCGGCGTCCAGAAGGTGCGCCCCATGTCCGGCCAGAGCCGTGCCGTGGCCTCGGTATTGCTCAACGTCAGCATCGTCATGTTCCTCGGAGCCCTCGGCACCCAGGTGGGACCCTCCTTCGCCAAACTGACTTCCCTCGGTCCGGCCATCCTGCTCCAGGAAGTCGGCCACATCTTCGGAACCGTCATCATTGCCCTGCCGGTCGGCGTCGCGCTGGGCATGGGCCGCACGGCCATCGGGGCCACCTGGGCAATTGACCGGGAATCTTATTTGGCCTATGCACTGCAGCGTTTCGGCGTGAAGTCCCCGGTCTACCGCGGCGTGTTCTCCGTGTGGCTGCTGGGCAGTGTATTCGGCGCCGTCTTCATCTCCCTCCTGGCCGGCTTGCTCGGCGGAATGGGCATCTTCGACCCGCTTGCACTCGCGTTAGGCCTGGGCCTCGGCTCGGGATCCATGATGCTTGGCGGCGTCGCGGCCCTGTCCATCCTGTATCCCGGGCAAGCACCGGAGATCATGGCGCTTGCAGCCCTGTCGAACCTGGTGACGAACCTTGTGGGCTTCTACGCCGGAGCCTTCCTTTCGTTGCCGATGTCTTTGCGGCTCTACAAGTTCTGGTCGCGCCTCTTCCGCCGCGATGACGAAGGCAAGCGCCTTGACCGCAACGGGAACCCCGTTGCCGCGAAGCTGCGCCGGCCACAGGACCGATCCAAAGTGGACGTTTCAGCCGTGCTCCAGGACCCCGAAGTGCGCACGAAGCCCTCAACGTGGATTATCGCTTTCGGTGCAAGCATCGCCGCGGGCGTGGTCCTCAACGCCTTGGGCACCAAGTCCACCAGTATCAACGACGTCATTGGCGTGGTGATCCTTGGCCTCCTTACCGCGCTGGCATTCGTACTGGCCAAGTACGTTCCCGCCGTGCCGTCGAGCGTATGGGTTCTTGCGCTCGCCACGTTGGCAACAGCTCCGATTCTGCCTTTCAGCGGCTTGATCGTCTCCTTCACCCACAACCTTGACCCGCTCTACGTGGGCCTTGGCTCGATCGCCCTGCTCGGCATGAACGTTGGACGCGACATCAACGCGCTGAAGACACTCAACTGGCGCACGGTCATTGTGGCGACCATCACGTTCTCCGCAAGTTTCATAGCGGCCGCGGCACTTGCACAATTCGTCATCCACGTCTGAGGGCTGACGCCGGACGACTGACGCCGAACAAGGGCGGTGGAATGGACTCTTTCGTCCATTCCACCGCCCTCTCGTGTCTCCGCCCGCCCTCGGCGGCGCCCACGGGTGATGTTCGACGCATCGCGGTTCCTTGATCCCCGGAGCCGCGCGACATACCGAGTCAGATGAACGGCTGAAGGACTCCAGACCATCTATGGCTTGCTAAGATCTAAAGGCTCAACCGGTCCCCCGGAGAGCCCCCATCAACTGGCCCGGAAACGGACGCGCCCCTTCGCGCCCGATACTGGCCGCTGCCCGACCCCAGGAGACCCCTGCTCTCATGACCGCATTGGCCGAACCGGACTATTTCGAGGTCCACGACGAGGATTACCGCACCGAACTGGACTCGCGGTACGAGGAAGGTTTCGGGCGCGGCCCCGAGCTCGACGACGACTACGGCACCGGCTACGACGAACTCGACAAGCTCTTCGATGGTCTGTTTGACGACGAGGATGATGACCTGGACGCCCCGGCCAAGGCCGAAAAGAAGGTTCCGGCCAAGAAGGACGCTCCGAAGGCTGCTGCCGCAAAGACGGCCACACCGAAGAAGGCGCCCACAAATTCGGTGCCCAAGGCCAGCCCGGTCATTACCCGCAGGGTGGTCCCTGCGGCCGCTCCCGTCGTCGAACCCGCCGCCGAACCGGTCGCCACCGTCGTCGAACCCGCCGCCGAACCGGTCGCCACCGTCGTCGAACCCGCAAGCTCCGAAGCGGCTCCCGCGGAAGAATCGGTGACTCCCGCGGTTCCGGACAGCCCTTTCTTCGCCCCGCACATCGCTCCGGTCAACCAGCATGTGGAGTTCCTCCGCAAGCTCCGCCCTGGCTTCGAAGTCCCCTACGTGGATCCGATGCACTCGGTGGAGGATTGCCGGATTGTCAGCCTGTTCTCCAACACCAGCGAGGCCTCCCCACGGGGCGTTGTGTGGGCCGGAGACGACGCCGCCGCCACCCGGCTGCTGGGTCTGCAGTTCCAGCTCGGCCTGCGCCCGGAATGGATGATGCCGTGGAACACCCACCCGTGGTTTACTCCGGGCGAGGCGAACGGAAAACTGACCCCCGAGCAAGTCAGTGCCGGGCTCAAGCCGCTCATCGCGTTCCTCAAACTCGTCCCGCGCGCATCGGCGATCGTCGCGCACGGAACGGAAGCCAACCGCCTGGCGCAGATGCTCCTCAAGACTGACAACCAGCTGATCTGGCGCCGCGGCCTGAAGGTCTACAAGGCCCGTTCGCTGCACGGGCGCGCCTTCGCCGGTTCCAAGGAACGCCAGACCGAATGGCTGATCGAAATGGGCCGCTCCTACGCGGACGCCATGGCCCGCGCGGGTCTCCAGGCGGGTCGGCGCTAGGAATCCTAGCGCCGCGATTTCCGGGCTGGCTTCCCGGCAAACAGTCTCCGGTCCAGCGAAACCGCCCCGGAACCGATGAAGGCGAACGCCAACGCCAACGCGATATACAGGATGAGCAGTTCAGCGTTGATTCCGGGGCTATCGCTCAACAACGGTTTGCCCGATTCGGTGACAAACCAGATCCCTGCGTACATGAGGGCCGCCAGGAAGCCAGCCACCCGCGTCAGGGCGCCGAGCACCAAAAGTGCGCCCAGCCCGGTTTCACCCCAGATGACCAGCCAGGACATCAGCTCCGCTTTTTGAACACCCATCGCGGCGATGGTTGCCTCAAACGCAGGCTGCCCCGCGAGCAGCTTCTGGACTCCGTGCACCAGCAAAAGGCCGCCGAACACGATCCTTAGAAACGCGATGCCGCGCGAAGACGAGGTCTGCGAAGGAAGGAGGAATTTCACCCGATCCAATCTTCCATGCCGAGGGCACAGCTCAAAACAGCCGCTCCGTCCACGGCAGAATGGAAACCGCAGCGGACCTCGGTGGGAGGGCCGCAGGACAGGATGGATGAAGCCGGGATGGATGTTGACGTCGTCGTAGTCGGCGGAGGCGCGATGGGATCAGCTGCGGCCTGGCAGCTCGCACTCAAGGGGCGATCGGTGGTTCTCCTTGAGCAGTTTGAGGAGGGGCACCATGTAGGGGCTTCCCATGGTGCGACGCGCAACTTCAACACGGCCTACGCAGAGGGTGACTACCTCGCCTTGGTCAGCGAAGCGAGGAACCTCTGGGACAGGCTCGCGGAGGAAACCGAAACGCAGTTGTTGGATCTTGTGGGTCTGGCCAACCACGGAAATGTTGCCCGGCTCCGGGAAGTTCGGACCGCGCACGCTGAGCGGGGCATCGCAAGCCAGTTCATCTCCGCCAAGGAGGCGTCAGAGCGTTGGCGGGGCATGGTGTTCCGAAGCGATGTCCTCTTCGTGCCGGAATCGGGCCGGGTCCGGGCGGCCGAGGCCCTCAAGGCGCTGCGCACATCGGCCGAGGCACACGGTGCCCGCTTCGAGTATTCGACCCCTGTTCGCGAGATCCGCGTGCTCGGCGAGGATCGCGCCGTCGTCGTGACCGATTCGCTGGAAATCACGGCGCGCCGGATTGTCATCGCGGCGGGCGCCTGGACCAGCAAGCTTGTCGGGGCGCAGGTCCCACTCCCCCGTTTGGTGGTCACCCAGGAGCAACCTGCGCATTTCACGCCCATCGATGATTCCCAGTCCTGGCCGAGCTTCAACCACGCGCCGGACCCGGGAGATCCCCGTGACGACTATTGGTACAGCCCTGTCTATGGGATGCTCACTTCAGGCGAGGGGGTCAAGGCGGGGTGGCATGGCGTAGGGCCTGTCACCGATCCGGATGCCCGCACATTCGAACCCGAGCCGGTTCAGCTGGAGGCCCTCCGCCGCTACGCTCGTGAATGGCTGCCCGGGGTCGACGCCGAATCGGCGGTTCCCATCAGCTGCACTTACACGAGCACGGCCAACGAAGATTTCCTGCTCGACCGTTTTGGACCGCTGGTGGTCGGCGCGGGGTTCTCAGGCCACGGATTCAAGTTCACCCCGGCTATTGGCCGCGTACTTGCCGATCTTGTCGACGGGATTGACGCGCCGCGCCGCTTCCGCCGCGCTTAAATGCAACTAGCTCGCAGTTGTTGTCGTTCTGAGCGCTCAAAACGACAACAACTGCGAGTTGGGTGGGCGGGGCGCCTAGTTCAGGGTGGCGACAACCTCGTTGAGCTTTGCTGAAGGTCGCATCACGGCCTCCGCCTTGGCGGCGTCGGGGCGGTAGTAGCCGCCGATGTCGGCAGGCGAACCCTGGACTCCGAGCATCTCGGCAATGATGGTGTCCTCGTTGGCCGTCAGGGCCTCGGCGACGGCGGAGAACGCGGCGGCGAGCTCCGTATCGTCGCTCTGCTGGGCCAGTTCCTGTGCCCAGTACTTCGCGAGGTAGTAGTGGCTGCCTCGGTTGTCGAGTTCGCCCACCCTGCGCTTCGGGGACTTGTTGTCGAGCAGGAACGTGCCGGTGGCGCGGTCGAGCGTGTCCGCGAGGACCTGTGCCCGGGCGTTGCCGGTGGTGGTGGCGAGGTGCTCGAAACTGACGGCCAGGGCAAGGAATTCGCCCAGGCTGTCCCAGCGCAGGTGGTTTTCCTGCAGGAGCTGCTGGACGTGCTTCGGAGCCGAGCCGCCGGCACCGGTCTCGAAAAGGCCGCCGCCGTTGATCAGCGGGACCACGGAGAGCATCTTGGCGCTGGTGCCAAGCTCGAGGATTGGGAACAGGTCGGTGAGGTAGTCACGCAACACGTTGCCGGTCACCGAGATGGTGTCTTCGCCCTTGCGGATCCGCTCCAGCGTGAACGCGGTGGCCTTCTCCGGGGACATGATCTCGATCTGCAGGCCCTCGGTGTCGTGGTCCTTCAGGTATTCCTTGACCTTGGCGATCAGCTGGGCGTCGTGGGCGCGGGTTTCGTCGAGCCAGAAGACAGCCGGCATCTTGGAGGCGCGGGCACGGGTGACGGCCAGCTTGACCCAGTCGCGGATCGGCACGTCCTTGGTCTGGCAGGCGCGCCAGATGTCGCCCGGGGAGACCTGGTGTTCGATCAACACGGTTCCGGAAGAATCCACAACCTGCATGGTTCCGGCGTACTCAACTTCGAAGGTCTTGTTGTGGCTGCCGTATTCCTCAGCCGCTTGTGCCATCAGGCCGACGTTCGGAACCGTACCCATGGTGGTGGGATCGAAGGCGCCGTGGGCACGGCAGTCATCGATGACCACCTGGTAGACATCTGCATAGCAGCTGTCCGGGATGACCGCGAGAGTGTCGGCTTCCTTGCCGTCCGGTCCCCACATGTGGCCGGAGCTGCGGATCATCGCCGGCATCGAAGCGTCAACAATGATGTCACTGGGAACGTGGAGGTTGGTGATGCCCTTGTCCGAATCGACCATGGCCAGCGCCGGTCCGTCTTCCAGGCCCTTCTTGATGGCCGCCTTGATGCCTTCGCGGACGTCTTCCGGGAGTTCATCGAGGCCGTTCAGGATGGAGGCGAGGCCGTTGTTGGCGCTCAGGCCGGCAGCAGCGATCTGCTTGCCGTAGGTGTCGAAAAGCTCAGAGAAATACGCCTTGACAACGTGGCCGAAGATGATCGGATCGGAGATCTTCATCATGGTGGCCTTCAGGTGTGCCGAGAACAGCACGCCTTCTTCCTTGGCGCGGACCACCTGGGCAGCCAGGAACTCGTCCAGGGCAGCGGCGCGCAGCACGGTGCCGTCCACTACTTCACCGGCGAGGACGGGGAAGGCCGGCCTGAGGACCTTGACGGTGCCGTCTTCGCGGACGATCTGGATCTTGATGGTGTCGTCGGCCGGGATGACCACGGATTTCTCGTTGGAGCGGAAGTCGTTCTCCGTCATGTGCGCAACGTTGGTCTTGGAGTCGGCGCTCCAGGCACCCATGGAGTGCGGATTCTGGCGGGCGTAGTTCTTCACCGACAGGGGCGCGCGGCGGTCCGAGTTGCCTTCACGCAGGACCGGGTTCACGGCCGATCCCTTGATCTTGTCGTAACGCGAGCGGATGTCCGTCTCTTCGTCGGAGGAGGGGTTGTCCGGGTAGTCCGGAAGCGCGTAGCCCTGACCCTGCAGTTCGGCAATGGCTGCCTTCAGCTGCGGGACGGACGCGCTGATGTTGGGAAGCTTGATGATGTTCGCTTCGGGCTTCTTTGCCAGTTCGCCCAGTTCAGCCAGTGCGTCACTGATCCGCTGCTCTTCAGTCAGGTAGTCACCGAAGACGGCGATGATTCGGCCGGCCAGCGAAATGTCGCGGGTCTCGACCTCCACGCCGGCCGTTGAGGCGAAAGCTTCCACAATCGGCAGGAACGAGTACGTCGCCAGCATCGGCGCTTCGTCAGTGTGGGTATAGATAATCTTTGCCATTGGCGGGGCATCTCCCTGAAAGTCTGCAGATTTCAACATCTCTAACTTACCTGAGGGGGCCGGATTGGCGCGTACCGGGACGGCCTCAAGCGAGCTGTGCAACGTCATACCGCGCCGAACCTTATGTACCTCCGCGCCAAATCGGAGTAGGTTCATTGGGTCAAACTGTGGCCGACAACACGTGGCCGCCAAACGATTGGCAGGACAATCATGACAAAGAAATCACTCCCCATCACTGGTCTCCTGAGCCTCATTACCTCCGCCGTTTTGACCCTCTGTGCCGCTGGAGGGGCGGCAGCCGCAACGCCTACTGCGGTTTCGAGCTTCGCAGCGCCTGGGACGCAGCAGCTCGTCAGCCTGGCGACAACAAACACCGACCCCACGGGGTACTGGACTCCCGAACGGATGCGAGCAGCCATCCCGGGCGATGTCCTCGCCCGCAAAGCCCTCGCACGAGGTGGCGCCACCGCCAGCGGCACGGTCGAAACCGGCCCGCCAGTGAAAATCGCCAGCGCCAAGGGCAGCAGCTCGAGCCTGCACCAAGACGAAGACCCTATTGACCACGTCGGCAAGGTCTTCTTCACCATGGGCGCCTTCGCTTACGTCTGCTCCGGCAACGTCGTCGTGTCGGACAACGACAGCACAGTGGCGACCGCGGGCCACTGCGTCAACGAGGGTCCCGGAGCCTTTGTCCAGAACTTCGTGTTCGTTCCGGCCTATCTCAACGGCAATGCTCCTTACGGCATCTGGCCCGCCAAGGCCCTCTACACCACGCCCCAGTGGCGCACCGCCGGCGACATCCGCTATGACACCGGTTTCGCAGTTACTGCCACAGTGAAAGGCAAGCACTTGGCCGACGTCGTTGGCGCGTCCGGCGTGGAATTCAACCAGGACCGGGGACTGAGCTACCAAGCCTTTGGCTACCCTGCCGCCCCGCCGTTCGACGGACAATCGCTGAAGAGCTGTTCGGGTGACGCCACCAAGGACCCCATCAATCCACAGTTCAAGGCGCAGGGCATTCCCTGCGATATGACCGGTGGGTCATCGGGCGGACCCTGGATGGTCGACTCGGGCCGGGATTCCTACCAAAACTCCATTACGAGCTACGGCTACCCTGGTGGCCCGGCTGTGATCTACGGGCCTTATTGGGGCTCCGTCATCCGGGATGCCTACGATACGGCGTCCACATCCTAGGTCTTTCGGCCAGTTGGAAACTAGGCAGAATTCGCATCTTGTCAAACGAAAGTCAAATCTCACAAAACTTGAACAATTTCTTTACATGCTTGTCACGGCTTCGGTAGTTTCGGTTCCGTCAGTCGGCGGCCTCCACAAACCGGCCGCCGTCCGCTCGATATCTAGGACAACTGTGATGAGAACCAAGACCTTGGCCACAAGCCTGCTCGGCCTCACTGCCGCCGCCTTACTCGCGCTGGGCGCCGGCAGCGGGGCCACCGCGGCCCCGTCCATAAGCGATGGCACCGATGCGTCGACCGTGAGCAGCAATTCGGCGTCGGACGCGAACACCGCTGACTATTGGACTCCTGAACGGATGAAGAACGCCGTCTCCGGTGACCTTCTGGTCACCAAGGCGCTGACCCGGACACAGGCCGCGGTTGGCCTTTCGGACATACCAACTTCTCCCGATCGGGTTTTTCCCGGGCTTGGCCGCGCACTGACAATCGAAGGCCAGAATGCCACCAGCACTGCAGCGCCGTCCCCCGCCGTGGATCGTAAAGCCAACGCAGGTGAGTCTCCCGTTTCACACATCGGAAAAGTGTTCTTCACACTCGGCGGGGTGAACTATGTCTGCTCCGGCAACTCCGTCACCTCCGCCAACCAGAGCACCGTGTCCACCGCCGGCCACTGCCTCAACGAAGGCCCCGGGGCGTTCGCGGGCAACTTCACGTTCGTTCCCGCCTACCAGGACGGCGCCGCGCCCTACGGAAAGTGGACGGCCAAGGCGCTCTACACAACCAGCCAGTGGTCCTCAAGTGGAAACATCCAGTACGACACCGGATTTGCCGTCATGAACACCCTCAATGGCCAAAAGCTCTCAGCCGTGGTGGGCGCCTCAGGCGTCCAGTTCAACGCTGCCCGAGGACTGGCGTACAAGTCGTTCGGCTACCCCGCGGCATCGCCCTTCACCGGGGAATCGCTCAAGAGCTGCTCAGGCACTGCCACAAACGATCCCAACAACCCCCAGTTCAAAACCCAGGGGATCCCCTGCAACATGACGGGTGGCTCCTCCGGTGGCCCGTGGTTCCTTGGAAGCAGCGCCAGCGGATACCAGAACTCGGTGAACAGCTACGGCTACGGAAGCAACTCCACCACGATGTACGGCCCGTACTGGGGCACGGTCATCCAAGGCACGTACCAGACAGCGTCCACAGCCCCGTAACCTCCCCGGCGCAGCAGGGACATGCCCCCTGTTCGCTCCCAGGGTTGGACATATTGCGAATATGCCCAGCGCCGACCACCAAAAATGGACATGTCCTCCCGGGAGGACATGTCCATTTTTTGGTGCCGCGAGTGGACCCGGTGCGAGCGCCCGGACCTAGAGAAAGGACCTAGTGGAAGAAGTGCCTTGCGCCGGTGAAGTACATCGTGATGCCGGCGGCGTTGGCCGCAGCAATGACTTCCTCGTCGCGCACCGAACCGCCAGGCTGGACGACGGCGCGCACACCGGCGTCGATCAGGATCTGGAGGCCATCGGCGAACGGGAAGAACGCGTCGGAAGCGGCCACGGCACCGCGGGCGCGCTCGGGTGCGCCAGTCGCGACGGCGTTGGAGGCACCGCCGGCACCGTCGACGTTGGACTCCACCTGGACGCCCAGGGTGTTGGCGCGCTCAACGGCCAGTTTGCACGAGTCGAGGCGGTTGACTTGGCCCATGCCGATGCCGACTGCCGCCCCGTTGTTGGCGAGGAGGATCGCGTTGGATTTGGCGGCGCGGCAAGCAGTCCACGCGAACGCGAGGTCGGCCAGCGTGGCGTCGTCGGCGGCAACGCCTGCGGCGAGGGTCCAGTTGGCGGGGTTGTCGCCGTCGGCGTCCACCTTGTCGGCCTGCTGGACGAGGACGCCGCCCGAGACCTGGCGGAGTTCCGTCGGGTAGCGGCCGTAACCGTCCGGCAGCGCCAGAAGGCGGATGTTCTTCTTCTTGGACAGGATGTCAACGGCTTCCGGCTCGAAGCCCGGGGCGATGACAACCTCGGTGAAGATCCCGGCCACGGTCTTGGCCATACCGGCCGTGACAATGCTGTTGGCCGCGATGACGCCTCCGAAAGCGGACACCGGATCGCAAGCGTGGGCCTTGGCGTGGGCGTCGGCAATGGGGTCCGCGGCATCGGCCGAACCCACGGCCACACCGCACGGGTTGGCGTGCTTGATGATGGCGACGGCCGGCTCGGAGAAGTCGAACGCGGCGCGGAGGGCGGCGTCGGCGTCGACGAAGTTGTTGTAGCTCATGGCCTTGCCGTGCAACTGGTCTGCCTGGGCGATGCCGGCGGGGGCCGCCTTGTCCACGTACAGCGCGGCCTGCTGGTGCGGGTTTTCGCCGTAGCGCAGCACCTCGGAGCGCTCAAGGGCGAGGCCGGCGTAGGCGGGCCAATCGATGACGCCGTCACCGTCTTCGTCGAGGAACTGGCTGGCGGTCCAGGTGGCAACGGCGGTGTCGTACGTTGCGGTGTGGGCGAATGCCTTCGCGGCGAGGCGGCGGCGCGTCTTCAGGTCGAAGCCACCCGCGGCGGCGGCTTCCACGACGGCGCCGTAGAAGTTCGGGTCAACAACGATCGCGACGGCGGCATGGTTCTTGGCGGCCGAACGCACCATGGCGGGGCCTCCGATGTCGATCTGCTCGACGACGTCGTCCTGCGCAGCGCCGGAGCGGACGGTCTCCACGAAGGGGTAGAGGTTGACCACAACGAGGTCGAAAGGCTCGATCTCCATCTTGGCCAGCGTTTCCATGTGGGCAGGAACGCGGCGGTCGGCCAGGATACCGCCGTGCACGCGCGGGTGCAGGGTCTTAACCCGGCCGTCGAGCATCTCCGGGGAACCGGTGACTTCTTCGACTTCCTTGACCGGAATACCGGCTGCGGCGATCTTCTTCGCGGTGGAACCGGTGGAGACGATGGCGACTCCTGCTGCATGCAGGCCCTTCGCGAGCTCCTCCAGCCCCGTCTTGTCGTAAACCGAGATCAGTGCACGGCGGATGGGAACACGGTCAAGCTGCGTCAAGCTCACAAAAGTCTCCGTCTTATATCGCGGGATTCCGCGGTTGCTGGGGATATGGACGAGTTTATCGTGTTGTGGCTCCTCTTCGTTTTTCGAGACGTGGCCGCGTCCGCAACATATGGTTGGGCCATGGATTCCGCGGATGTGATTTTGGTAGCCGACGTCGGCAAGAGCCGATGCCGGGTTGAACTCAGGCGAGGCGATGAGGTGGTGGGCTCGGCGGACCAGCAGGGCTTCCCCGGCCTCGGCATGGACGACGGCGCCCGGCTCGCCTTCGAGCTGCTCGCGGACACCGCGGCCATGCTGCCGCGGGGGCTTCCGGCAGCATTCCCGGAAGGTTCGTTGCTTGGAATCGGCGCCGCCGTGGCCGGGGTTGAGGCCTCAACGGCCAACTCCCACGAACTCGCCGTCCTCCTTTCCGAGCGCTTCAAGGTCCCGGCCGCGGTTCTCTCGGACGCAACCGCGGCCCAGCTCGGCGCCCTGCACGGCGCACCCGGAACGGTGCTGATTGTTGGCACGGGGGCTGTTGCCTTCCGCTTCGACGACGCCGGAACCCTCCACCGTGCCGATGGTTGGGGACCGCTCTTGGGCGATCGCGGAAGCGGCCGCTGGATCGGCCAGCAGGGCCTTCAGGCCGCACTACAAGCTCACGACGGCGGCCCTGCCACGTCGTTGCTCGGCGCGGCTGCCGCGCTTGTAGGCTCCCCCGCGCAACTTCCGGCGTGGCTCGCCGAATCCGGCAACCCGGCACGGACGATGGCGCGTTTCACGCCCGTGGTGCTGAAAGAAGCGGAGGCGGGAGACGCCGTCGCACGCGGCATTGTGGACGAAGCCTGCAGGCTTCTCGTGAACACCGTGGCCCTTGCCGCGGGCGACACGAAGCAGGTGGCGCTCCTTGGCGGCGTCGTGAAATCGGAGTTCTTCGGCGGGCTCTTGCACAACGCCCTCGCTTCGGCTGGGATTGAGGTGGTTGCGGCTCTCGGCGATGGCTTGGACGGGGCCGCCCTCGCAGCGAACCGCCGCGGGCTCCTCCAGGAAAGGTACATTCACCGTGACGGAACAGCCTGACGCTTCTTCCCCCGGTACCCCGGACTCCCCCGACGGCGACGGGCTCGAGGAACTCCGTTCGGAGCTCGCGGGCCTGCAAACCGAAGCCGCGTTGCCCGCGCTCAGTGAGTTGGACACCATGGGCACGGCCGAACTCGTCGCGGCCATGAATGAGCAGAACCGCGGCGTCCCGGCCGCCGTCGAACAAGCCAGCGGGGAAATCGCCGCAGTGGTCGACGCCGTTGCGGAACGCCTCGCCCGCGGCGGCCGGTTGCTCTACGTCGGCGCCGGAACGGCCGGGCGGCTCGGGGTTTTGGACGCGAGCGAATGCCCGCCCACGTTCGGCACTCCCCCGGGGCTCGTCGTCGGGATCATCGCGGGCGGCACCCAAGCCATCCAGAAGCCAGTGGAGTACGCCGAGGACAACGCCACTGCCGGAGCCCGGGACCTGCACGACATCAGCGTGACCGAGGCGGACGCCGTCGTCGGAATCTCGGCTTCGGGACGCACACCGTACGTGATCGGCGCCCTTGAGGAGGCCCGCAGCCGAGGCGCTTTCACCGCCTCGATCGCTTGCAACCACGCTTCGCCCATCAGCAAACTGGCGGACGTGGCGATCGACGTCGTGGTTGGTCCCGAGTTCGTTGCCGGTTCAACGCGGCTGAAGGCCGGCACGGCGCAGAAACTCGTCCTCAACATGATCAGCACGCTCGCGATGGTCAAGCTCGGGAAGACCTACGGAAACCTGATGGTCGATCTGCGGGCAACCAACAACAAGCTCCTCGCAAGGTCCCAACGGACCATCCAACACGCCACCGGAGTGGACGCAGAGACGGCGATTCGCGCGCTGGATTCCGTGGGCGGATCGGTCAAGGCAGCCATCCTGGTAGTGCTGACGGGGATCGATCCGGGGCAGGCCAAGAGCGCTTTGGACGAGGCCGGCGGCTTCCTGCGAAAGGCGATCGAGAAGCACGGATAGAGTTTTCCCCAGGAGGGGAAATGAATACTTACACGACCGTCCCGAGCGGCGAACAGGTTGTCCAGGAGCTGCCGTGGCGGTGGAAGGTCCAGGGCAGGATCTTCCTGATCGGGGGCCTCGGCTTCATGTTCGATGCCTGGGACGTCACCCTCAACGGCATCCTCATTCCGCTGCTTTCCAAGCATTGGTCCCTCCAGCCCGCCGACGCCGGATGGATCGGGACCGCAAACCTGATCGGCATGGCCTTGGGCGCCTTCGCCTGGGGTACCATCGCGGACACCATCGGCCGGAAACGGGCCTTCACGGCCACCCTGCTGATCTTCTCCATCTTCACGGTGCTGGGCGCAGTCGCGCCGGACATCGTGTGGTTCTGCATCTTCCGCTTCATGGCCGGCTTCGGGCTGGGCGGCTGCATTCCCGTGGATTACGCACTCGTCGGTGAATTCACCCCGCGGAAGCATCGCGGCAAGGTGCTTACCGCTATGGATGGTTGGTGGCCCGTAGGGGCCGCCCTGTGCGGCTTCATTTCGGCCGGACTTGTTGCGGCCTTTGCCGATTGGCGCCTCACCATGCTCGTGATGGTGTTGCCTGCCTTGCTGGTGTTCTGGGTCAGGCGGAGCGTGCCCGAATCCCCGCTCTTCCTCATCCGCAGGGGCCGGCGCCAAGAAGCCGCCGACGTCATCGACAGCCTCGTCCTGGCCACGGGAGCCGAGCCGCGCGCCTACAGCCTGCCCGCGCCACAAGATGCTCCGCGCCTCTCCGCCGGCAGCGCGTGGCAGCAACTGCGACGGATCTGGCAGTTCAACTGGAAGATCACGACGGCGGCCTGGGCCCTGTTTTTCAGCATCCTTCTGGTCTACTACTTGAGCTTGACGTGGATGCCGCGGATTCTGATCGGCGCCGGGTTCGAGGAGTACAAGGCCTTCGTGACGACAGCCGGGATGGCCGGCGTCGGGCTCCTGGGCGTGGCGGTCGCGGCAGTGCTGGTGGAGCGGGTGGGCCGCAAGTGGATCCTGGCCATCACCGCGCCGCTGTCCGCGTTGGCCCTGGTGATCGTGTCATTGGTGGTGGACATTCCGGACGCGGCGGTGTTCTGGCTCCTGGCGTTCGGCTTCGTCATCCAGGTGGCCATCCCGGTGCTCTACACCTACGTGTCGGAGCTCTACCCCACGGAGCTTCGGGGTTCCGGCTTCGGCTGGGCCTCGACCTTCTCACGCGTTGGTGCCGGGATCGGGCCACTCGTGTTCGCTTCGTATTTCTGGCCCGAGCTTGGCCTGGCCACGTCTTTCGCCTTGGCTGGCGGGCTCATCGTGGTGGCGGTGCTGTGGATGGCGTTGTTTGCGCCGGAGACCAAGCAGCTCGAGCTCGACTGAGCATGCCCAACGGGGGTGCCCAACTGACTCGCATTTGTTGTCGTTATGAGCCGCCAAAACGACATCTAATGCGAGCTAGTTGGGCCGAACGGAGGACTTAGGCGTGCTTTCCCGCCGCGAGCTCTGCGAGCGTCCGGACCAGGAGCCTACGCTCCACCACCTTGATGCGTTCGTGCAGGGTGTCCTCGGTGTCGTCCGGGGCGATGTCCACCGCTTCCTGGGCGATGATGGGCCCGGTGTCCACGCCGGCGTCGGCCCAGTGGACAGTGCAGCCGGTCACTTTCACACCATAGGCCATGGCATCGCGGACTCCATGGGCTCCCGGGAAAGCGGGAAGCAGCGCGGGGTGGGTGTTGAGGTACTTGCCTTCGAAGGCATCGATGAACTCCGGACTCACAATCCGCATGAACCCGGACGAGACCACCACGTCCGGATCGTACGAGGCAACGGCTTTGGTAAGTGCCGCGTTCCAATCGGCCCTGTCCGCGTAGTCCTTGAAGTCCACCACGAAGGTGTCCAGTCCGGCTTCGGCAGAGCGTTCCACGCCGTAGGTACCCGGCCGGTCGGCTCCCACGGCTGCGATCTCAATGTCCAGCTCGCCCGCCTTCACGGCGTCGATTACTGCTTGGAGGTTGGAACCGGTGCCGGAGACGAGGACAACAATACGCATTGCACTAGCTTATGGCTGGCTCGCGTAGGCTGGAAAACATGAATTCCGGCGTTGGACCCACCCCGCAGCATCAGCCTCAGAGCGAGGCTGCCAAATCAGCGCTTGCCGTTACCCACACGCTGTTCAGGACTTTCCTGCTGACCGTGCTTGGCGCCCTGTTCGTCTATATCCTGAACATCAGCTACGTCTGGCTCAGTGGAATCCTCACCGTCATCGCCGCGGTGCTTGGAGTGGTGGTCCTCGTGCGGGCGATCCGGTTCAAGCAGCCGCGCATCGTTCTGTTCGGCACCATTTCCGGGCTCGTGGTCACGGCCATCATGTGCCTGCTGGTGCTCACCGCAGTCGTCTTCTTCCAACAGGTCACCACCTTGGAGAACTGTGCACGAGGCGCACTGACGCTCCACGCCCAGAACTCGTGCCAGGTGGATTTCCAGAATTCCCTTCCCTCCGGATTGCGCTAGCCGGGGCGCAAGCCAGGTGAGGCAGGCACCTTAGCGGCGGTCGCCGTCGTACACGGAATCGTCGAGATCCGCTTCGCGGAGCTTCTGCCGCCTCTCGAGCCAGGGCCCCACCCAATAACCGATCACGACGCCGATCCCCACCTCCGCGGCGATCCAGACTGCCGTCCACCGCGGGTCCGGGCCGATCTCGGTGAGACGCCCGATCCCGGCGGAACCGCGCGCCAGCCAGGCGAGGCCTCCGGCCAAAGCCCCTGCGACGGCCCCGATGAGCGCGCCGAGGATCAGCGTGGAAACAGGAGCCGTGAACCAGCGCGCCTTGATCTTGATGGAGAGCCATTCGTCGAAGTGGTTCTCCCCCGCCCGCAGGAACCACCAGCCCGCCAACACACCGGCGATCACCGGCAGGGCGAGGGCCGCGGCGCCGAAGTCGAGCTGCCCGGTGGGCAGTGCGCCGAAGACGGGGATCGCGGGCAGCGGCCCGACGGCGGTGCCCAGCGGCCCGACGTGTGAGCCGATGCCGAGGGAGAACCCTGCGCCAGAGGACCAAGCCAAAGCGAATACCGCCAGATTGGGGAGGTAGCCGAGCTGGGCGATGGTCAGGACGCCACCGCCGAGGGCGCCGGCTTTCAGGCCTTCGTAGACGGCGATGATGTCCGTCCAGTGGATGACAAGGTCGACGGCGAGCAGCGTCGCTGAGAGTGTCAGGGCTGCCATGATCGCGACGAATCCGGCCTTGATGGCGGAGCCGAAGTAGGAACCGGCCCAGCGGGAATGTTGGCTTGTGCGTGCAAGCCAATCGACGGCGTCGACCCCAATGAGCCTGCTCCACGAGCCCGACTCACGCCGGGCACCCACCACCATGCCGAGACCGAACGGGATTAGCGGAAGTAAGGCAGCGAACCAGATGTTGATGACGACGTCCTGCGTCCGGCACACGAATCCGGTGGCCGCGCCGAACGCCCCGTAGACAAGCAACGCTCCGAAGAAGGCCTGCCACAGCTGGTCCGTGTAGGAAGCCCTGGCCAGCCGGCGGCCCGCGCGCCACGCCAAAAGGAAGGGGACCAGCGTCAGTCCGAGCGGGATAAGGGACAACATCCCGGAACCCGGTAGGCCCGCGGTTCCCATGTTCACAGTGGCAAGTTGCAGCGGAACGCCGTGGACCAGCAACCAGGCTTGGCCAGCCAGGCGTGCCAGGAAATCGACGGTGTGGTTCTGGAATCCGTCAGTTGCCCAGACACCGATCAGCGGCAGGACCACCACGAGCGCGGAGATGATGGCGGCCTGGGCCGACTCAAGGGCACCCTGCAGCCACAAAGGCATGGGCAGGCCATGGTTACCAGTCTGATCAGCGCGCAGTTTCATCGTGTTCTATCGTGCCACGGCGTGCCCCGCTCCCCCGGCAGGCGCCCGCACGGCCCGCCAATCCCCCAACGCCCGCTCACTTATGAGGCGTTCCGGGCGGACGCTCGCTCACCAATGAGGCTTTCCGGGCGGACGCTCGCTCACCAATGAGGCTTTCCGGGCCAACGCCCGCTCACCAATGAGGCACGCCGGGCCAACGCGCGCTCACTCCGGCCGCACCGCTGTCGTCGTATATGTGTGCGAGCGTTGGCAGGAAACCCGACATACGTGAGCGAGCGTCGGGGAAAACCCACCGTAGGTGAGCGAGCGTCCGGGGCGCGCAGTGCCTGTTGGGGCCGCCGGGCACGCCGCCGCCAGGCCGGCCGGACGCCGCCGCTCCAAGCGCTTTTTGCATAAGTCAGACGTAAAATTGGATTGTTCGCAATAGGTGGATGGAGGGCATAAATGACTACCGCAACCCCACATGCACATGGTGTTCACTTTGGACGGACGGACATCCAGAACATCGGCATGGGTGTAGGTATTCTGATGGCGCTGGTGGGCCTTCTCGGATTCATTCCGGGAATCACCATGCGGTACGGGGAATTGCAGTTCTTCGGGCCAAATTCGCACGCAATGCTCCTGGGTGTGTTCCAAGTGTCGCTGCTGCTCAACATTGTGCAGCTCCTCATCGGTGGAACCAGCTGGGCGATGTCCCGCTCGGGCGGCCATAGCGCACGCAATATCCTGATGAGCTTCGGCGCCTTGTACATCGTGTTCAGTGTGTACGGACTGAGTGTCGGGGTTGATTCGGCGGCCAACTTCCTGTCGCTGAACACGCTCGACAACTGGACGTTCATGGTCTTGGGCATCCTGATGATTGCCGCTGGCTGGATGTTTTCACGGCATCTGGCCGACGACGCAAAGTAGCCCTATTCAAAGCCCGGATTGAGTTAGCCCGGGATTACAGGAGCCGCCGATGGGTAGGATCTACAGCTAAATCTGAATAGTCATACAAGCGGTTGGTGCAGTTCCTGCGGTGAAGAAGCCGGGAGCTGTGCCAACCTTCTTTGTGCCCGACGCCGTCAGATCCACTTTGGTGCCGCCGGCACGGGCCCAGCGCCCGCGGTCACCCCGCCGGCCCCGCGTCCGGTGGCCCATTGCACGACGCCGGCGAGAGGCCCGGCGACCACGACGGCGGCGTCCGGATCGCCGAACGTGAGGTCCGTGCCAGCGACGCTGACCAACAACCCGGCGTCGGTGCCCCGGGCGGCCCACGAACCGGTGATGTCGCGCAGCAGCCGTTCCAGTACCGACGCCGGGATGTCACCGAACGATGCTCCGTTGTAGAGGTCGACGGCGTGCACCCAGACTTCGCGGGTGCGCATCCAGGCCGTTTCCGACGCCGGGACTTCCCTGCCCTGGATGGTCCGGACCGTGTGGTGCCAGGCGTCTTCGGGCAGGTCGCGCCATTCGACGCTCAGGTGCACTGCGGAGTGGTCGAAGAGGTTCCGCAACGCGATGGGAGACAGGGTGGCGCCGAAGTTGATCTCCTCATCCCGCACTGCAATTGAGGGATACATCGGAGTCTCCACGCCGGTCGACGCCCACTCCACGAGGCGGGCGATGGCCCGGGCGTTGTAGCCCACGTGTGCTACAACGTGGCGGCGGGTCCAGCCGGGAAGCAGCGAATCGCCGTCGAGCCCGGCATCGGTGAGTTCGTTGAGCTTGCGGGCGAAGAACGCGGTCCCCCGCCGGGCCTGCAGGAGCTGTTCCTGCAGGCCCGGATCGGTGGTGAGGTCGTGGCGGGCGACCATCAGGCTTCCTTGACCACGCGGTTGTTCAGCTGGCCCAGTCCCTCGATGGTGGTGACCAGGAGCTGGCCCTCCTGGAGGTACCGCTTCGGGTTCTGGGCATGGCCCACTCCGCCGGGGGTGCCGGTGGCGATGACGTCGCCCGGGTTCAGCGTGATGATGGTGGAGATGTAGGACACCAGGAATTCGGGGGTGAACACGAGGTCCCCGGTGGGGGTCTGCTGCTGGATCTCGCCGTCCACCGCGGAGGTCATGAGCGGCCCGGCCTCGAACTCGTCCTTGGTGACCAGGGCGGGCCCGAACGGGGTGGACTTCTCCCAGGTCTTGCCTTGCAGCCATTGGATGGTGCGGAACTGGTAGTCGCGCATGCTGATGTCGTTCAGCACCGAGTACCCGGCTATGTGGTCGGCCGCGTCGGCTTCGCTGATGCGGCGCCCCTTCTTGCCGATCACGACGGCGAGCTCGGCCTCCCAGTCGACCGTGTCCGATTCCTGCGGCAACGCCAGGTCGTCGTTGGGACCGATTAGCGATTCCTGGTACTTCGCGAACAGGGTGGGGTACTCGGGGATTTCCCGGCCCATCTCCTTGATGTGGTTGCGGTAGTTGTGCCCGACGCAGATGATCTTCCCCGGTGAGGGCACGACGGCGGCGAGGTCGGCGCCGTCGTACGCGTGAGTTGCGCCGTTGGCCGCCTCAGCGATAGTCGCCCAGGCGGGGTCCTGCAGGAGGGCGCCCACGTCGGAGAACCCGTCGATCTCGGTCAGGGTGTCGCCGTCCTGGCGGACGGCCACGGTGCCGGTGCCGGTCCCGTCAGAAATGCGGAGGGTGAGGAGTCTCATTTGTTGCGTCCTTCGATGTACGTGCGGTTGAAATTCAGTCGTTCGAAAATGGGGGCGTCGCTGAAGCGGAACAGATCGAACTCACTCTCGGCGTGGAGCGACCATTCCTGCCAGGACGGCACGACAAAGAGGTCGCCCTTTTCCAGGACCTTGGACTCCCCGTTCAGCACTACGGTGCCGCGGCCTTCGAAGACCTGCCAGACACTGGAACCGACTTCGCGCACGGCCTCGGTGGAAGCGCCGGCCCGCAGGCGGTGGAACTCGGCGCGGATGGTGGGCATGACGTCCCCGCCGGTGGTCGGGTTGGTGTAACGCACGGCGGCGTGGCCCTGGGACACCGTGGCCGGGTGGCCCTCGTCCTCGAGAAGCAATTGTTCGCGCAGGGCGGCGTCGGTGTGTTCCCAACGGTAGGCCGCGATCGGGGAATTCACCGTGTCCTGCAGCCCGGAGAGGGGACGGAGGCCCGGGTGGGCCCAGAGCCGCTCGGAGCGCGAAACGTCCGGGGTGGCCTCGTCAGTGACACGTTCGGTGCCGAATTCGAAGAACCCGGCGTCCGCGTAGTGCACGAACGGGATGTCCAATCCGTCGATCCACGCCATCGGCTGGTCCGTGTCGTTGTGGTGGCCATGGAAGTTCCAGCCCGGCGTCAGCAGGAAGTCCCCGCGGCGCATCGCCACCGGATCCCCGTTGACGACCGTCCAGACGCCCTCACCTTCGACGACGAAGCGGAAGGCGTTCTGCGAGTGGCGGTGCTCCGGAGCTGTTTCGTGCGCGCCCAGATACTGGATGGCAGCCCACAGGGTGGGTGTGGCATACGGAGTACCGGCGAGGCCCGGGTTTGCCAGGGCGATGGCACGGCGTTCCCCGCCACGGCCAACAGGCACCAGGTCCCCGGCACGGGCCGCCAATGGGTACAAATCGTTCCAGCGCCACACGTAAGGCACGGCCTTCGGGGACGGCACCATCGGCATCAGGTCCGCGATCTCGGTCCAGAGCGGAATCAGGTTCCCGGCCTCGAAATCCTGATACAGCTGCTCCAGCTGGGCGGCTTCCTCGGGAGTCGGTTCCGGAACAGCGTTCTCGGCGGCAACTGATTCGTGGGTTGTGCTATCGGCGCTGATGGACACAGAGGCCTCCTCGGGGGTACGGGACAGTTTTGGCGTACTCCAGACCCTAGGGAAGCCCCCAAGTGATCTCCAGCATATTCTGATAGACAGAATCTTCTGGCCCACCTGACGGACCCGCCGACCCAACTGACTAGCAATAGATGTCGTTATGGGCCCTCAAAACGACATCAACTGCGAGTCAGTTGGGTGGGTCACGGCTTGGGTGGGTCACGGCTTGGGTGGGTTAAGGCTGGGACTCGGCCGGATTGGCCGCGATATCGATCTCCAATTGGCGCTGGGTTTCCCGCATGATACCCACAAGACCAGCATCGAAGAGCCTGCGGAACCGTGCCACGGGAGTAGCTACGCTCAGCGCGCCCACGGCGACGCCCCGCCCGTTGTGGAGAGCCACCCCCAAGGCGCTGATCCCTTCCTCGGTGCCTTCGAAATTCGCCGCGAATCCGTTGCTCCGGATCGTCTCAAGCTCGCGCAGGAAAGCCGGATATTCGGCGTCGGGAATGTTGTCGCCGCCGATCTCCGCGTTGTGGCTGCGGAACAATTGCTCGATCATGGCGGGCTCCAGCTCTGCCAACAGCGCCTTGCCGCCCGAGGCTTTGTTCGCGGGCAGGACGGTTCCCTGCCTGTCGCCGACCCGTAGGGCATTGGTCCCCTCCACCGTGGCCAGGAACCTCACCTTGGTTCCCACGCGAACCATGAGATTGACGGTCTCATTGATCCGCCCACTCAGGAGTTCCATGTGCGGCTGCGCCACCGTGCGAAGCAGCCGGCTCCAACTGAGTCCTGCCGGTCCAACCCCCATGGCCGGCCCGGGCACGTAGCGGCGGGTCTCGTCCTGGACCGCGAACCCCCGGTAGACCAGCATGGCCAACAGCCGGTGGGCTGTGGAGGGAGCAACACCCAGCTCCGCGGCGGCGTCCTTGAGGCGCAGGCTGCCGCCGTCGCGCAGGAGCTGAAGGAGATGCAGGGCGTTGTCCACGGCTTCAATGGAATAGGCCGGTTTTTTGCGGGCTGGAAGATTCTGCACGACAGAATTCTATTGGGCTGCATAACCAAACAGCCACACAGTGGTGGGATGAATCACACACCATCCGCTGCAGCGCCGGAGCGGACCCAAGACGGCGTTCACCACCTCCCCAGGGCCTCCGCCCGGTTCTCCAAGCGTTCCGCCGCCGCTGTCCTGGTCTGCTGGTTGCTGGTGGTTTTCGACGGCTACGACCTCATCGTCTACGGCACCGTCCAGAGCGCCCTCATCACCGACACCGGCTGGGGGCTCACGAAAGCCACCGCCGGCACGGTCGGCTCGATGGCGTTCCTCGGCATGATGATCGGGGCCATCTTCGCCGGGAGGATGTCGGACAGCTGGGGGCGCCGCCGGACCATCATCGCCTGCGCCGCACTGTTTTCACTCTTCACCATCTTGTGTGCGTTCTCCCCGGACGCGTTCGTCTTCGGGGGTCTGCGCTTGCTGGCGGGCATCGGCCTGGGCGGACTTGTTCCCTCGGCCAATGCCTTGGTCGCGGAACTGGTCCCCGCCAAATGGCGGTCCACCATCGCCACGCTAATGATGTCCGGAGTGCCGATCGGCGGCTCGATCGCCGCGGTGGCCGGCATTCCGCTCATTCCCGCTTTCGGCTGGCCGGTCATGTTCCTGGTGGCCGCCGTGGCGCTCCTCGTGGTGGTTCCGCTGGGCATGCGCTTCCTCCCGGAGACGCTCCCAGCGACACTCGAGGAACCCCTCCCGGCCGCCAAGAACGCGAACCAAACAGGCGGCTTCAAGTCCCTACTCCGTGCCCCGTACCTCGGCATGAGTCTCCTGTTCGCGGTCTCCACCCTCGTCACGCTCTTTGCTTGGTACGGCCTGGGCACCTGGCTGCCGAACCTGATGCAACTGGCCGGCTACAACCTCGGGTCAGCCCTGACCTTCGCGCTGGCACTCAACCTCGGTGCCGTCGTCGGCTCGGTGGCCACTGCGTGGGCGGGAACCCGATTCGGTCCGATCCCGACGGCGATCGCGGCAGCCGCCGTCGCCGCCGTCGCGCTGGCCGTACTGGTGGCGGGTCCGCCTGTGGGGCTTGTCTACGTCATGTTGGTGCTGGCGGGGGTCGGCACCCACGGAACCCAATGCCTCATCATCGCGGCGGTGGCCAGCCATTACCCGGCGCATTTGCGGGGCACAGCGCTTGGCTGGGCCCTCGGCGTCGGGCGCATCGGCGCGGTCGCGGCACCCCAGGTAGGCGGGCTGCTGCTCGCGGCCGGCCTGGGCGTCAACTCGAACTTCCTGGCATTTGCCGGGGCCGCCGCCGTCGCGGCCATCCTGCTCGGCGCCATCGGCACCAAGATCAAGACCGCGAAGATCACGGCCGCCAAAAACCAACCCACAAACACCACCTCTGTAGGAGCTAGCAATGTCTGACCGCAAAACGTCCACCGAAGTCCTCGTCGTCGGCGGAGGGATGGCCGGCCTTGCCGGCGCCCTGGCCCTGCGCGCAAACGGCGCCGAGGTGACATTGGTTGAGCGGGCGCCCGAATTCGGCGAGGTCGGGGCGGGACTGCAGATGGCCCCCAACGCCTCCCGCGTCCTGAAGCGTTGGGGCCTCCTCGGGAAGGCGCTCGAGATCGGCGTCCGCCCCAAGCACTTGGTGTTCCGCGACGCCCTCACCGGTGAGGAACTCACCCGGCAGACCCTCGGTGGCGAGTTCGAAGAGCGCTACGGCGCCCCGTACGTGGTGATCCACCGCAGCGACCTGCACCGGATCCTGTTGGAGGCCTGCCAGGATGCCGGCGTGCGCCTCGTGAACGACGTCGTCGTCGAGAAAGTCGAGACCGTGAACCACCGCGGCGTGGCGCACACGTCCAGCGGCGATGTTTACGAGGCCGACGTCGTGATCGGCGCCGACGGCCTCAAGTCCACGCTCCGCGCCGCCGTCGCGCAGGACGGGCCGGTGTCGTCGTCGTACGTCGCGTATCGCGGAACGGTGCCCATCACGCCGGAGACCCCGGCCGCCGATCTCGAGGACGTCGTCGTCTACCTCGGTCCGGACTGCCACCTCGTGCAGTACCCGCTGCGCAAAGGCGAGCTGCTCAACACCGTGGCTGTTTTCAAGTCGCCCTCGTTCGAGCGCGGTGAGGAGCAGTATGGCGGCGTCGACGAACTCGAGGCGGCTTACAAGGACTGCATTCCGGCAGTACAGCTTGCGCTGCGGAACCTTGCGACAGGCATCCGCTGGCCCATGTACGATCGCGATCCCATCGAGAACTGGATCCACGGCCGCCTGGTCCTGATGGGCGATGCCGCACACCCCATGCTCCAGTACTTGGCCCAGGGAGCCTGCCAGGCGCTTGAAGACGCCGCGGTCCTCCAGGACTCCACCGTCGGCTCCGTGTTCAACGACGACGGCGTGGACACCGCTGCTTGGGATCGCGCCATCAGCGATTTCAACTCAGCCCGCGCAGCGCGGACGGCCCGCGTCCAACGCACGGCGCGCGTCTGGGGAGAGTCGTGGCACGTGTCCGGCGTCGCACGCGTCTTGCGGAACCTGCTGTTCAAGAGCCGCAAGGACGGCGACTTCCAGTACAACGACTGGCTCTACGGCCAAGAGGACGACGGCGTTCCGGCGGTCCCAGCCGACGGCACCGGCGAGATGAGGACAGTATCGCTCGCGGGAACGCACGCCTAGCAGAATCCGTTGTGTCAATTGTAGGTAAACAAATTGCTGGACTCCTGGAGCAGACCGAAGCAGACTGACTACACGAGCCGCTTGGGTGCTTGCCGTTGAAAGGACAGTCATGTTCGACCTCGTTGCTTATCTCCCGATTCTCGTCACCGTATTGGGGGTAGTTGTCGCCGTTACCGTTATAAGGCTTCTCATCAAATTGATGTGGAAGGTGGCTGAACCAAACGAGGCATTGATCATTTCCGGCCTGACTCGGGGAAGTTTGGACACCAGGGACGGAATGGATTTCAAAATCGTCACGGGAAAGGGCGCCTTAGTGGTTCCCGGGCTCCAAACCGTGAGGACGTTGTCCCTGACGCTGAATGAAACAGAGCTCCAGGTCAACTGCGTGACCTCGCAAGGCATCCAGGTGATCGTGGAGGGCGTGGTGATCTACAAAATCGGTGACGCTGCGCCGTTTATTGCGAACGCCGCGAGGAGGTTTCTCGGCCAACAGCCCAAAATGGAAAGCCAGGTCTACAACGTTTTTGAAGGGCATTTGCGCTCGATCATTGGCAGCATGACCATGGAAGAAATCATCCGCGAGCGTGACAAGCTCGCCTCGTTGGTCCGCAGCGCAAGCGGCATCGAAATGGAAAAGCTTGGCTTGGTAGTTGATTCCCTCCAAATCAAGGACCTCCAGGACCCCACGGGCTACATCCAGAACCTGGCCAAACCGCACATTGCACAGGTCAAAATGGAGGCCCGCATCGCCGAAGCCACCAGGAACCGCGAGGCCGCGGAGAAGGAGGCCGAGGCAGCCGCCCAGATCGCGGATGCCCAGAGCATTTCGGCGATCAAGCAATCAGCGGCCCAAGCCAATGCCGAAACCGCGAGGGCCAACGCCGCGCAGGCCGGTCCGTTGGCAGACGCCACAGCGCGCCAGCAAGTGGTGGTCCAGGAAACCGAGGTGGCCAAGCTGGAAGCGGACCGCGAAGAGCAAAAGCTCCAGACGTCCATCCGGAAGCCCGCCGATGCAAAGGCGTACGCCCAACGCACCGAGGCGGAAGCCCAAAAGGCCGCCGACATCAGTGCGTCCGAGGCGCGGGCACGGCGGACGGAACTCGAGGCTCAAGCGAACGCCCGCAAGGTGGAAGTCGAAGCCCAGGCCAACGCCACGGCGGCCGCCGCCATCGCGGGAGCCACGAAGATCACGGGTGAAGCCGAAGCCGCGGCCACCCGGGCCCGCGGCGACGCGGCAGCCTCGGCCATCAAGGCCAAATCCTTGGCGGAAGCGGACGGCATCAAGGCCCGCGCCGAGGCTCTCGGAACCAACCAAGAGGCCGTCATCTCCCAACAGCTCGCGGAGAACATGCCGGCGATCGTGGCAGCCGCGGCTGAACCCTTTGCCCACGTGGGCAACCTGACCGTCCTCAACGGCGGCGAGGGCCTCAACAGCATGGTGGGTGGGATCCTGTCCCAAGTGGGCAACTACCTGCCATCGATCACAGCTGCGCTCAAGAACGGCAAGGAACCGCCCAAGCGGCCCACCAAAACCCCTGATGCATAGGGACACCGATGCACAAAGAGGTTGATCGGAGCCTGACGGGCAAAATCGGCAGGGTCACGGGTCGTATCGGGCCAGGCACTGTGGGGGAAGTGATGCTGCCGTTCCACGGCGGTACGAGCGCCTTCCACGCGCATCCATTCGACAAGAGCAGTGTTTTCAACGTGGGTGACGAGGTGCTTGTCATCTACTATGAGCCGCCCGGGACCGTATTCGTTGACGAGTTGCCGGACGTCCTGAAGGCTGCCAGATAGCGCGACCGCCAGCCGGCGCAATAGAGAACCCGACAAAAAGCTGAGGGCGGCTAGTCAGCCGCCCTCAGCTTTTTGTCACTGATCGATTGCTCAGCCCAGCGGCGGAGCTCCTACGCTGTCGTACATCGCGTAATCGTCGGTGGTGACCGATCCGTTGCTGAACAAGCTCAACCCGAAACTGATGGCCGTGGCCCCGGCGGGTAGTGCCGGCGTCGTGAAGCTTGCCTGTGTGTAGGTAGTCGCGGTATTCAGCCACGGTCCGGAGGTCCAGTACACCCAGTTGTTTGAGGCGTCACGGTAATACAAGGCGAACTGTGTGACGGCTGTAGAGGTGTACCAAACACGCACCGAATAGGTGTGTCCGGCGACGGCCGCAGGTGGGCAGGTACTGGTGTCCATTGTTGGAAGCAGTTTCGCGTCACCACTGGAGTATCCCGTGATGGTGAGTTTCTCCGCTTTGGTACCGGTGTGCGCGGTAGCAACCGTGCTGAACGTCGCGGTGTTGGTGCCGTATCCGCCGGCCTGCCAGCACTGCGGGAACGAGCCCGTACCGGCCGTTTCAAGGCTGGGGTTCTGTACCAGGTTGCCGCCGGCTGGTGGCGGCGGAGGAGGCGGTGGCGGGGTGCCGACGTCGAACATCTCGTAGTCGTCGGTGGTGAGCGTGCCGTTGCTGAACAGGTTCAACCCGAAGCTGATGCCGCTGGCGCCCGTGGGCAGTGGAGGCGTTGTCCAGGTGGCCTTTTGGAAGGTCGTGGCCGCTGAGAACCAGGGGCTTGATGTCCAATACTTCCAGGAGCCTACGCCGATCCGGTAGTAGAGCTCGAATTGGGTGCTTGTGGTCGATTTATACCAGGCACCGATTGAATAGGAGTTCCCGGGTGTGGCTGTAGGCGAGCACCCTCCTAGGTCAAGGGTCGGCAGCAGCTTGGCGTCGCCGTCGACATAGTTGGTGACCACGAGCTGTTCGGCGACTTTTCCGGTGTGTGCCTGCCTGACGGTGGAAAAAGCTGCCGTGTTAGTGCCATAGCCTGCTGCGGCCCAGCACTGCGGAGCCCCGCTGACCAAGGTTTCAAGGCTTGGGTTCTTGATCAGGTTGCCCGTGCCCTCCGGTGGTGCCGGCGGTCCCGAGACAAGCGGCTTGACGGTTCCGCCGATCACTTGGGCCACCGTCTTGACCGTGGTGGTTGCGGGCCTGGACTTGAGCCACGTGGCGAACTGGTTGAACAGGGTCGGGGTGATGTTCAGCGGATCCGTGCTGGTAGCTGAAATATGGTGGAAGGTGAGCTGGACCCACCCGCCTGCGGGCTCCGCCTGGGTGACCGACTTTTGCAGGTCCGCCAGGGTCCAGGTGTTGTCCACTTCATCCGGGGCCGCCGTGTTGTACGGGTTGGCAGGAGGGATGGTCTCCGCGAGCGGGCACCCCGCGCAGCTGAACCGCGTCTTGATGTCACCAAGGTTGCGGGCGCTATTGAGCCCGCAGTTCTTGACGACGGTTTCGAGGGATGCGTTCTCGGCAGCGAACGGATACGCGAAGTCAGTGATCGTGAATCCAAGGTTTGTGAGGTTGACCCTGTCGTTGCAAATCTGGCGTGTTGCCTCATCCAACGTCACGGTGGTCAGGTCCGGGTGGGTAACAGTATGGCCGGCAATCTCATTGCCGTTTGCCACAAGGCCCTGCATGTCGCTTGTCGTCAGGTAATTGGGGTTGTTGATGAATCCGGACGGCGTGAAGAAAGTACCCACCAGGCCCAGGCTCTGCATGGTCTGCGCGGCGTTGAGTTGGTCGGCATTTGCGTCGTCAAAGGTCAAGGTGACGACGGTTGGATTAGCGGCTTGGGCTGCGGGTGCGGTGATGCCGGCGGTGACGCCGGTGAAAGCAAATACCACCACAACGGTGGAGAACCACGTAAACCATTTACCGGGGATCGTCCCTTTAAACGTCCGGTGCTGGTCAACCTGGTCAGTACGGTTGAAGAGTTTCATAGGGTCTGGCTCGATTCTAGACAACGGCCTGGCCGGACATACGGGCGGCGCAGGGTGAATCACCCAACGTTGTTCAGCATGTGAGGGCGCGCCGCCCAGTCATCGCCCGCTTGCCGAAATACCCCGGTGCCCGGGACAAGCCCCAGTCATGGCCACGAGGTTCACTACCGTTGTCACCGTAAGGCGGGCCGACATGGGGGAATAAGAGTAAGTCCTACCCGTCTTTGAGTTGCGTAATTACCTAGATTTGCGCATGTTCGGTCGCTACGGATCCTCCACTCGGGGAAGCAACGTCAATTTGTTAACCAAACCTTCCCCTTGCGGTCACGCCCATTCCCCCGCTTCGCCAACCGCCGCGCACACCGTGGAGGGGTGAGGATCGCTATCGTTGCCGAATCATTCCTGCCGCTCATGAACGGGGTCACGCACTCCATCCTGCGGGTGCTCGAGCATCTGCAAGAGCGCGGCGACGAAGTGATGGTGATTGCGCCGTCGACGTCCGACACTGCTGTCTCGGACGTCGTGAACGGCGCTTTTGTCCACCGCCTCCCGTCCGTGCCCTTGGCCGGATACACCAATGTGCGGGTGGCGTTGGGCGGTGTGAGCCGGGTCAAGAGAATCCTTGCCGACTACGCACCGGACGTTGTCCACCTCGCATCGCCCTTCGTCCTCGGGTGGCGGGCTGTGCAAGCTGCGCACCAGCTCGGCATTCCGACGGTTGCCATCTACCAAACCGAGGTCCCCAGCTACGCTGCCCGCTATGGGCTCCCCATGCTGGAGAACTGGGCATGGAACCGGGTGGACAACATCCATCTTCGTGCAGACCGGACACTGGTCCCGTCCACGTTCGCGCTCAACCAGTTGCGCGGCCGCGGGATCCTCAGGGTGGGAATGTGGCGGCGCGGTGTGGATACCGCGCGCTTCTCCCCCACCAAGCGCTCGACGGCGTGGCGCACCTCCGTTGCGCCCCACGGCGAGCGCATCATCGGCTACGTCGGCCGCCTCGCGATCGAGAAACAAGTGGAGGACCTCGCCGTGCTGGCGGACCTGCCGGGAACCAGGCTTGTCATTGTGGGCGACGGTCCGCAACGCGCCGCCCTGGAAGCAGCTCTGCCGAATGCCTTCTTCACCGGGTTCCTCGGCGGCGACGAATTGGCCCAAGTCGTGGCGGGCTTCGACCTCTTCGTCCATCCCGGAGAGTTCGAAACGTTTTGCCAGACCATCCAGGAGGCCATGGCCTCCGGCGTTCCCGTCGTGGCCACCGGCCGGGGCGGTCCCCTCGATCTCGTGGAAAACTCGCGCACCGGCTGGCTTTACGAGCCAGGAGACCTCGCGCAGTTGCGGGCCTACGTGCAGGACTTGGTGGGCGACGACGCCAAGCGCCGTGCGTTCGGAACGGCGGCACTCGCTTCGGTCCAAGGCCGGACCTGGCCGGTGCTGAGTGCCCAACTCGTCGAGCATTACGAGGCGGTAATCGCGGGGGAAGCGCTCGTAGAACCGGCCGCCGCTCCCAGCCACCCGGTTCAAGCAGCCGAACTTCAGGCGTCCGAACTTCACGCGGCCGAACTTCACGCGGCCGAACTTCACGCGGCAAAGCCTGCCACCATTTCCGTGACTTCCAGCAAAGGACTCCCAGCATGAAAATCTCCGTTGTAGGCTGCGGCTATCTTGGCGCAGTACACGCCGCCACGCTCGCGTCGATGGGCCACACCGTGGTGGGCATCGACGTCGACGCCCAGAAGGTGGCCCACTTGAACAAGGGTTTCGCACCTTTCCACGAACCCGGCCTCGACGAACTTCTCCGCGACGGCTTCGCTACCAAGCGGCTCACGTTCTCCACCGACTTCGCCGACGCCGCCGGCGCCCAGACGCACTTCCTCTGCGTGGGCACTCCGCAGTCCAAGACCTCCGATACGGCGGACCTCTCCTACGTGATCGCAGCCACGAAGAGCCTGCTTCCGCACCTGGCGAGGGGCGCCGCCGTCGTCGGCAAATCCACCGTTCCCGTGGGAACGGTGGACATGCTCCGCGGCATCCTTGCCCGCAGGCCGGATGTCCTGCTCGGCTGGAACCCCGAATTCCTGCGCCAAGGTACGGCAGTGAAGGACTCATTGGTCCCGGATCGTTTGGTATACGGCGTGCCGGGCGGCAAGGACTCTGCCGCGGGCGCCCCTGTCACGGCTGCGCTCGACGCCGTCTACGAACCTCTGATTTCGGCCGGGATCCCGCGGCTGGTCTGCAACTTCGCGACCGCCGAGCTCATCAAGTCCGCCTCCAATGCGTACCTCGCCACGAAGCTCAGCTTCATCAACGCCATCGCCGAGCTTTGCGACGCTTCAGGGGCCGACGTTACCGAGCTCAGTGAGGCGATGGGGCTGGATCCGCGCATCGGCAACCGGTACCTCCACGCTGGACTGGGTTTCGGCGGCGGCTGCTTGCCGAAGGACATCCGCTCGTTCCGCGCACAGGCACAAGCGCTGTCCGTGCCTTCCCTCGACGAGTGGATGGGTGTGGTCGATTCCATCAACCTGGGCCAGCGCGCCCGCGCCGTGGACGTCGCCCGTGACATGTGCAAGGGCTTCCTGTCCGGCCGCACCGTCACCGTGCTGGGCGCGGCGTTCAAACCGGACACCGACGACATCCGTGACTCGCCCTCCCTCGACGTCGCACTCCAACTCGCCGCGGCCGGCGCCCACGTTACGGTGACGGATCCCAAGGCGATCAACAATGCCTGGATGCGCTATCCGCAGCTCCGCTTCGAAGCGTCCACCACGCGCGCTCTCGAAGGCGCCGAGTTGGTGCTGCTGCTCACCGAATGGGACGAATACCGTGCCCTCTCGCCCGCCGCCGTCGGCTCGCTCGTACGACGCCGGATGGTCCTGGACGCGCGGAACGTCCTGGATGCTCGAGCATGGCGGGCGCAAGGCTGGACGGTTCGCGGGCTCGGAACCGGCTCCTACGATGAGACTTCGGAGCCGCTTACCGAAGCCAAACCTCCCGTCGTTCCCGTCGAACCGCTCAACACACGCCCGTTCATTGTCGGTTCGCCGGCCAAGGCACCCTCCACGCGACGGTAGTCGCGTGGTTCATCGTGTATTCGGGGCTTTGGGGTGCAGTGCATCGGTGATGACGAGGGAGACGTTCTGCCCACCGAAACCGAAGGAGTTGCTGAGCACAGCCTGCTGAGGGACGTTCCGTCGTTGGATGGCGACGTCGAGGTTGATGTCGGGATCGACGTCGGTCGGGGTGAGGTTGCGGGTCGGCGGAATGACGTCGTGCTTCACGCTGAGGACCGCTATGAGAGCCTCGATCGCCCCTGCAGCCCCGAAGAGATGGCCGAGCGCCGCCTTGGGCGCCGTCACGGTCGCGTGCCCGAAAACCTCCCTGATGGCACGGGACTCGGCAGCATCTCCCACCGGCGTCCCAGTAGCATGGGCATTGATGTGCCCGATCTGCTCGGGAGCAAGTCCAGCTTGCGCGAGAGCCTTCCGCATTGCCGATATCTGACCGCTGCCTCCGGGAGCGGGGGCGGTGATGTGGTGGGCGTCGGCCGCGATGCCGGCTCCGGCGAGCACTGCGTGGACCCGTGCACCACGGGCGGCGGCGTGTTCCGCACTCTCTAGCACCAAGACCGCGGCTCCTTCTGCCAGGACAAATCCGCTGCGGTCCGCGGCAAACGGTCGAGACGCTGAGGCTGGCTCCGCGGTGTGGCGCGACAGCGCCCGGGTCTGCTTGAAACCGGCGACTGTGACCGGGGTAATCGCCGCCTCCGTTCCGCCCGCGATGACCACGTCTGCTTCGCCGGCACGGATGAGCCTGGCCCCTAGCGCAATCGCCTCGGCGCCGGATGAGCAGGCGGAGACCGGCGTGTATACTCCGGCGCGCGCACCGTAGGCGATGCTGATCAGCGCGGCAGCGGCGTTGGGCATGAGCATGGGTACGGTTCGTGGCGAGACACGGCGGGCACCCGACAGTTCAAGAACGTCGTCTTGCTCCAACAGGGTCTGCACGCCGCCGATTCCGGTGCCGATCGCCGAGGCAAGTCGCTCCGGGTCGACCTCAGGGGCGCCGGCGTCAGCCCAAGCCTCGGCCGCCGCGACAAGAGCTGCCTGCTGCGAGCGGTCCAGGCGTCTGGCTTGCACCGGCGACAAGTACGTGGCCGGGTCGATCGCCATTGTCCCGGCCACGGTGCCGGCCAGTTCGCCGTCCTTATGGCCGGGTAGAACGTTTCCTCGGATGCCGGACTCACCAGCCAGCAGGGCTTCCCAAGTCGATCTGACGTCGCCTCCGAGTGGCGTGATCGCGCCAAGCCCGGTCACTACAACCTCATTCCATCCCATAACCTTCAAGTTCCTCTCTTGTATGTCATACAACTAACCGTACTTTTGTATCACATACAATCGAGATGTGATTCAGAAGCGAACCGAACCCGAGGCGCAGACCTCGACGCTCGAGCGCGGACGCGCGACCCGGAGGCGACTCATCGAGACCACGGCGCGACTCGGCAAGGAGCGCCACGGAGCCCAGCTGAGCGTCGCGGAGATCGCAGACGCGGCAGGAGTGTTCCCCAACCAGATCACCTACTACTTCGGTTCCAAGGACTCATTACTCGTGCACGCCGCATTCCTTGGTCTGCTTCACGACACCCGGCGGATCGAGCGGATCGGCCGCCAGGCCCCCGACGCTGCGACCTTCCGGCGCAACATCGCCCGTGCGGTCCTCGCCCTGCCCTCGCTCCCTTCGGTCGCGGGAGCACTCGCGACCGGAATCGCCAAGGCCGAGCTCGCCCCCGTGGTCGACGAGCACCTCCAACTGCTGTTCCGCCAATCGGAGCGCTTCGTGACCCAGCTTGTCGGCAGCCGGGGTTGGAGCCTCAAGCGACCCGTCGACGTCGAAGCCAGGACATTCTGGAGCGCCGCACTTGGTGCCGCACTTCTCGCACACGCCGGGGCGCACGGCACCGGCGCAGACCTCGACCTCGCCGGGACATTGACGGTCCACGACCAGACCGGCCACGTCTAAGTTCCTTAGCGTTCCCAGGCCGAGAACGGCTCTCAGTGTTTTTGCCCGGATTACACGTAGACGGGCCACCGCGCACACGGAGATCCGGCTTATTCACACTGAGAAACGGCCTTTTGCACACGGATTTTTCCGTTTTTTATACGGAGACGCCAATTTCACCGAGAGAATCTGAATCGTGGATGGCCTTCCTTTGGGGAGGGTCACCACTCTTCAAGGCCAGCGAAACCGTTGGCCGTTCTACTCGAGAAATGGGGTTGTAGTGGAATCAACAATGACGAAAAGGACCGGCCTTCAGGCTGCGGCCGCGGCTGCGCTGGCCGTGGTTGGCATCTTCGGCGCGAGCTTGGCCGTTTCATGGATCGCGGGGTCCCTTGGGATCTCTGCCGCGGCGGCGTCCCAGATCATGCACGCCATTGAGGTCGGAGGCTGGGCTCTCGTTGTCATCGGCACAATTTTCGGGGCAGGAATCACGGGTGCCTTGATCGCAACGGCTCGAGGCATCCTCTTCCGCATCGGCCGGGCGCAAGCAGTCGCCTAAATCGATGCTTGCTAAGACAGCACGCGTGCTTGGGGGCATCCCTGGATGGTTGCTCCCAAGCACGGGCCTCGCCATGGCAGCCATAGCCATCTTCGGCTACTCGTCGGTGGACCTGTCCTGGATCCGGGACGCCAGGGACATGGGTGGGAGTCCGCTCTACAGCAAAGACTTCCTCCAGATCCTTGGGCGAAACGTCGGCGCGGCCTTGGTGCTCTATTCGGGGGTCGCGACCCTCGGGCTGACCACGCTTCTCGGAGCCGGAATCCTGGCGCTGTATGTCGGGGCGACGGTATCCCTCGGGGTGCATTCCGTCGGCGGTGCGGGCCTGGTTGCGGACGTGATGTGGTACGTCCCGTTCGAGTTCTTCGGCCTGGTGATGGCGGCGACCGCCGGATTCCAGCCCGCCGCGGGCCTGGCTCGGAGGCTGCTGATGAAGAACGAGCCTCCAACCCTGAGGTCGTTCATCGACGACATGGCCCGTTCCCTCGGCACTTTGCTCATTGCCATCGCCCTGATAGTCCTCGGTGCCGTCATCGAGGCCATCGTGATTCAGCTCAAGACCTGAGGAGGAATTCATGACCAGCACGGAAGACGGACGGAAGTCCGAAACCGTCATCAGCGTCGCAAAGGTCGGAAAGTTGCGTCCCGAGCCGTCCTCAGCCAGGGAATGGGTCTCGACGTCCCGGGGTCTGTGGATCGCGGGCTACATCCTGCTCATGGCTTTGGTGGCTCTGCGGCTTCCCCTGACCAGAAAGTATCTCAACGCGAACGTTCCGGCGGACGTGCGCTCGGAAATCGGGGACGATCGCCTCCTGAGCCTCTCCATGACCGTGGGCACCGTTTTGTTCTTCCTTGTCTACGCCGTGATCATCGCTTTGTACTTCTCGCTGGCCGCGTTCTTGGACAAACGGGTGATCCCGGGAAAATCGGTGCTCGCGGGCCGCTTCAAGATCGGGGCCTTCTTTGTGATCGCCATTCTCGCCACGATCCCGGTGAATCTCTTCAGCGTGGCCTTTGGTGTCATCCAACCGCGGGAAATCCCCGGATATTGGGCCTATTTCCCCTCGATGGCCGTGCTGGCCCTGGTGATCTTCTACCGACATTGGCGCGAGTTTTCCACAGGCAGGAAGATCCTCGTTGTGCTTTCGGCCATGGGTCTGTCAACAATAGTCGCCATCGGCTGACCTTCCTCAACCACCACCCACGGACAGAAATTCTCAATGATTACTCAGCTCTTCGGCCTGCTTCTACGAATCGTGGGCCTCCTGGTCGCTGCATTCTCCTGCATTTCAGTCGGCCTGATGTGGGCTTCTCCCGCCCCGGATGGCCTCAAGAACATAGATCCCCTCGCCGTGAAGAACACGATGGTCACCGTGCTTCTCGTCTTCGGAGTGGCGGCACCCTTGCTTGCGGCCTTCAGCAAGGCCGGGAAATGGCTACCGCTCAAGGCGGCCGTTTTCGCCGTCGCCGGTTTCGCCAACGCGGCGGCCCTCAGCCCGGTAATAGTCGTCCCGTTCCAGGGCACGACGTCGGCCATCGCCGCGGTCTGTGCGCTCGGCCTCGCGGTCCTCACCATTGTGGCCTTCATGGACTCAGTCCACAAGAAGAGTCCGCGGAGCAAGTTCTAGGCGCCGATGAGGACCAAAACCCCACCCGCCGACGTCGCAGGCCAAGCTTCTAACGCCAGCGTCCCTGCTGTGTCGGTCCGGAGGTCCGATTACCGAATCCTGCGCGACTTCCGGGCTTTCGAAATCGTCAATGCGATGCGTTTGCCGCTCACGCTGGACGGTTTCAGGGCCCTCGCGATCTTCGGATCGATCGCCTTGGTCCTGCTCGGAACAATGGTGTTCGCATCCACGATGTCTGTTCTCCGCGACGGCCCGCTCCGCCAAGACACGGCTGCTGTGCTCAACTGGGGATTCCTCGCGATCCTCTACTCCGCGGTCGCCTCAGTTCTCACCGAGGTAGTTTCAAGCCGACGGCTGGCAGTATCCGGCACTCCGCATTTGGAGCTCTTCCGGGCGATGGAACTTCCCCTCCCGCAGGTTGTGGTGAGATACGGTCTGGTCCCGGCGTTCCGCCGCACGGGCATCCTTTGGTATTCGGCCGCGGTATTCCTCCTGGTCTTCTTCGAGGAATCGCCGAGCTACTTTGGCGTCGTGGCGGCTTCGGCCTCCGTCCTGGCTCTCGCCTCCTGTGCGTGCGTCTACTGCGTCCTCCATTTCGCTTCAACACCTGCACGAAGGATGGGCCTCCATTGGCGGTATGGCGTCTTGGCGCTCATCCTTGGATTGTTGCTCGGGGCTGCCACGGGATTTCTCCTGCCTCAGCTCTCCCGGCTCGGCGGCCTCGCCGTGGACCCCTCGCGCTTCCTTCCGGCGTTGTACTCCCTGGCAGCGGCCGCGTCCGGGATATTGATCCTGCTCAGCATCCGTGCCTTGCGCCGCCTCAGCTACCGCAGGATTTCTTTCAATACGGAGCGGGGCGGCAGCCAACGGCCGGCGACAAGCTTCGGGCTATTCGTTGTCACTGATCTGTTGAGCAGCAAACAGGGCTCGGTGATCGCCACCATCGTCCTTGCCTGGATCGCCGTCGTTGGCATCCTCTTGGGAGCGAGGGGCGTCTTCCCCCTGCAGTCGGCTCTCGGCTCCGGAGAGCTGCACAAATCCTTGATTGGTGCTGCCGTGCTCCTGAGCCTCGGCGTCACGGAACCGATGCTCTATCGGATCGGGCCCACGGCGAAGCTGTACCACTACCGCTTCGCGTGGGAGAACGGCTTCTCCGCCACCGCGATCGTTGTCCGGCTCGTCGGAATCTACGTCATAGCGGGGGCGGCCATCGGTGGATTTGTTTTCCTAGGGGCATTTCTCGCACTGGACCTTCCGGCTCCTGGTGCTGTCCTCGCGGGTTTGATCGTCGCGGCGTCCGGAGTCGTCGCGGAATCCCTCTCCCGTCCGCCAACCACCACTGGCGGGACCAAGTCCAATGACGTGATGGACGGCCTCTTCACACTCCTCCTGATTTCTCCATGCTCGCTCATTCTTGTTGTCAGCCCCGAGTTCAGCACCGTGCTGTTGTTGGGCTATTCCATCCTCTTGATCCTGGGAGCCGCCGTATGCCTGCATCAACGTCTTTTGAGGCTTCGATCGAAATCGATTCTGTAACCGCCGGCTACCGGCAAGGCACCCCTGTCCTGGACGGACTCAGTCTCAGCATGAACGAGCCCGGGCTTTACCGTGTGGCCGGCAGCAATGGCAGCGGGAAATCGACGCTCCTGGAGCTCATCAGCGGTTTCCTCCAACCTTGGGCCGGAAGCGTTCGGCTTTGCGGTATCGACGCCAGCTCACCGGACGCGCGCCACGTACGGAGCGTCTGCCGTACGACGCCGGCGCTCTACCCCTCCATGACGGTTCACGACCATCTGGCCCTGGCGGCACGTAGCCGTCAGGTCGGTCCGGAGGCCGGGCTCGCCCGGCTGGCCAAGTATGGACTGAAGGACTGGGTGGAGCAGCCCGTCTCCATGCTGTCCACGGGCAATATCCGGAAGCTCTGGCTGCTCATGTGCACTGTGGCCGACACCCCTGTGGTCGCCATCGATGAGCCTTTCAACGGCATGGACGTTCGAGGCATCGAGGCCCTGATCGACGAGCTCGGCGACTGGGCACAGCACAAAGTGGTTGTCCTCATTTCGCACACAATTCCGGAGCAACTGACCGTTAGGCATTCCTTCGTCTTCAAGGAGGAAGGAGCAATCGCGTAGACCGAAGCCCACTGGCAGGCTCACTCGGAAAGCCGCTTTTCGCGGAACGGAGACGAATCCCGGACAAGGTCAAAGAGGGCCGTGCGGGAAGGGCTTCCTGTCTTGCGCAGCGCGTTGGAGATGTGGCTTTCCACGGTCCTGATACTGATTCCCAGATGCTCGGCGATCTCCGGGTTGGAGCGATGACCTGCCAGGGCTGCTATCTCGATTTCCCGGACGGTCAGGGGCGAGTAGCTTCCGGAACTAAACGCGACGGGCTCATCCGGCGAAGGAAAACGTGCCGCGAACATGGAGTACGCCCGGTCCATCGCAGCCGCACCGATCGTGTTGTCCACGAACGCATACCGCTTGAAGGCGCCGCGGAGCAGCATCCGGACCTGGTAGAAATCGGCGTCGGGCTCGTAATGCTCGAGCAGCACGCCGAGCATTTGGTGGTCATCCTCCACCACGGCCGCGGCAATTGCCAAGAGCTGATCATGTGAAGCGGCCGGTGCATACTCTTTCAAGGTCTGCCGGAGGAGATCGAGAACTTTCCGGCCCGGGAGAAGGCACGTGAAGAAGAGCGCGGAATAGATCGCCTCGAGGACATAGCCACGTTCGAGCTGCCGTTGAATGAGTTTCGCGGCCTTCCCGTCGAATACAGCGGGAATGAGGGGTCGCGCGGCGACGAGCTCGTACACGCCTCTCGCTGTCCCGGGGAGCGGGCCGATGTCTTCAGCTTCGCGCCGTGCCTGGGTGGCAAGGGTCGCTGCGGGCAAGATCGCGGACGTCGCCGTCCTGAGCCCGGCGAGCCTAAGCATTGCGTCGTGAAGGGAAGCCACCAGGAAGCCTGGCCGCCCCATGGCAAACACACTGCCCATGAGGTACTCGGCGTCGTCGAAATAGCCGCGGTAGATCAGGGCCTGGGCAGCCACATAGGTGTTGCAAACCATCCCGAACTGGTCCAGCTTGCGGCGGGCATCTCCGCGTTGGTCAAGCGCAAAGACAATCGACTCATCGATCCGCCCCGAGCTGAACAAAGCCATTCCACGGATGAACGGTTCGATTCCCGGAATGCCTCTTAAGCCGCCTGAAGTGTCGATGGCTTTGAGCGCGGCGGAAGGGTTGAATCGGTAGAGTTCCAGGATGCCCCGGATGCTGGCTATCACACCGCTTTCGGGGTGACGATCGTGCAGACGCGCGAAGATCCCGTCGAGGTTCTCCGGCATTCTGTCGTAGGACGCCACGAGGAAAAGTTCTGCCGCTTCGGCTTCGGCGGACCATTTGGGACGTTCCTCCCCGAAGCTCCTGAGGGCGCCGGCCGCAGAGTCCAGTCCTTTGCCTTTATGGATCGCCCAAAGCGCTTTGGTAAATGCCAGGAACAGGAGATCGCACGATTCGCCTTCCGAGGTCACGGTCTGGGCAAGGATCCGCTCAATTCTCGATGCGTCAATCGGCGAGCCCCAATAGACCCTCAGAAGTGCCACCGCATTCGATACTGACCTTTCGGCATTCCACAGCTCGTATCGCTTGCGCTCCAGGACGGATACTTGCTCATGAAAATGGCGTGCCGTTGCGGCGTCGTCCGAGCTCCGTTCAAGGCGCAGCGCAGCCAGGACCCTCATCAGCGAATCAGCCGAGTTGAGGTCAACGTGGGATTCCTGTGGCAAACCGCTGAGGGCTCGGGTGATTCGACTCTTCAGGACCCGCCTGCTTGTGAGCACTCTTTGACCACGGAAGTAGTCGGCCAGGACCGGTGGCGTGATCGAAGCGGAGACAGTGTTGTGGAGGTCCTCCACAACGGAAATGAGGCCGCGCTGTTCGAGCCTGTCGAGAACATCGGAATGAACTACCTGTTGCAGTACGTCGAGGGGCGTGGTCCCGGCGATGGCCATGGCTTGAAGGCCCGTGAGTTCGTCGGCTTCGAGTCCTTCGAGGAGGGATTCCACGGTGCCATGAAGGTGCTCGTTCCACAGGGTGTCGCCCGTCATGCGCCATTGACCATGGCGGAGGACAATCAAGCCACTGAGGGAAGCAGTTTCCGCGATGCGAACCACAAGCCGCGGGTTCCCTGCCGATTTCGTCAGGATCCGGGCAGTGGTGTCGGTGTCCGCCGGGGCTCCCAGAATCCCGGTGAGGAGCTCGTTCACTTGCTCGTAGCGAAGCGGATTCAGGTGAACCCTGGCTTCCGGTCCGGGGCTGAGCACCGCTGGCTGCGCCATCGAGTAGATGGATGACTCGCTCATGGTAACGATCATGGGCCGTTTCGTCCGACGCCGGACGGCGTCCAGAACCGCTACAGTCTCCGTGTCGACGAAGTCGAGGTCATCGACCACAAGCACGCGCTCCCCTGGCCTGGAGAGCCGGCTCGCCAGGGTGTCAGCTACACCGAGGACTCCCAATTGGCCTATTCGAATATCCAGGCTCAGGCTATGTATTCCACCAAAGGGTATTTCGCGATGTGAGCGGAGTCCCGAAACGGAGTAAACCGTTGCTCCGGTATTTTCCAGATCGGCGATAGCCTTTTGCACCACACTCGTGCGGCCGCTGCCAGGCGCGCCGACAATTCGAACTATCATACCGCGAGCAACGTAGTCCAGCGTTCGCCGAACTTCCTGATCGAACACTCGCGATCCAACTTTCTCTGACGCGCTGATCCAGCACTCTCCGGTCCTTAGGTGGTGCGAGGTCCAGACGATTCAACTGTTTCCTGCCCAAAGCCGGGCGTTGGCAGGCGGACTCCCAAGCACTCCCACGGAATCCCCCGGGGTGCGCTGACGAACCTCGTTCCAAGGGAAACGGTAAAGTCCGAAACGGCCATCTAAGTGGTGTTTTGGCAAAACTCAGTGTGCGCGGGGAGCCGTCTACGTGTGCCGACGTGGGGTTTTGTTCCGCATCTCCGTGTGCGCCGAAGAAAACTCAGTGTTCCCCCGGCGTCCAAGGAGGTGGGGGTTCGCGATGAATTTTCCATGGTGCTCCTGGTGGTGGTCTCTTGCTTCCGACGCTACGGGGGTTTCGTGGCCGCCTCTAGATCGAACCTCGCGCATGTGGATATTTATTCGAATCTTGTTTTCATAGATCGAATATAAATTCTAATTTGCAGAATGGACCACAACCTCTTGGGACCCTGTCAAGAGGCTTTCTCGTCCATGTGGACAACTTCTTCTTTTCTCGCATTTCAGATGCTAGGATCTGCTGACATTCGCGTCAAAAACTGAATCATGGGGGCAATAAATGAATACTCGCGCGCCTGAAAACAACGGGGAAATAAAGCACGCGTCGCACGACTTCTTGAAATCTCGGAAGAATATCTTCAAGGTCTTTGCCATCGTCACGTCTACTGCCGCAGCACTCTCCCTTGCCGCCTGCGGCGGAGCCAGCCCAACAACCTCCCAAGCGGGGGCCACTCAATCGGCATCAACTTCCGCCTCGGCGACGCCCACCCCAACTCCCACGCCCACACCGACCGCGCCGAAATCCGCGTCCTGCGTAACGGAGAACGCAACCGAGAGCTACCCGCCCAAGGTGTACATCTGCACAAAATCCGACGCGGGCACCTTAGTTTGGATGGAACGCTCAGAGTCAAAGAAAGTAACCGACGCTCGCGCAGCAGCAGCAGCAGCAGCGGCTGCGGCGAAGGCGGCGGCAGACAAGGCCGCTGCTGACAAGGCGGCGGCAGACAAGGCGGCGGCCGACAAAGCAGCGGCCGACGCGGCTGCGGCTCAAGCCGCCGCAGCACAGGCAGCGCAAGCAGCCGCAGCACAGGCACAGCAAGATCAAGCCCAGGCCAGGCAGGTACAGCCACCAGCGCCGTCGTCCGTTTACTACGCGAACTGTACGGCTGCCCGGGCCGCCGGCGCCGCACCGATCTATCGGGGCCAGCCAGGCTACCGGCCCGCACTGGACAGGGACGGCGACGGCATAGCCTGCGAATAAGGGTTACAGAAAGATCCAGCGACATCGTCGGATTCTGCTGGATCATTCCCTTCGCCGAAGTTGCCGGTCCCGTGATTCCGCGGGACCGGCGTTTGTCCATTCGAATGATTGAGCAGAATCCGACATCCGAGCGAAGACGATCCAGGGAGGGACATGACCAAGCCCAAGGCCGAGCGCTACAGCAAAAGCTCAGCGACACGCGAAATCCCTGTCGCTACCGGAATTCCGGTGTCGACAGGGATTTGGCGTGTCGCCGGGAAATTTGCGCGTCGAGAGGTCGCCACGCAACCCGGAAATGGGCACAAAAAAGCAGGGCCGGTCAATGACCGGCCCTGCTTTTTGAAATCCGAAGCTTAGAGAGCCTGGATGTTTACTGCCTGGGGACCCTTGGGGCCCTGCTCGACGTCGAAGGAAACCTTCTGGTTCTCTTCGAGGGAGCGGTAGCCGCCCGAGTTAATTGCAGAGTAGTGAGCGAAAACGTCCTGGCTGCCATCTTCCGGGGAGATGAAGCCGAAGCCCTTTTCGGAGTTGAACCACTTGACGATACCTGTAGCCATTTTTTCAGTTTCCTTACTGAAGGTGGAGGTTGTCCCGACTGTCGGGCCTCCGGTGTGGGGTGTTCTCCACCGTTACTTCAGAAGGTCGCGGTTGATGAACCGCGGGAACTGCCTGAACTACCAAATGCCAAACACAACAACAGCTCCAAGCATACAGGCCTTTGGCCGGATGGCTACTATTTGTCGAAATCCTTCATCTGCCGCGCGCCGCCAACCGCGGCAACAGGACACCGCCTCGTCGCTTCGATGCTGCTCTACACCGAGCTTCTCGCCGCTCCCCTTGACGCCGGCCTCTCGGTCCTCGGCCCCGGAAAATAGTCCCTCCTCCCCCTCCCTTAGCACCCCAAGAGGCGTAGAGTTCCGCCATGGAGCCGATTCGGGTCGTCCTTCTTCCGGGGAGCGTCCTTCCCGCCGAACCCGCCTACGGGGCGCTGATCGAAGCGCTGGGTCCCGACGTGGACGCCGTCGCGAAGGACCTGGAACTTTACGACGGCGACGAGCCGCCACCGGGCTGGAACCTGGACACCGAAGTCGACGGTGTCCTCCGCGAGGCCGAGGCCCGGGGCTGGGAGACGTTCCATTTGCTCGGCTATTCGGGCGGCGGGGCAGCGTCTTTGGCGTTCGCTGCCAAGCATCCACAGCGACTGCTCAGTCTCACGCTCCTCGAGCCCGCGTGGGCGGGAAGCTGGGATTGGAGTCCGGCGCACACCCGGCTCTGGAAGGACTATGAGGCGCTGGAATCGCTACCGCCAGATCAATTCATGGCCGCGTTCATGAGGTTGGGAGTGAAGCCCGACGTCGTCCTTCCGCCACCGCCCGAAGGCGGACCGCCGCCGTGGATGGCCAAGCGGCCGGCGGGGATCAGGGCGTTCCTGCGGGACTTCAAGATTTACGATCTGGATAGGGCGCGGCTTGCTGCGTTCAATCGGCCGGTGTTCTTCGTCCTCGGCGGCCTGAGCAACCCTGACGACTATGGCGAGGTTGCCGAGCGGCTGTCCACGGTATTCCCGGACTTCCGCCTCGAGGTGTTCCCGGACCGCCACCATTTCGATCCCCCGCACCGGATCGAGCCCGACCGGCTCGGCGCGTTGCTGCGGGACCACTGGGAACGGGCGAATCGGGTCGTTTAGGGCGCGGTGTCGGCTCCCACGAAAACATCAGGTTCCCGCATATAGACTCATCGAAACGGCGCCCTGACATGGGGCGGTTCGGCCAGCCTGAGAGGGATACGGCTCGATGAGTGAAGTGAATGTGCCGGCACAGCCGCCGGTTTTGGACGTCAGCGCGTTGCGCGTCGCGTATGGCGAGCGGACCGTCGTCGACGGCGTCAGTTTTCAGATTCATCGCGGTGAGATCTTCGGCTTGCTGGGGCCGAACGGCGCAGGGAAGACCAGCACACTCAGTGCCATCGAGGGGTTGGTCAAGCCGAAATCCGGGCAACTGCTGGTGGACGGAATCGACGTTCAACAAGAGCCTCTGGACGCGAAAGCGCGCCTCGGGGTACAACTGCAGTCCTCCAGTTTCCAGGCCGAACTGACCATTCAGCAGATCGCAAGGCTTTACGGCGGGCTCTACGGAGTGAAACTCTCGCGTGAGCAGATCGGTACGAGCATGCGGGCCATCGGGCTCGAACAGGAATTGGGCAAACGGTTCAAACAGCTGTCGGGCGGGCAGCAGCAACGGCTGGCACTGTTCATTGCCACCATCCACAACCCCCTCCTTCTGCTGCTCGACGAGCCAACTGCCGGGCTGGACCCGCAGTCGCGCCGTGGGCTATGGCGCCGAATCGAAGAACTTCGTGGAGAAGGCAACAGCATTCTCCTCACCACCCACTCCATGGAAGAAGCGCAGGCCGTGTGTGACCGGGTAGCGATCATCGACCATGGCGTACTTCTCACGGTTGGAGAGCCCTCGGAGCTGATCGACAAGCACAGGGAGGATCCGCGCGTGCTTTCAGTGGCCCACGGTGCGCCCACCCTGGAAGACGTCTTCATCGGACTGACAGGAAGTGAAATCCGTGACTAACGCCGCCGCGGTCAATACCGCCCGCCCGCCGCTCGGCCTGGCGATGGGCTCGCTGCTTCGCGCGGACTCCATTGTGATGCTCAACAGCAAGACCTCACTTGTCTTGAGCGCCCTGCTGCCGATCGTGATCCTCGTGGCCACAACCTTCGGCAAGGGGCAATCACGCCTCGGAGGATCCATGCTCATCATCGGTTTGGCCTTGACCCTTGGCCTGCTCACGTCGTGCTTGCTCGGTTTCACGCTGGCCCTGGCACACGATCGGGACATCGGCGTCCTGCAAAGGCTTCGGGTCACACCGGCACCGAACTGGATGATCATGACCAGCCGCCTCATCGTGCAGGTGGTCACCAATCTGGTCGCTTCCATCATCGTGGTGATCGTCGGTGCAATTGTTCACGGCCTGACGCTGAACGTTGGCCAGTACCTTTTGGTCATCGCCGTCGCTATTCTCGGGGCCGCCGTCTTCCTGGCCATTGGACAAGCGCTCGTCGGCTTGATCCGGTCCACCAACGCCATCAGCGCGATCGGCCGACTGCTCATGATCGCCCTGTTGCTCCTAGGCGTCCTCGGCGGAACCGGCATCCTCGGCGACACGATCAAGTCAATTTCGGACTGGTCTCCGGTCGGAGGCCTCATGACACTCTTTTCGGATGTCCTGAACCAGTCGGCCTGGAGCGGCCAGGACACCGGCTCGCTCCTGGCATGCGTCGCTTACGTCGCGGTGTTCGCCTTCATCGGAATCCGCTGGTTCCGATGGGAATCGCGGTAGTGCGGGGCTAGCTGCGGCGTCCCTGGCAGCGCCGCGCGCCCCCTCACGCTGAGGCGGGCTCCCACGCGAACCCGTCCGGGTCGGTGAACGGGCCGGCGTCGCTGCTGATCGCGAGACGGTGCGATCCGGTGCCGTCGGGAGAGACGCCGGCGTCCTTGGCGAGGGCCCGGCGCGCGTAGAGCCCTAGCTGGACGGGACTCGAGGGCATCGCGAACTCGACGTACTTGCCGAAGCTTTTCCCAACGGCGAGGCCCCGGTCCGCGTAGAACCGTTTGCTAGCCGAAACGTCCGCGACCGCCATCAGGAGCACGATCTTGTCGACCTCCCGGGTGGCGGGACCGCTGTCCTTCTTGGCCGACGTCGCGACTTTCCAGATCGCGCCGTCCGGAGCCTGTACGACGCCGCCGTAGCCCCACAAGGACTTCGCCACTGGTTTGAGGGTCGTGGCACCGGCTTCCAGAGCGGAGTCGATGAGGCTGCTGACGGTGGACGGCTGCGACACGACGAGCGACAGCGTGAACCCGCGGAAGCCGTCAGTAGGAGCGTTCGAGGCCCGCACGCGCACCCGCTCGCCTAATCCGAAGGCGGCATCGTAGAAAGCGGTGGCGGCTGCGGGGTCGGGAACTTCGAGGGTGACTGAGTCGATGGCGGTCATGGCATGTCCTTTAGTGGGGTGGGTTGCTTGGTGATTTCGACTTTATGCCGAGGCCCCACTAGCCGCTTCTTCAATCCTGACCGATGTGTTCCGCACCCGTGCGCCCTGGCTTCATGTCGATGTCAACCGAGGAATGGCCGGGCGGTGGTCGAGTATTCTGATGTCAGTGATACTTCATTTTTCTCTGTGATCCAGCGTCTTTCAGCGCTTCCAGTTCGCTCCTTGGAGGAGCGGTGATTCCCTGCGCCTGCCAGGGGAACTCCTTGTGGATTTCCCCTGCTCACCGGCCCAAAAGCGAACTCACCACTGGAAGATCAAATGGAAACAACATCAACGAACTCAGCCGAGCCCTTTTCGCCTGCCCTAGACCGGCAATCCCTGCGCCCTGACTGCGGAAATTGCTTTGCCCTATGCTGCACGGCCTTCGGATTCTCACGTTCCGCGGATTTTGCGCTCGATAAACCGGCAGGCTCTCCTTGCCAAAACCTCGCGCCTGATTTCTCGTGCACAATCCACCACAGCCTGGGCCCGAGGGGCTTTCGTGGGTGCACGGTCTTTGACTGTTTCGGGGCAGGTCAAAATGTATCGCAAGGGTTCTTCGCCGGAGAGAGTTGGCTTGAGAACCCTGGCACAAAAGACGAAATGTTTTCCGCTTTCAAAGCTGCCCGTCAGCTTCATGAGATGCTCTGGTACCTGGCCGAGGCACAGACCCGGGCTTTCGATCCCGATACGTCACGCCGTGCGGTTCAACTCAGGAACACCATCGAGCAGGCAGTCCGTGGCGAACTGCCCGAGCTGCTTTCACTGGATATTCGAGATCTTCATTCCCAGGTGAGGTCAACGCTCATGGATGTCAGCGCAGAAGTACGGGCCTCCTATTTTGCCGCCGGTGATGACCACCTGGATCCAGCGCTCAAGCCGGGAGCGGACCTGATGGGCAGTAATCTCAGTTCCCGCCGGTTGTGCGGGGCAGACCTCCGCGGGGCCTACCTTATCGCTGCGGATCTGCGGGGCAGTGACTTATCGGGTGTGGATCTGCTCGGCGCAGACCTCAGGGATGTCCGGCTTGAACGCGCCGATCTCTCCAAAGCCTTGTATCTGACCCAACCGCAGCTCAACGCCGCGCAAGGTAGCCGTGCAACTCTTTTGCCTTCGGATCTCGAAATGCCCCCGCACTGGCACAACCGATGATCCCCCTCCCCGCCAGGCACGTCAGTCCAGGCAGAGGCACAAAGGATGACCGGCGGGGTCGAGGAACACGCGGAATGTCGTTCCCGGTTGGTTCTCATGCTTGGTCGCGCCGAGTTCGAGCACAGCCGCCTCAGCTGTGTCGAGGTCGTCGACCACGACGTCGAGGTGCATCTGTTGCGGGACGTCCTGGCCTGGCCATTCCGGCGCCCTGTAGGAGTCGACTTTCTGGAAAGCCATCGAATCGCCGTACTCGGCGCGGACGGACCACCAGTCGTCGTCGTTCTGCTCGATTTTCCACTCGAGCAGGGCGCTGTAGAATTCGGCCAGGGTCTTGGGGTCGGGACAATCGAGTACCACGACGGGGAAGCGTGCGATAGCCATGGCCAACACTCTAGGACCGTTTCCGGAGGATCGCATCAAGTTCATGCGCCGGAATTGGTCGGGATTACCGGTACCGCGTGGCAAGCTCCGGGCTCTGCGCTCCGAAAGCGGCGAGGTCTGCTTGGAAGACTGCGTCGGGGAGCCCGCTGTCCTCTACGCACGGCGCGCAGACGGTTTCGCCCAGTTCCAGGCCGGGCTGGTTGGCGCAGATCTCGGCGACCGAGCCGATACCCGCCGTCGTGGACAGATCGGCGACGACGGTCCGGACCGTCAGTGCTGTCCACCTCCCGCACCTGAATCTCGGGGCGTAAAGTTCTGCCAAGGGACCGGAAGGATCGCTCATGGAGACTGCCCCGCCCACAGCCGCACAACAGAACAGAGCGGCACAACAAAACCGCCCCCTCGAGATCGACACGCTCGTTGTCGGTGGAGGCCAAGCGGGACTGGCCACGAGCTACTTCCTCAGCCGGGCCGGCGTCGAGCACGTGGTCCTTGAACGGCGATACGCGCTGGGCGGCGCGTGGCAGGATCGCTGGGATGCGTTCGTGCTGAACACGCCGAACTTCTCGCTAGACCTGCCCGGGATGCCATACGCGGGGCCGGAGCCGGAGGCGTTCATGGCCCGTGACGACGTGGTGGACTATTTCCGCGACTACGCGACGAGGATCGATGCCCCGGTCCGTACAGGCACGGACGTCACGTGGATCTCGACGTCGGATGGCAGTTTCAGCGTTGAAACGTCCGACGGCGGCTGGCGGGCACGCAATGTGGTGCTGGCGACCGGCGCGTACCAAATACCGAAAATCCCGGCACTGTCCGCCGGAGTCCCAAAGAGTGTCCTGCAACTCCACACGCACGACTATCGCAATCCGGCGCAACTGCCGGACGGCGCCGCGCTGATCGTCGGGACCGGGCAGTCGGGCGGGCAAATCGCGGAAGATCTGCTCGCGGCCGGGCGCGAGGTGCATCTGGCGGTGTCGATGTGTCCGGAGGCGCCCCGCAGGTATCGCGGGCACGACATCCTCTATTGGCTCCTGCAAACTGGAATCCACGGGCCCAAGTACGGGATCAACGCCTTGACGGTCGCACAGTTGCCCTCCCCCGCGGCGCGGTTCGCCTGCAACCCCCTGCTCTCCGGCACCGACGGCGGCCACGACATCCACCTCCGCGAACTCGGCCGCCAAGGCGTCCGGCTGCACGGGCACCTGGAAGCAGCCGACGACGGCGAACTCACCTTCACGGACGACCTCCCCCAACGCCTCGCAACAGTCGAGGCCGGGTTCGGCCAGCGCATGGGCCGTGCGCTCGATGCCTACATCGCCGCCGCTGGAATCGACGCGCCTGAGGCTTTGCCAGCGCCCGCGGACGACTGGCTACCTGTCGCCTCGCCTCGGGTCAACCTGGCCGCAGAGAACATCACCTCGGTGCTCTGGGCCACCGGTTACCAACTGGACCTCAGCTTCGTGGACATTCCTGTCCTGGACGCCTGGAGCTACCCGCGACATACCCGCGGCGTCACCGAACAGCCGGGGCTATACGTAGTGGGGTTGCCGTGGTTGACGGGGCACTACTCGTCGATCGTCGGCGGGGTGGGCGTGGATGCGAAGTATGTCGCGGGGTGCGTGGCGGGGCGGTGAGGCTAGTCTTCCGAGACCAACGTTTGATTGGGCCGGATGTAATAGGCCTCCAATTCAGGATCGCCCAGTATTTCGCCGATCAGGGAAGGTGACCCTCCGATGAAGACCGAGAGAGCATGGATGTCATTAGCGACGCACCACGCTCCATCCAGAGGTAGCCAGTTCAAGGGCAGTCTTCCAGCAGGATTGTCCTCGATGGATTCCAGCGCCAGTTCGAGCGGTCCCCGCAACACATGCAGTCCCCGACCAAGGCCATTGACAATGACGGGCGAAGTTCGAACCCGGCCATTGAGGTCGCCATATCCCTCCCACACCAAAAACAAGCATTCAGGTGACGGCCTGGCGCCCTTCGCTATCCTGGAAACCAACCGTTCGGCCACTACGGAATCAACGGAACCGTTCTGGGGTTCGTAGACTTGATTCGGGTCGGGAACGCACGCCGCCACGATCTCGCTCCATTGGGTGCCACCGTCAACCTCCAGCTGATCACCGGCAAGCTGTGACCAGCGCAAACGTCGACCAGTTGGCGACATAGCGGGATTCAGCACCCGGGCATAAGCGGGATAGACGGGAGGGATAAGGCAGGCCAGCGATCCCGCAGGCTTCCCGATGGTCTGCTGTAGGAACCAACGGATGCGCGACTCCGAGTCTGCTTCCCGGCGATCCATCAAACCAAGCGTCCTCTCATATTCGCTTTCCCGGAAATTTAGCTGAGATCAATTTCCAGAACCCATCCAATGATATTAATGAAGCGCTCAGAGTTGAGTTCGGCCTCGGCATAGAATTCTGAACTGACAGATACAACTACTTTTCCTTGTTGAGGAAAAACATCCTCAGTCAACTCGATATGAATCGCTTCTTGATTCCTCGAAGTTCTGCAGTCGCCGATTTGTTCGACATGACAAGTCAAAGTCCTGTCAGGGCGGGTCAATGGATCCACGTCTGAAGCTGGTCGATGGAATATCGCCACTTGCAAAAATACTGGATTCGCTAACCCCTGAAGGAAGAATCGGCGAGCCAATGACGGAGGAGCCTGGAATGTCTCCGGAACCGTTCCAGTCTTGTCAATCCTCAGAGTTCGTTCCCGGGACTTCCAATCGAGTACATAGGCTTCACGCTCGCTGCCTGCATAATTCAGTATCGGCGGTTCACTTGGAACGTTTTTGAACTCTTCAAGACCGACAGCTGCCTCTTCCGCGCGAAGATGGTCTTGCTGACTGCATCCATGGACGGCTCCGGTCGCACAAATAATGGCTGCGACCGACGCGATCGCGAGGGTTGGCCTTAGGAGTCGCACCCGAAGCGTGTTGCTATGTCGCTGGACGTTCGTGCAATGTAGTTGACGCCTCCAATGTTAACCCGGTGGTAACCGTTTCCTCGGTAGGTCTGATCGGAGTTATTACCGCAAATGGCTTTGGCGTTGACATCAAGTTTTGCAAGGCGGTTGTATGCATCGCCGCTCTTGAAGGCCGATCTGTGCCAGAGGCCGAACCATCCGGCTTTCATGATCTCAGCCCCGACGATCTGGTATGAGGGCGCTCTCGAACAGTCCTTGATGCCAGCGTGGACCGATGACATTCCACCACTAAGATGGACCCTTTCTGTGTAGCCCCCGCATCCATAGGGATTGCCGTTGATCGTGGACCTTGTTAGTAGTGATCCGGGTCGTGCCCCAGATGTCAGTGCGGAGTATGAGGAGTCGCTAAAGACGTCTTCGGCCTTGCCCGAACCATCAGCCGCAAGCGCTGGTCCCACTCCTGAGCACACAATAATCCCCGCCGTAATAGCGGAGATTATTCCTCGTTTTAAAGTTCGATTCAACGCTCTCTCCTTTGATTCTTGCCAGCACGGTTAATGCAGGAATCCGCGAGTCTCTGGTCTTGACGGCTCACGACCCATTAGAAGGTTGGACAATTCTAGCCACGGATAATGCCACTGAGTGTTGAATCTCCAGGAATTGAGTGGTGATAACCGCAAAATTGAGTGCGTTCGCTAGCAACACCTAGATCTTCTCTTCAGAATCCAGGTCGGGACCGTGCGTTACGTAGTGGGGTTGCCGTGGTTGACGGGGCATTACTCGTCGATCGTCGGCGGGGTGGGAGTGGATGCGGAGTATGTCGCGGGGTGCGTGGCGGGGCGGTGAGGACATGGTTGCAGTAAGCCCCCCTTCACCGTGATTTTGTGCAAGACTTCCCGCATGAACGACCCCCGAAGCCGCCTTCTTCCCCTCCTCCGCCAAGGTGAGCAGTTGTTGTGGGCGGGACAACCCGATCCGAGGGTTCGCTTCACTTCGGCTGACGCCTTCCTTGTACCGTTCAGTGTCCTCTGGGGAGGGTTTGCCGTCTTTTGGGAGGTTACGGCTATCACGGCAGTGAGGCAGCCCCTGTTTATCATCTGGGGCATTCCCTTTGTTCTCGTGGGCCTTTATTTCATTTTCGGGCGTTTCATCTTCAAAAAGCGGCGAAAGAGAGCAACGATCTACGGCCTGACCAATTCTCGTGCAATCGTCTGCACGGGCGACAGGTCAGTAGCCGATTCCCCAGTCATCGGAATGCCTACGAAGGTGGACCGAGCCAGGGACGGACGGCATGTAAACGTGACGTTCGGATACCAAGGACTTATGGGTGTTTTGGGCATGTACCAGAACACAGGGCTCGATTTTTTCAGCCTCGGAATGGGACAGGCGGTCGCCTTCTACGATGTCGATGATACTGACGGGCTAATAAGGGCCTTGGACCAAGCGCGGATCGGATGAGTGGCAGTCGCCTCCGCATGGGAAGGTCGTCATGAAGAAGTGGGTCCGGCGGCACCCGTATCTGGCCTTGGCGTTCGGTTACGTTCTCGTCGTCGTCTTTGCCTTTGCTGCCTGGATGGTCTTTGATGCAAGCGACCCTGCAACTGTTATGTTCAAAACCTTCACGAACACCTTGGTCTACTGGCTTTTCGCACTCTTCCACGTAAGAAATGTGCGTAAAACCAAACGGCGCCTCGACGCACACGGCCAGTTCAGGGCTTTTGTCCGCTACCCGGACTCTCGTCCAGGATCGCTCAGCGCCATCTGGAACCAAGGCATCGCAACGCCGGGTGCGGGAACCATCCGGTTTCAGCCCGCGGTCTACGACAATCTGGAACCGTCCGGGCGGTCGACGGAGTTGAAAGTGCAGGAGGTGCTTCCGGAGCGCCGGAAGGTCGGCGGCAAGGAGCGTAAATATATGCCGGTGTACGGGTTCCAATCCGTGACCTTAGTGACGGACGAAGGCAAGGTTGAACTCGCCGCGAGCCCGGAGTCACTGGATAGGCTAGCCAAGGCTGTACCGCCAGGTCGTAGAAAATCAGCAGGTTCAGAGTCTTCGCCCTGAAAAAGATTCCCTCCAGCTCCTTGTCGGAAGCCCCGCCGGATGGTTCAGTTCTGTCATGCCACGGTCCGCGGGCGCCGGTTCCACCCCCGTCATCCGACAACATCATTTTCCAATATGGGCTGGTGCCAACTCGATCGACCATTACAACGAAAGCGAATCTTTTTGGGCATCTTCAGGAAGAAGTCTCAGGAACCGGAAACCCCCGATCCGCACCTCACGTTCCTCACCTTGTCCGCCGCGAATAGTTTCCGAGCGATCACGCGCGAAGTCTTCGCCGAGATGGGACTCGAAGTCCAGATACAGCCCGGTCACGCCGTTGATGACTCCGGACGTGAATTCGGATTCTGGAACGTGGCCGCCGCTTGTCATGACGAGCCGCAGTCTGCATGGCGGAGCCTGATTAGCGCACACCTTCAGCGCGTGCTGGGGAGCTTCGATGCACCCGATCCGTTCGAAATCCTTTCGGCTGCGGATGTCTCGGGACGTGCCTTCGCCCGGCTCTACGATGAGGCGAACATCCCGACGCTCGACGGCTACCCGCACAGGGAGTTCGCCCCCGGCATTGTCGAGATGCTCGCTCTCGACCTCCCAGACACCGTTGCCATCTTCAATCATAAAAACACGAGCAAGTTCGGCGGGTGGGAAGGACTCAGAATTCAAGGGATTACGAACCTTCGCCGCATGGAAGTCGAACAACTTGAAACCATCCCGGCGCCCGGCGGCGGCTCCTTCACAGCCCTTTTGGGTGAATCTGTCTACACCGCCAGCCAGGCCCTGCTTTTACCCGAGCTGGCCTCAGAACTAACGGGCAAGCGCATCCGGGAGAATCTCGGATGGCTGATGAGCGTCCCGAACCGGCATCAACTCGTTTGGCACATCATCGAAGACGACACCGTTGTCGGAGCGGTCAGCGGAATGGCCCGCTTCGCGGCCATGGGCTACAGCGATTCCCCCGGACCGGTGAGTCCCCACGTCTTCTGGTGGAACGGGACAAGCTACGAACAACTAACCCATGTGTCGAACAACGGCGGGCTGACGATCCGGGTAAGCCCAGAGTTCCAGACCGTCCTTGACTCGACAACCATGGACGGATAGAGGCAACCTGGAGCCCGCAACAGCGGGCCCGGTGAAGGATCGACTATGGGGCTTGAACCACTCCTCGGCTTCAATCTTGGTGGCATCATGGACGCATGTGCCAGGAAGCAAATGAAGGCAGCTCATTAATCCGCGATGCGACTCAATCGGACGAGGCCGCCTGCTTGGCGCTGTGGGTCAAGGCGTGCGAGGCACGGGACGGCCGGTCGATAGTTGGTGTTGCCGAGCGCGCGCGACCAAAGTTCAATAATGCGGAATCGTGGATCGTAGCGGACGACCCGGAACTCGGCTTGATGGGATTCCTGCTAGCGACAAAAGCAGGCAGCGGCTTAGGAACAGACCCACCCGAAGCACCTGTCGTGGGGCTCCTCGCAGTCGACCCGAGTGCGCAGGGCCGCGGCCTTGGAGGCAGTCTCCTGTCAGCTATTACGGGTGAACTCGCTCAACGTGGATACGAACTTGCCGTATTACACGTCTTGACCGAGAATCACCGGGCTGTGCGGCTCTACGAGAGCAAGGGGTGGCGACCTCAAGGTGAGCCGTTCCAGCACTCGCTCCTGAAACGCCCGACCCAAACTTATGTACTTGGTTTGCAATCAAGAAATGTCCGGTAAGGGATCCCCCTGCGGGGACGCTAGCGAAGGGGCATTCACTTCCTGCGGCGTACCACCAGCACGAGGTACAAGGCAGCGGCCACAGCAACCCTGACCCCTGCGCTTCCATTGTTGAGCACGCTAGAACTCCTCTACGGCCTCAATTGGCTTCCGACTACACAGCGTAGGCGGTGTTCCGGGTGCTGAATGAGGACCTGGCGAAACTCGAGTCCGGAACAGAGCGACTTCCCGGTGGTCGTCCCCCACTAGAGTCGCGAGTACTGAGTCACCCTGCTCCGTGAGCCAGATGAACATTACTCGGCCAGCACCTTTCAACATCACAAGTCCCACGTCGGCGCCGACGTAGGAAGGAAGCGCATTGAGCAACCAGTCGACGGCCGTCGATGTCGGATGCGCGTCCGGCAACCTTGCCCTGCGCCGCTGGTACACGGCCAGCAACTTTGCGGCTGGGACATAACTCAAGCCGAGGTAATCTGTCTTCATCGCTGCGACCGCATGCGTCACCTCGGCGATCCCACTCATAGAAGACGATGCAGCCTCAAGCATCCGCAACAGCTCAAGCCGTCCAATCATGCCGCTCACGCTATCAGCCGGACGGCCGCAAGGCCTCGAATGAAGATCTCGCTTTCGCCGAAAAGACGCGATATACGCTCCAAAGGCGGGAATACCATCCCTAAGCGTGCGCTGCTTGTGACCGGAGCAGTGACTGGCTGAGACCATGGGCTCATGGAAAACCTGTCAGGGAACCGCGAATGGGTCCGTCGGCTGCTGGGCTTGGAATCCCCTGAGCTTCTCCGCCCGGCGGCCGTGCGCCGTTGCCCGCTTGACCCTGTTGGTTCGATCGCCCTGGAACGGGTCGAAGTGGACACGAGCGACGGTGACACCGTCCCATGCCTGCTTCTGAGCCCTGAGGCGCCCGCCGGAAGGACTGTGATCGCGGTCCACCAGCATGCCGGTAAGTTCTCGATCGGCAAGAGCGAAGTGGCCGGTCTCTGCGGTGATCCTTCGATGGCATACGGGTTCCGGCTCGCCGAACGCGGAGTCCGGGTGCTCATCCCGGACTTGATCGGCTTCGAGGAGCGTCAACGGGGTTGGTCGCCCGCTGGCACGGATGACGAGCAGCTCGATGCGCTCATGCGTATAGCACAAGGCAGCAGCCTTCAGGCCAAGCACGCCAAAGACATCGCAACTCTGACGACGTGGCTGGTTGAGGAGCCCGGGATGGCCGGGATTCTGGGCATCATGGGCCATTCCCTTGGCGGTCAGGTGGCGCTCTTCAGCCTAGCGTTCGATGCGCGCCTCTCCGTTGGCGTAGTCAGTTGCGGTCTGGGCACCGTCGCCTCATTCGCATCTCACCGCATCAAGCACAATCCGGCATGGTTCGTCCCTGGCCTTGAGGCGGCCGGCGACGTGCCTGCGCTCGCGAGAGCGCTCCACGGACAGAAGGTGCTTGTCACCGCCGGATCCGCTGATCCGTGGTTCCCAGTTATCGGAGTGCGCGCCGTGCTCGCGGGCTTCGGCCCTGGAGTCTGCGACACACATCTGTTTGATGGCGGGCACGAGCTCCCCGCCGAGATGATGGAGCTTGCCTGCTCCCACTTTGTCGACGCAATCTCGTGACAGCACCTCTTGTCCAAACGTCCGGTAAAGGATCCCCACCGGACATTTGGGATTTGCTCAGTGCGGCTACGGGCCGCCCATGAGGTCGCAGGTGTAGGTGGCTTGGCCAGTCTTGATCACGATCCAAGTCGCTGTGCCGCTTTGTGTTCCTGGTGCGGCTGAGTAGATGTCAGCTCCGCCCGCGGTCTTTCCTTGCTTGGTCACTCCGTCGAGGTTGTGCGTGTTTGGCATCGGATTCGTCCCGCATTGGTAGTCACGATTGGCGAACTGGACCTTCGATGGCACCTCCTTTGGCCAGAGCGCCCAATCAGAGGTCATCTGATGGACGTCCCAGACCCGAAACACCACTACAACGAGCGCAACGACAATGACCGCGCCGAGGACCCCGCCTGCAACCCATTTCCCCCGTTTCACTCCGCAACTATCGCACGGGTCGCTCTTCCCTCACCATGGGCGCACCCTTTCGCCGCAGCTAGTCCGTTTTGGGGTGCCCGAAAGCCGATCGGCTACCGGGCGCGCCTTGAAGGACACTTCTTGGCGCTAGAGTTCGGTTCATGATCGTTTGGCTCAACGGCACCCACGGCGCTGGAAAGACGACGACGAGCGCGCTCGTGCAGCAATTGCTGCCCGACGCGCGCGTTTTCGACGCTGAGAAGGTCGGTGAGATGCTCATGGACATCAAGCCGGGGCTTCCTGCAACGGACAACTTCCAGCATTGGGAGCCGTGGCGAAGGCTCGTCGTCGAAACGGCTCGACGCGTGCTCGAATACACCGGAGGCACACTCGTAATGCCGATGACCGTCCTGGTCGAGAGCTACTGGCGGGAGATCAGCGATGGTCTTACGGAATACGGCATACCGATCCAGCATTTCGTGCTCCACGCCGACCAGGCCACGCTCCGCGACCGCATACAGAACGACATAGACCTCGGCCCCTCGACGTTCCGCTTCGCGTACTTGGAGCCATACGCCGAGGCAGCTCGTACCTGGCTGCACGATGAAGCCGAGGTCATCGACACCACACACATCACACCGAACCAAGCCGCGCAGCAGATTGCGCATTCGGTGCTTGGCCGCTGAGAGAACTCCAGACGGATCTACTGACGCCCACCATCAAGGCGCGCGGGCGTTTTGCTGCCCATCAGGCAGTCGGTTCACCTCCGATTCATACGACGACGCTACGGTTTACCCGTGAAGCGCTTCTTTGGGCACCCCATCACCTTGTGGCCGTCTATGCAGAACCGCCTGCACATCTACGCACTGCCCGCCCCCGACCTCCGATCGGCGCTGGAAGAACGTCAGCGCGTCCTGGAGGCGTTCGACTACTGCTCCATCCAGCCAGCAAACTACCTGCATGCAACGGTGCAGCAGTTCGCGGTTACCTCCGACGACGTCAGCCCTGAAGATATGGATGCCTTCATGGCCACGCTAAAGAGCCTCGCCGCCGACACCAAGCCGTTCAGCATCGAGCTAGGCGAACCGGAAGCGGATGACTACTCGCTTGGAGTCAAAGGAACCAGTACGTCATCATGGGCGAAACTGACCGCGGCGGTTCGCGACGCGGCCGCTGACACCATCAACAAGGGCCAACCGCTGCCGGGAGCCCCCTTCAACCCCCATCTCACCCTGGGCTACGCCCTGGCCGAAGGCAGTACCGCCCTCATTCAACAAGCGTCCGACCAGCTGAGGGCACCCGCCCTTCCTCCCCTGACCATCAACGAAATGCATCTCATAGCCGTCCACCAGGATGCCAAACGAGGCACCTTCACCTGGGACACCACATCTCGCTTCCCATTCAGCGAACCCCCTGCCAAATAATCGAAGCGGACGCCTCCTGGCTTCGGCGACGTGCACGCTGAAGGATCAGCTAACGGGCACCGTTCCACATAGCCACATGGCGCTTCGAGAACTACCTGTCTGCCTAGGGTGCTTGCATTAGTACCTGTAAGCGACCGTTTCTGCTGCTTCGGGCGGCTTCTAGGCAATACTCGAGGGGTGTACATGCGTAGCGAGGTTCTTTTTATCGGGGGTCGCTCTGGCGTTGGGAAGAGCTCCGTGGCGTTTGAGCTCCACGCGCAGCTCGCCGTTCTGAACATCAAACACTGCGTGATTGAAGGCGACAATCTTGATCTGGCCTTCCCCCGTCCATGGGAGCATCAGCTGGCCGAGCGGAACCTAGCCGCGATCTGGGCAAACTATCGAGACCTTGGATATCGGAGGATGATCTACACAAACACGGTCAGCGTCCGATTTTCCCAGGAATTGGCGGCCGCCATGGGAGATGAACCCAGAATTACCGCCGTTCTGCTGACCGCTACTGATGCAACATCCTCAACTCGGCTGCGCGGGCGCGTTCAGGGGAGCGACCTTCAGGATCATCTTGACCGCAGCAGTGCCGCGGCGAGGGAACTTGAGCTCCTCACGCCGCAGTGGGTCCAGCGATGCCGTACTGACAACCGCAGCGTCCAGGATATTGCTGGTGATCTCCTGTCCCTCACCGGATGGACAGCTGTCCCGGCCAGCTAGGTCATCAAAGGTGGGTCGCTGAACCGCATTGCAGATGGCCTCGCCTACAGTTCCGCCCGGTGAGGTGCCAGATGCAAAACCTCACCATGACGATCAGACGCGCCGTCATCAATGATGCGGACAACGTTTGGCTTCTACTTCAGGATTTCGCCACAACGTTCGTGCCAGAGCCGGAAGCCTTGAACTAACCTTCCGTTCGTCGCTCCAGGCGCCCGAGACGCTCGTTCTGATAGCCGAACAGCATGACGGGTCCGTCGTTGGGTATCTTTTAGCCCGTTGTCGGGCCACCTTTCTTGCCAACGGTCCTGCTGCCTGGGTCGAAGAGGTCATGGTGACCAAGCGAGCACGACGGCAAGGTGTTGGACAGGCTCTGATGACTGAAGTCGAGTCGTGGGCGCAAGGCGCAAGGGTCGTCTTATGTGGCGCTAGCAAGCCGGAGGGCCGACGATATCTATCTTGCCCTCGCATACGAGGACGCCGCAACCTTCTATAAGAAGGCCCTTTAGCTCTCGGAAAGGGTGCGGCCGGCTGCGTGGCGCTGTCGGGGATGGTCATGCGAAATGAGTTCGTCGGCTTTATGCGATTCTTGAGCATGCGACGACCACAGATCGACCACCAGATTCCCGAGCCAACGGCGGAGGACCCGGAAAGAATTGGCAAGCTTTTGCGGCACGTCGGGGGGCAAGACGTCGCTTGGGGTGCACAGCAATCCCTCGACGTCTGGGTAATAGAGCAGCGCGCCAAACTCGATCAGCGGATGTCCGAACGAATTCGCACCGCCTCGTGGGCCCTCGTCGTGGCGACAGCCGGCCTGGTTGTATGCACTGCCGGTCTCATCTGGGCGACCCTGGCTGCCTGAACCGGCGGTGCGAGGCCAGTGATACCCGGTAAAGGATCCGTTTCGGGCATCCCTCTGTTACGTTCGAAACATGCTCGTTGTCCTGCGTGGTAACTCCGGTTCCGGTAAGAGCACCATCGCAGCGGGGCTACAACAAGCGCTGGGATGGCCGACTGCTATCCTCAGTCAAGATCATTTCCGGCGGGTCGTGTACCGCGAGCGGGAACAGGAGAGCCTCGCCCACGCAGACCTTCTCGAAGCCGCGGCAGCTCACTGCCTCAGTGCAGGGCATCACGTCATCCTCGAAGGCATATTCAACGCGGAGTGGTATTCGGCGATGCTCCAACGGGTCGCCGCCCAGCGCAACGACGCGAGGTTCTTTGCCTTCGACCTTACGTTCGATGAAAACGTCCGCAGGCACGCTACGCGGCCACAAGCGACAGACTTCAGCAAGAAGGATTGCGGGCCTGGTACCACGGCTGGCAGCCGTTATCTTTCGTAGAAGAAGAGCGCATCAATGCATCGGAATCGGCGAGCCGAATCGTGGCGCGCATTCTCGGCGCGGACGCCCGATAGTCGATCCTCACCGGACACTGTTCGCTTCGGGTGGTCTCGCCTCAGAGTTCAAGCGGGCTATTCCTAGCCTGTGGCTCCCGCCCGATTGTTCGATGGGTTGACGACCACAACGGGTTCGAGCGGCTCGGGGGGCAAGCCCTGCTTTCGCCGTTTGCGATCGGCGGCGGATGAGCGAACGATCCTCCAATATCCCGGAACCCACAAGACGGCATAGGTCAGAACAGACAGCCACATCACACCAATAGGAACCCAAAAGAACGGGCTGCTCACGTCAGGTCGAAGGCTAGCAAGCGTAATCATGATGATGATCATCTCGCCGAGAAGGAGACCGGTCCTGATCAGCATGCCCTTTTGGAACCGTGTGTAGGCTTCCAGGGTGGCGTTGCTGTATTTGCCCGTTGCGGCCAAGGCCTCGATGTTCATTTTCCCCGCCCCATTGTCGAAATGAATCAGACCGATCCTGGTCCGCTGTTGGATCTATTGCACAACCGAGGCCGTAGCGCGATAGCCGAGGCCCTGATGCTTTCACGTGAGTCTAACCTCGCCGATCCCTCTCCGCGCCGCTCCACTGGTTCTGTCCAGGTGCACGGTGAGGGATCCCTATTCGGGCACCGCGGTATACGGCGAGGCACTGGCTTGCGGTCACTTCGGACGGGCCCCTACCGACGCCGGCCATGCGCCTGCTACCGTGAACCATCGCTGACGCAAGGGGGATGTCATGCAGCTACGCGGCGCCGCTGGGTTGGCCGTCATAACGCTCAGTTTGTCCGGCTGCGCGCCTTTGCTGCCGATGATCCACCCCAGTCCCGCACCCAGCCCAAGTTCGTCAGGGCCTTCAGGCAAGATCCCCGTCACCGGTCAGCCGTCCGCTCAGTTCTGTGAGAACGCCGGGACCTACCTGTCCAAGTTCCCCGACCTCCCGCTGTACGGGCCACACCCGGAGACGCAGGAGGCCACGGGCTTTCTCAGCTGCTGGTACACCGTCGACGGTGACCCCTACCATCCGCGTGTCACCTTGGAGGCGCTGACTTTGAAAAACGACGACGACCGGGCCGTCTTTACCGAACAATGCGATGGCGGAAAGCTGGGACCCGGCACCGTCAAGATCATCGCTAACTGGACTCAGGACCGTCATTGGTCTGCGTGGATAGCGGCACACGACAGCTCCTACAGCGAGGCTATCCTCTGCACCCCGGACCAGATCTACACAGCGTCGGTGACGTACGTCCCCGGCGCCACCGCCGACGATGCCCTGGCCACCATCATGGCCGCCATCGACTGATCCGGCCTGGATAGCGACTGACTCGTCGGCCGGGCAGTCAACGCCCTCCGGGTGCCGCGTCAACAAGCCGACTATCCGCAGAATGCACGGGCAGGGATCCCTCGCGAGGACGTTTGCGAAGGGGCATTCACTTCCTGCGGCGTACCACCAGCACGATGTACAAGGCAGCGGCCACAGCAACCAATGCTCCGACGCTGACCCCTGCGCTTCCATTGTTGAGCACGCTAGAACTCCTCTACGGCCTCAATTGGCTACTGACTACACAGCGTACGCGGTGTTCTGGGTGCTGAATGAAAACCTGGCGAAAGCAGTGAATGCCATCCCGCCCGCGGGAGCCTTGTTGGAGGATTTAGCTTTGAACGCAAGTGGGATCCAAAGCGATGGTAGTTTCAGGACCGCATGTTCTCCGGTCGCGTCCGCGGGTGCTGAACATACACTGATTCCAGTCGATGATCTGGGGGACGATGCAAGCGGAAACCGTTCAGCTGCCTGATGATCTGCTGCTGCCCGCGACCGCCCTGCCTCTTGCGGCCGCGCCCAGATGGTCGGGCTCGCGTCTCCGCCGGCGTCTGCTGTGGCGCGCTGGGTTGAGCGTGTTCGCCTTCGCCTTCCTGGTCGTTGGCCTGGTTTTTCTCTGCGGACAGTCCCCCATTCGGCCGGTCCGTGCCGTTGTGGAAATCGTCCGACTCGCCGACGGTGCCTTTCGAATAGAACCGAGATCCTAGGCGTTCCGGTGCGGGATCCCTAACCCGGACGGACGGTGGCCCCTGGGCGCGTGAAGTCCACAGTCTCGACCCAGGACGAGCCTGCTGAAGAACGAGTTGCAGGTCCGAAGTCGTGAGGTCGTCGCGTGGTCGAGGCCATTTGTTTTCAACCAGACGGCACTTGTACTGGATTGAACCGCACTGGTCCGCCGCATTCGGGGCCGTCAGGGTGCTCCCCTATCGGCTCCGTTTCTATTCGGGAGCACGCGCCACACGGACACCTGAAGAGTCCACAGCGTCGACAAACACAGACGTGACTCTGACGGGCGGCATCAGGAAAGGCGCAGACTGCGGTACCAGCCACCTGCCGTCGGGTGTCCTGATTACCCGGGCCGGAGTGCAGCCCTCCCCGAAGCAAGCCCAAAGTCTCCGGCGTACGCTGCCGAGTCTGGCAGCACTAAATGTTGGCTCAGAGCGTCCGCCTGGCATGCACGTTGACGGAACCTGCGCCGGTTCAGACAGACCCCGTGAGCCGACGGATACAACCAATTTACACATCAAACTCTTGACCGGGTGAGGATCGCACCCATAGAGTTCTCTGATATATGAGTCATATGTCACATTGGGCAGCAGTGATACATGACGACGCCGAAATCATCTCGCGAGTCCTGCGCGGCCATATCGGCTGGCGTCAAGCCAATCGGCATCGTCCACCGGTCGCTAAGGGCTGCGGCTGTCCGTGCGTCTAGGAAACGGCGTCAGCGGTTTGCGCTGACGTCAGAAGGGAACAAATCTCAATGATCTATCCGACCGGGACGACGGCCTCCGTCGACACCTCCATATCAAGAGAGACCAGCTCCAAGTTCAAGCGCCGCTTCATGGTGCGGCTTGTCGCTGTCTTCATCGGCGGGATGTTCCTCGATGGTTACATCCTCGGAATTATCGGCCCCGTCAGCGGACTCATGCGGTCAGATCTCCAGCTCGACGCACTATCTCTGGGCATGATTGCTGCAGGCCCGCTGGTTGGTATCTTCGTCGGCTCCCCGCTGGCCGGCTGGGCTACTGACAAGTTCGGACGAAAGCCCATGTTCATGGTGGACATGGGCCTGTTCCTGGTCGCCTCAGGGGCCCAGTTCTTCGTGACTTCCGGAGAAGGGGCCGTGATCCAGCTGGCCGCCATCCGGTTCTTCATGGGCGTCGCGATCGGCGGCGAGTACTCGATCGGTGGGCCATTGCTATCAGAGTTCTCCCCGCCAAAGCTCCGCGGGCGATTGCTCGGGCTGACTCTGATCGCCTGGTACGTCGGTTTCATGATGGCATTCATCATCGGCACGCTCCTGCACGACGCCGGCACCCCATGGCGCCTCGTAATCGGGACAAGCACGATACTCGCATTCGTCCTGTTCCTCGCCCGCTTGGGCCTCCCCGAATCTCCGAGCTGGCTCATTACGAAGGGACGGCATGAGGAAGCACTCGCGATAGCACGCCGATATGTCGAATCGCCCCAGATGCACGACAGCATCACTGGAGAGATGGATCTGAGGATGATCCAGGAGGCCCAAGCCGCGCAGAGTAGGACCAAAATCAAGGGCGCCTCCTTCGGAATGCTGTTCTCGAGGCAGTACTGGCGCACCACCCTCTTCACCTCAGGTTTTTGGTTCTGTGCGGTCACTCCGTACTTCGCGATCGCGACCTTCGCCGACGACGTGCTCAACCAATTCGGCTTCGGCGGCTGGACCGGCGGAGTCGGCCTGTCCGCACTTGCGGCCGCGGGTGTTGTCACCACCGTGCTTCTGATTGACAAGCTCGGCCGTCGAATTCTCACCGTGCCCGGGCAGTGGCTCTGCGCAGGCATCCTGCTGATCATCGGAGTCTGGGCGAACGCACCAGCGATCCTCGTGCTCGTCCTGTTTCTCGCCTTCTCCTTCTTCAATGCCGGCTACACCACGATGACCCAGGTCTATCCGGCGGAGGTATTCCCCGGCCACCTGCGCGGCATCGGCATGGGCTTCGCCGCGGCCTTCAGCCGCATCGGAGCCGCACTCGGCACCTTTGCACTGCCATGGGCGATCAGCAACATCGGCCTGGGCCCAAGCATGGTCGTGGCCGCCGCCGTCGCATTACTCGGCGCAGCCCTCTCGCAATGGCTCGCGCCCGAGACAAAGGGGCGCACCCTCGCCGAGATCTCAGCAAACTTCTCCCACTGACACCGGCGTCCGACTGTCCCGTTCAAGGATCCCCTTACGGGCGGGGGCCTGCGCGCCCTTGACCCTACGGTCAGGCACCGCTGGTCAGCTAGCGTTGGTCGAACGATGGCAAGCAGTCCACCGCGGAAGCAAACAAAAAAAGATTCTCCGGTCTGTGTCGATCCGGCCTCGCGCCGTTCGACCTGTGGGTGAGAAGGTCGAAAAAGCGACCTTCCGGAATCAAGGAGCATTCGATGGCCAAGTACATGTTGATCATGCGTCCCACGGACGAGTCCTTCGCGAACTTCGCGAACACGGACTTCGCCGAAATCATGGATGCCATGGGAAAGTTCAACGACGAGTTGATTCGTGCCGGTGTCCTGCTGGCGGCCGAGGGGCTGGACGACGCGAATGAGGGCGTCGTGGTCGACTTCACCGGCGAGACGCCGGTTGTCACCGATGGCCCGTACGGAGAGACCAAGGAGCTGTTCGCCGGCTACTACATCCTTGATGTCGCATCGAAGCAGGAGGCCGTCGAGTGGGCCAAGCGGGCGCCGCTCACGGCGGGTAGCAAGACCGAGATCCGCCGCGTGACGACGATCGATGAGTTCCCGCAGGACAACAAGTGGATCCAGAAGGAACGGGCGTGGCGCGAGCTGACCGGGCAGCTCTGAGTCGACGGTGAGCAGCGCAGAGGCGCGGGGCGCCGTCGAGGCTGTGTGGCGGATGGAGTCCGCCCGCATCGTCGGCGCCCTCGCCCGCTATACGGGGGACTTCTCGCTGGCCGAAGATCTCGCCCAGGAAGCCCTCGCCGAGGCGCTGGTGTCCTGGTCCGTAAACGGGGTGCCGGCCCAGCCGGCAGGGTGGCTGCTCACTACGGGCCGCCGTCGTGCCATCGATGCTTTCCGGCGGCGCGCCGGGCGCGACGAACGGTACGCTCTTCTCGCCCGGGGCCTGGACGACTCGACGCCCGGGGCGGACGCGCTGTTCGACCCTGACGCGATTGATGACGACGTGCTCGCGTTGATGTTTATCTCGTGCCACCCCGTGCTGTCGAAGGAGGCCCGGATCGCCTTGACGCTGCGGGTGGTCGGCGGACTGGGCAGCGACGAGATCGCCACGGCGTTCCTGGTTCCGGTGGCGACGATCCAGGCACGCATCACGCGGGCCAAGAAGACGCTGGCCGCCGCACAGGTGCCCTTCGCTGTGCCCGAACGGCAGGAGTTGAACGAACGGCTTGGCTCGGTGCTTCAGGTCGTCTATCTCATCTTCACGGAGGGCTCGTTTGCATCGGGCGGCGAGGAGTGGATCCGCACCGATCTGGCCAGCGAGGCCCGCCGGCTGGCCCGCGTCCTGGTGCGGCTCGCGCCCGAGCCGGAGGTATTCGGTCTTCTCGCGCTGCTGGAACTCACGGCAGCCCGGTTCCCGGCCCGACTTGATGAGTCCGGCCGCCCGGTGCTTCTGGAGGACCAGGACCGGAGGCTGTGGGACCAGGCGGCGATCCGGCGCGGGCGTGCGGCGCTGGCACAGGCTGTGGGGGCCGGACGTGGACTGGGCGCATATGGCCTCCAAGCCGCCATCGCCGAGTGTCACGCGGTGGCTCGCTCGGTTGCCGAAACGGACTGGCAGCGGATCGTAATCCTCTATGAAGCCCTCGGACGGCTGACGCCTTCGCCCGTCATCGAACTCAACCTAGCGGTCGCGGTCGCGATGGCCACCGGCCCCGCGGAGGGTCTCGAGCTGGTAGACGCGATCTCGTCACGGGGCGAACTGACGGGTTCGCACCTGCTCCCCGCGATCCGCGGCGCGATGCTCACCCGGCTCGGTCGTCGAGACGAAGCGCGGTCCGCTCTCCTGCAGGCCGTTGAGCTGTGCAGGAACGCCGCCGAACGAGCTGCGCTCGAGCGCAAGATCGACGGCGTCAGCCAACCATGAAGGGGGCCGCCGTCGACCGCGGCAACGCCCGAAGACCACCCCTGGTGTTGAGTGCTTGAATGAGGGCATGGTGGATCGAAGCGTACTTGTCTCCGGTGGCGGCATTGCCGGCTTGACCGCCGCGTACTGGCTGGCGAAGGCTGGTTGGTCAGTCACGATTGTGGAACGATCGGCCGATGCGCGATCTAGTGGCAACCCCATCGACGTACGCGGAGACGCGGTCGCTATTACACGGCAAATGGGCATCTGGTCGCGCCTGGAGGAGGCCGCCACTGGTGTCGAACGCCTGGTCTTCGTCGATGCCGACGGGCGGCCGCAGGCCACCATCCCCACCCGGCAACGCGCCGACCGCGACGGAGAGGTCGAGGTCGAGGTCGCACGCACCGACCTCGTCGGCCTGTTGCTTGAGAAGGCCCAGGAGACAAGCCGCATCATCCGGGACGACTCGATCACCGCCTTGCACCAGGACGACGGCGGAATCGACGTCGAGTTTCGGCGGACTCCTTCCCGTCGCTTCGACCTGGTCGTCGGGTCCGACGGGCTCCACTCCGCCGTTCGGCGCTTGGTATTCGGCCCCGAAGAACGCTTTTCCCGCCCATTCGGCATGTTCGTGGGCACCGTGCGCGCCCCTGCACCGATCCAAGATCCGCGCATTGTGCTGATGTACAACGAACCGGGAACCTCCTTGACCATCCACCCGGCGGGCGGGAAGCCCGGGTTCGCATTCATCTTCCGGGGGCAGCACCATTTCGACTACCGCGACGCGGACCAAGGCAGACGCCTCGTCGAGTCCACCTACGCCGACGGCGGATGGCTCACCCCGCTCGCGCTCGAGGAATGGGGCGCGTCCGACGAAAGGTACTTCGACGCAGTCACCCGCATGGACGTACCGCAGTGGTCTGCCGGCCGCGTGGTGCTGCTCGGTGACGCGGCGAGTTGCATCTCGCTGTTCGGTGAAGGATCCAGCAGCGCGATCGTTGGAGCCAAGACCCTCGCCGACGCGATTGCTGCCTACCCGGATGACCACACCGCCGCTTTCGCCGTCTATGAACGCAGCCACCGCAAACACGTGCACTCGCTACAACGGGGCGCCGGCATCGCATCGCGCCTCCTCGTACCCAAAACGCAATCGGGCATCACGATCCGCAATGCTGTGTTGAACGCGCTCCCCTTTCGGAACACCCGACAAGCCCCGGATTCGCGGCGATAAGCGACGAACTTTTCCCAACGCTATTTTGTCACCCGGTGACCGTTAGCCGGCCCTCATCTGGACCACCGTGAGAAGCTGAGGGAATGATTCTGGAGCACGCAATCCTCCCCGTCCGTCCCGGCAGCGAGTCCGATTTTGAAGAGGCATTCCGGATGGCGCGACCTCTGATCAGCCGGCAGCAGGGCTTCCGCAGTCTTTCGATTTCACGCTCGATCGAGTCCCCAAACCTGTACCTTCTACTCGTTGAGTGGGATTCGGTCGAAGCCCATTCCGACGGCTTCCGTGGGTCCGCCGACTATGAGCGGTGGAAGGAGCTGTTGCACCATTTCTACGATCCATTCCCGGTGGTTGAGCACTTCACGACGGTGCGGTAGCCAGCCCCTCACCCGGCATGTGGATACAGTTTGAGAGTGAATTTCCACGCGTTCAAGCGTTTCTTCGATCTTGCGCCTGCTCTTGCCGCTGCACAGCCTGTCATCGAGGTTGAAGAACAGAACAGCGACTACGAATCCGGTGTTGCCCGCATCAGGAATGAGCTATGGCGAATCCGCACCGCCCGGATCACACCGACGAAACCCGGTGCCTTCGTCGCGGTCTGGAAGCGCGGCGAAGGCGGATCGACCAGGCCCTTCACGGCTGACGAGTCGATGTCCGGACTGCTCGTCTTCGTAGAGGAGCAAGAACGGTTCGGGGTCTTCCAATTCACCAAAGCCCACCTGGTCTCGCTCGGATACGTCAGTTCCGACGTTCATCCCGGCAAACGCGGTTTCCGCGTCTATCCCGCATGGTGCAACGACCTGAATCCTCAAGCGTCACGCACGCAGCGCGCGCAAGGGCCTGCGTTCGCCGAGATTACTCCGACAACCGCACGCGACCACTTCAGCGCCCGTTGGGCAGCCTTGATCTGAGTTCTTCTGCATAGGAAGCGATGGCCTGGCGCTGGTCTCGGGTGAATCTTCTGACTTGCATGTCGAGGACTACCCGACTGCCCAGTTCTCCCAGGCCCAACAGCTGACCCACCCGCTGGATTGATTCGTCCACGTTCTCTGAATCCTCAACCACCTCGAAGACCTCGCCCCGCCGATCCATCGCCTTCACCAGGGCCTCGTGGAGCATCAATTGTTCCCTTGTCCGCCGCTCATCCTCATCCTCATCCATGCCGCGATTCTTGCACGAATGGTTGCGTCAAACTGCCGGTGCTATCCCGCCTACCGCGGCGCCCAAAGCGTGCGCGTGCCCCTACTCGAAGTGGGTTTCGATCCCGCTCCCCGAGACTTGTTCGATCAGTTCGGTGGCGATGTCCCGTAGTTTGCGGTTGCGGTTGCTGGAGACCTTGGTGAGGATTTCCATCGCTTCTGCCTGCGAGCATCGGTTTTGCGCCATGATGACACCGCAGGCCAGGTCGATGGCCGTCCTGCTTTGCATTGCTGATTCCAGGTCCTCTGCCCGGTGGTGGGCCGAGTCGATGCGCACCGACAGGTGGAGGATGTTGCGGGCAGCAGCGGCGAAGCCCACGGCCTTGTTGAAGACATCGGGGGTGAACGCGCCGGGCTTGGATGCGAAAAAGTTCAGCGCCGCACTAGCGTCCTCGCTGATTTCCATGGGAATCCCCAACGAGCTATGAACGCCGATCTCGGCGAATTTCTTGGTGACCGCCGGCCAGCGGAGATCTGTCGAACCGTCGTCGATGATCACGGGAGACATCTCGCGGAGTGCCGCGATGCAGGGGCCGTCACCGATAGCCTGCTCAAACCGGTCAATCTGCACGGCGCGTGGGGAGCTGCCCGCTGCAGTGAGGGGCCGGCGTCTGACTTTGACAGTGATGGCGCATTCAATCTCGTCGCCGGAAGCTTCGGAAATCGACGCAGCGGCGAGCTTAGTGAGCCCGCTCAGGAAATCAGATGCATTCCCTGCGCCGACCAGAACAGACTGAAGGTCCAGAATGCCTTGAAGCAGGTCTGCTGCTTCGTTTTCCGGTGAACTCGACATTCGCCCATCCTACTTTCATCGTTTGCCAAGGAGAACGGTGCGCCGACGCTGGAAGCCCGCATCCCGCCGTCGTATGCTGCATGCAGTCCTAGGCTTTCGATCCCCTACCGTGGAGTACGCACATGCAGATCCCCAAACCGTCCGACGCCGACAAAGACCGCTTCCGCGCGGTGGTGCCGGAGAACCCTGACGTCGTGGTCAAGCCGATGTTCGGGAATCTGGGCGCTTTCGTGAACGGCAACATGTTCGCCGGACTGTTCGGCCCGATGATCGGCGTCAAGCTTTCCGACGCCGACCGCGAGGCACTGGAGGCAAGCCACCAAACGCTCCCGTTCGGCCCGGAAGGCCGCGCCATGGGCGGCTACGTCGGGCTCCCCGAAGCCTTGGCCGGCGACGATGAGCAAACGGCGGAGTGGGTCGAAAAGGCCTTCGCTTACGTTGCGACTCTCCCGCCGAAAGCCGCGAAGCCGCGTTCGGCGAAGAAGTAGCTGCCGCGGAGGCGGCGCACAAAGCTCAGAACCGGGACGTGTGGTCTTCGATCAGTCCGCTTGCCGCAATCTCACGGAAGGTATAGATCCCCCGGACTGCGGCGGCCGTGTCCCGGAATGGTGACGAGACCGCAAGCTCTTTCCCGAACTCGTCAACCAGCCTGACCCTGCAGCTGCCCCCGTTGTCAGTGAACACTTCAAAGTGTCCCGCCATCAGAGAAGTTCTCCCCGACGGCGTACAGGAGCAAGCTTGGGCAGTCCGGGATGCCGGGAAGCCGGGCTGCTGTTAAGCGGTTGATGATGTCCCGATTCGCGTCGCCGCTCCAGTTCGCCCGTCACGAGGTCAAGCAACGCCTGCGCTGGTTCGGAGAGCCTGTGGGTTGCCGCCGTGTGCGCTATTTCGTCGCAGTGAAGAAGAACGAGGCGGATGCGTTCCAATTCGCGCGAGGGCACGGATGGCCATTGCCGAAATAGTTGTTGAAGCGCACTGTGCCTGGGTAGGTGGTTCCGCCAAGATTCATCGGAGGTGTCTGGGGTCCAGGATCCCCGACGCCGTGCAGCGCGAACATGGGGGTGACTGGGTTGAATAGGTGCCATGGCTGACCTCCTCGTACTAAATCGAGAAAGCCAGCTGCTTGACCTCTACCAGCATAAGTGACCCAGGTCATATCAACCAATTTCGGCTTGCTTCGAATCGCGTGGGGCTGGTGAACGCCCCGCGGGCGTGCTGGGCCGGGCCACCATGAGGAGGCCGAAGAGGGACAGCATGGCCCCGACGATCATGATGGCCGCCATCGGGACGGCTGTGTCCGTGCCGCCCAACCCTGCGATCGGCGCGATGATGCCGGCTGTGGTCCATTGCACCAGGCCAAGGACGGCGGAACTCGTGCCCGGGTGCGCGGGTACTTCGGCCGAGGCAAGGGCACCGCCGTTGGTATTGATCAGCCCCTGGGCCACCATGAGCGCTAAGAAGCTGCCCATTGCCACGAGCAAAGGAGTGCCCCACCAGAGGGCCCCGGCAAGCATGACGATGCCGGCGGCGAGCGCGATGGCCTGTCCTACGAGGATGACTCGTCGGGTGGGTACCCGGCCTGCCAGCCGCGCCGAGACGAGGGCGGCGATGGTCATCCCGCCGGCGTTCGCGGCGAAGACGATGGAGTACGCCACCGGGGAGAGTCCGTTCATGTTCTGCAGGATGAACGCGGACGTGGCGACGTAGGCGAACAAGGCGATGAATGCCGAAGATGCCACCAGGACGTATCCAACGAACCGGCGGTTCGCCAGGACAGTGCGCGCCGCGTGCCCGAATTCACGCAGTCCGCCCGCGTGACGTTTCCCGGGCGGCAGGGATTCCGGCACGACGAACAGCGCACAAAGGGTCATCAGGACACCAAGGGCCGCCAGCGTCCAGAAGGTCATCCGCCACCCGGTCAGCTGCAGGATCACCGCGCCCAGCAGAGGGCTGATGATCGGTGCCACGCCCCCAATCCCCATCACGACGTTGAGCACCCGGACCAGCTGCGGGCCGTGGGCCAAGTCTACGATGACGGCGCGGCCGATCACCATTGCCCATCCCCCGCCAAAGCCCTGCAGGAACCGGGCAACCATCATGAATCCGATGCTCGGGGCCAGGGCGCAGCCAACCGTCGCGATGGTCATGAGTATCGTGCCCGCCACAAGCGGCATGCGCCGGCCGCGTTGGTCGCTGAACGGACCCCCGACCAGTTGCCCGAGTCCCATCCCGGCAAAGAACGTCGTCAGGGTCAGCTGCACGGATGACGCCGAGGTGCCGAACTCTTCTGACACGCGTGGGAACGCCGGGACGTACATGTCGGTGGCGAGGGGTGCGACTGCAGTCAAGAAGATGACAGTGGCGACTAGTGCTGCCGGGACGGTCCCTGCCGTCGCAGCCCGTGTGGTTGTCGGCGTCGTGCTCACGGGCATACGCTGGTGCTCCATTTCATCGAATGCTTGACCTTCGATTTCCATGAAACCCTCGATGCGCAGGCGTAGCGAGGGCCCTGCCGAAACGGGTCATGGCAGAACCTCCCAACCGTTCGTGGTTACGTCGTACCGTTTCCATATGGATAACCGAGCCGAGGTACGAGAGTTTCTGGTCTCCCGCCGAGGACGCATCACCCCCGAGCAGGCGGGCATCGAGCCCATCGGCGGCCGGCGCCGAGTGGCGGGTCTCCGAAGGGAAGAAGTCGCCCGTCTCGCCGGGGTCAGCATCGACTACTACACCCGCCTCGAGCGTGGAAACCTCACCGGGGTCTCGGACAGCGTCCTCGACTCAATCGCTCGGGCTCTGGAGCTTGACCGCGCCGAACACGACCACCTCTACGACCTGGCACGTGCGGCCGGTCCCGCTGCGCGGAAACCCGCGAGCCCACCGGCGTCGGCCGTGCGGCCCGTGATGCAGTATCTGCTCGACGCCATCACCGGCGCCCCGGCCTTTATCGGCAACAACCGCATGGACATCGTTGCTGCCAACGCCCTCGGCTATGCCCTCTACTCCGAGATGTATCGTGGCCCGGCACGCCCCGCGAACCACTCGCGCTTCATCTTCCTGGACCCCCGCGCCCACAACTTCTATCCCGACTGGGACCGTGCAGCGAACGTCAACGTCGCGATACTGCGCCGCGACGCGGGCCGCAACCCCCATGACAAGGACATTGCAGCACTCGTCGGCGAACTCTCCATGCGCAGCGACGAATTCCGCACCCGCTGGGCAGCACACAACGTCCGCCGCCACTATTCAGGCACCAAGTTCTTCAACCACCCCGTGGTCGGGCTCCTGGAACTGACCTACCAGGCCATGGAACTCGAAGACGACCCGGGCCACACGCTCACTGTTTACCCTGCCATTCCCGGCAGCCCCTCGGAAGAAGCCCTCAAACTCCTCGCCTCCTGGGCGGCCACCGAAAACATCGCCCAGTCCCCCAAGCCCTCGCTGGACCTTAAAACCAGCACCATCAAAGGTGAGGTCTGAGCCTTCTCCGCCCGCGCCCACGGGCTCTCGTGTCTTAAGTTCCCACGAGGGCGTAGTGTCGAATTAGGAGATTTCGGGATGGTCGTTCGGATCCGGGGATTGAATATCAGGGCTGTGCGACGCGCGAGCGGCCACGGCTGCAGGCCTGGGTCGAAGATCCCGGGCGCCCCTTGGAATCGAGGCCGCATGGCCAACAACAACGCAGTACCCACCACGGAACAATTGCAGGATCTACTGCTTGAAAGCCCGGGCTTCACCGAATTTCTCCTAGGTTTGGCTACCATCTCAGCGTCGTTGTTGGACGGCAGGGAACCTCTCTTGTGCGCCATTACCGTCGAACGGGATGCCGGCCCTTCGACGGTGGCGAGCAGTACCGCTGCGGCGCAGCGCTTGGACGAGAAGCAATACGCGTTCGACGACGGCCCTTGCCTTACGGCCTTGCGTCACCAACATCGCGTGCTGATTGACGACCTGCAGGCCGACGACCGTTGGGCACAGTACGCCCACCAGGTGGATGGCGAAGGTATTCGCTCTGTCCTCGCAGTGCCTATCCAGACGGACTCTTCCTCACGCGCAGCTTTGAATTGCTACGCCTACGCACCCGGCACTTTCAACCCGGCCATCGTCGCCCGCGTATTGGAGCATGCGGAGACAATTTCGAAGACGCTGAGGTTGGCGCTGAGGCTTCACGTCCCGGAGCCGTACCCTGAACATTTGCGCTCGGCCCTGCAATCACGGGCCGTGGTGGACGCGGCGCTGTCCTTGATCATGCTCCAGAACCGTTGTGGGCGGGACCGCGCCATGGAGCTCCTTCAGCTTGCTGCTCGGAACAACAACCGGCGTCTTCATGAGATCGCCACCGATATCCTGAACGGATCAGTCCCCCAGGATTGGACTTCCACTGGTGCGTCCCATGAATAATCGTGAGGGGTCGGGAATGCGTCATCCTGAGTGGGCATCCGCGCAACGGAGAAGCGCCGCCGAATGGTACCGTGACGGCCGCACGGCCTTGGCCGGGGTGTGGGCCTACTTTTACGGGATTGGGGGCGATGTGGATGAAATGGCTGTGGACGCGTACCTTCATGAGCTCGGCGAGCTCCCCCCATCGCAAATGAACCTTCTGACCTTGGCAATGCGGGAACTGGACACAGAGGCGATGCGGGAACTGGATTCGGAAAGGATGGCGGACACATGAATATTGCGGAGCGGGGGCCCACCCGCACTGCGTCGGCCGGCTTGGCTGCCCACCCGAACCAGGATCTTGGCGTGACCCTCCAGGATCTTGTTTTGGAGAGCGTCGACCTGGACGAATTCCTTGCTGAGCTAGCGACACTTGCAGCGGCCGCGCTGACAACTGCCTCCAACGCCGTCTCGTGCGGCGTCACCGTTGTGACAAGGAAAAAGGGCGTCACCACGGGCAGCAGCGATGAAAGAGTGGGCGCTCTCGATGAACTGCAGATTGAGTTCGGCGACGGGCCGTGCCTCACGGCGCTTCGGCACAATTCGGTGGTTCTTGTCGTCGATAGCCGCCACGAAAGCCGTTGGAGCGACTACATGGAGGCTGTTTGGCGGAACGGCGTTGGAGCCATCCTGGCAGTGCCGCTTGATCTGGACGGTGAAACCGAGGCCGTCATGAACCTCTATTCGACCACCCCGCACGGGTTTACAGGACCGGACATTACGGCCGCGGAGGAATTCGCCGAGGGTGCAGCAACGTCCCTTCGCCTGGCTTTGAAGATCTCCCAGTTGCGTAACGCCAAGGACGATCTCACTGCAGCCATGCAGTCCCGCTCGACGATCGATACCGCCGTCGGGATTGTCATGGCGCAGAACCGATGCGGCCGCGATACCGCCTTCAACGTTTTGACCAGGGCGTCGAACAGCCGGAACGTCAAACTCCGGGACATTGCCGCCCATGTCATTGCCTCCGTTTCGGGCGAGACGGATCCAGAAGCTTACTTCGACGAATAGCCAAAGCGCTGGGAATGGTGCGGACTAAGCTAGGAACAGCGCACCAACTGCCGTGTTGAATTCTCTTTCACAGGAACGCTGCGGCTCGACCTAGATGAATGAGGACTATGGCGCGGAAACTACCGCTGGATGAACTGTCGACCGTTATCGCGCGAATCCAGGGCCTGCTGCTGACGGAAGAGAAAGTGGAACGCGCCGTGCGGTTGCTTGCCCGTGCCATCAAGGACTCTGTGTCCGGAGCGAGCGGCGCGGGGGTCTCCATCCTGGATTCGAGGGGCAGGCTGACCAGCAGTGCATCGACGGACGAGGTGGTCACCCGCGCGGACGCCCTTCAATATGAATTGGGCCAGGGGCCGTGCCTGACGGCTTGGGCGATGGAGGAAACGGTGATCGTCCGGGACGTCGAAACTGATCCGCGGTGGCCGGACTGGACCGACGCCGTGAAGGGCATGCCCATCCATGCGGTGGTCAGCACCCCTTTGATCGCCGAGCAAGAATGCATCGGCGCCTTGAAGATCTACTCGGACCGTGCCGGCGCTTTCGGCGAGGACGAGGCCCGACTGCTGGAACTATTCGCCGCCCCGGCAGCGACGCTGCTGGCGAATATCCAGGCCAGCGAAGCGCCACACCGCATCACCGAAGCCCTGGCGGAGTCCCTCCACAGTCGAGACCTCGTCAACCGCGCCTGCGGCATACTGATGCAGCGCCACTCTTTGACCGTTGACATGGCCCTTGCCGAACTGATGAGCCGGGCCCGGCTGCAGAACAGCACGCTGGGCCAGATGAGTGCCGATCTCGTCGCCGGGATTCCGGCGGCCCTGGACTAAGGCCGGCCCGTGGGCTTCGATCAGCACGAACCACAACAGCAGCGCATGCTGGCCGCTGCCATGAAGTCAGCACAAATCAACGTTGGCGAACTCTGGCTCAAGTACTTCAGCCTGGGCGGCGAAGTTGGCGAGTACGAGGTGGAAGCCTATCTCCAAGGCCTCCTCTCCCTGCCCGTCCTACAACGCGACCTCCTGGCCATGGCCGCCAACGAACTCATCGACACATTCCCCCACGGTCGCGCACCCTACTCCGACGAGCTCGGCAGCCCCGATGGCGGGTCGCCGAGGAAAGAACCTGGGTCCGGGACGCAGGAGCTGCCGGAGTCTGAGGAGTAGGCGGCGGGTTGCGTCGCTCGGGGTTGAGGCGTACGACGGCGGGCGGCACCTGGGCGGTTGCGTTCACTTCGCATGTGGTTCGGTCGCCGAGCACGACGGGGCGGTGCCAACACGTAGACACCCTTAGCCCAAAACACGTAGAGGTCGGCTCTTCCACACTGAATTTTGCAATTTTCACACGGAGATTCGCCCAAAACGCACGGAGATTGGACCGATTCCACACGGAGACGGGCTTTCGCGGGTTTATCTTTCTCTCAGGATGGGGCCGTCAGCAGCTCAAGAGCTGGCAAACCCTCCTAACCAAACAATGTCAACGTAACCCTTGGGGGGATTATGAATTGGCACCAAATTGGCTGCGTTCTGCGAGGAAAGACAAAAGCCAGTCGAGCAGTCGCAGCCGGAATTATCGCGCTTGGGTTGTTTGTCGCCCAGCCCACCTCGGCATTTGCAGCGCCACCCACGCTGGAAGATGCTAACCAGATCCTGGCCAAGACATCGACGAGAATGCAGGTCACGTCGAACTTGGTTGACCCTACAGATGACGCTGGCGTTGTTGCACCTGGGCGACCAACCGATACTGGTCAAAAGGCTCACGTTCCCAGCAAAGTCGAACTCTCAGCTTCGGGCACGGCCGAGATTCTCGTTTCGTCGGGGAATGATCAGAAGAAGCCGGACAGGAAGATCACTGCATCGTTTGCCCATGGGAAAGCCAAGGTATCCGGGAACACTGCGGTGTATTCAACTTCTGGTGTCGACAGAAGGTTGTATGTGCGTTCCACGCCGAGTGGTGCCGATGTGTTTGTTGCCCTCGGCAGTCCCAAGGCGGATCGGACGGCGGCCTTTGACTACGACCTTCCGCCCGGGTTTACTGTCTCGGACGGAATCCCTGGTTCCAAGAACTTCTACTCGGCTCAAGGCAACTATTTGGGTTCGGCGAAGCAGGGCAGCGCCAAGGACTCTGCGGGCAACGCAGTCCCCACAACATTGGAAATTAGCGCAGCCACGATCACGCAGAAGGTACGGCCCACCAGTGCGACTGCGTATCCGCTCGTGATGGCGGCCCCTTCGTGGACCTACAACTACGAGTTCTCACTGGGCTACGGCAATCACGTGGAGCCGTTCAATCTCCTTCGAACCTGCTTCAACTGCTACTTCCCGATCAACGGGGCAACGTCAACGTACCCCTACGTAGGGCAGGTCTTGGATCTGAAAATCCTCGTTGCCGGGGCGATTCAGGTTCCGGCGCCAGTGCAAATTGGTTATGCCGGAAACTTCTATTTCCAATTCACGGCACTGGCAGGGCACTTCGACGGCGAGGGATCGATCATCAATTTCGCCTCGATACCCAAGCCAAACGGCGAGAGGGCTTTGAACGTCAACGCGGCCATCGTCATTGACCGCGGAGTACTGAATGCCGGGAACCAGTACGCCGCACGTGGGCAGTGGTACCAATTTGCAAGCAACATGTGCATGGGGCTTTGGAGGACGAATGCCTCAGCCTGCAACTGGCCTGCTCTCTACCCACCCTTCTAACTAAGGATCTGTCGTTGGGGAGTCTAGCGAGACTCCCCAACGACAGTTTTCGTGCGCGGCCACGCCAGTCCGCCAACAAGAGCTGCCGCACCGGCCGAAACAAGATTCGTCCACCACGGCCACTTTGAATCTGATGTCGAAGCCAAGGCCATGAGGATCAGCAACGTTGAAGCCCCGGTAATTACGGCGGCGGTGGCCTTTTCAAGATCACGTCGAATCACGATCAGGCGACACGCCCAAAAGATCAATACGGCAATGATGCAACCCAAGACGGCACCTACCATCGCGCCGCCGAGGCCCGAGAGTATCGCCAATCCCGGGCCGCCGGGCCCGCCCAAGAGAAGAACCACTAGCGCATAGGCGCATCCGAACCCAGCCCCAAAGAATAATCCCCTGCTTACTGGTCTGTTCAACGTTCCCCCGTCCCTGGCGATTTCAGAATGCCCCAAATTCCCAAAGTCTATTGCGTCTACGATAATTCGTTTCAGGGAGCCGGTGCCAGCGGTGGGACCCTGACCATATTCGGGTCGAAGTCTTCGGCCTCCAACCACGCCGCAGGTTCCTTGCCGACGAATTCCTGGACACCCGAGCGCTTCGGCCTGGTCGATGCGACGGCGGACTCGGCTACACGGAGACGGTCGCCTGCGAACACTGAGATTGGCTCTTTTCACACTGATTTTTGGTGAAATCACACTGAGATTCGGTACATGGCACACGGAGACGCCCTCGGCGGGGCTTATTTTGCTGTTGATGAAACTTCTAACTCTCTCCGCGGCCGCAATGCTCTTGATCGTTGCCATCATTTCATTCGTCGGCAATCAGCCGACGTGGGTGCTCTCCCTGGCGGCTTCCGGGGCGAGTCTTGCGACATGGTTTGTCTACAGGAAGCAAGCAAAATGACCACCGGGAACGAGAGGTTTGGTCCGAAGCCTGTCCCGCTCGTCGGAACTGGTGGTTCCAAGCCTGATCAAATGCTCGCGAGATCAATAGCAGTAACTTCTGAAAAAGGCGGTATACATGAACCTGTCGGTCGTGGTGAACCCAACTGATCCGGATAACCCCGACGTCAGCGACGCCTGGGCTACGCCCGTTTTGGGCATCGTCTATTTCGTGTTGGTAGTCGTCGCGCTTGCATCGCTTATGGCATCAAAGTGGATTCCCGCCCCCAGTCAAGTAAGCGATTGCCGTCGGGATCCTTGTGTTGCCGTTTGTAGGCTCAGGTCTCCGGATTGTCTATTCCCAAGTTCGGCACCGTGGGCTCATGCGACCGTCCAAAAGCTCGTAGTGGGCCCGGTCGAATTAGGGCGAGAAATTGGGCGAAACATGGTGATTTCGGAGGCCCGGCTGGCAGGTCGCTCCCAAGGTAGCCACAGCCTCAGAGACATCCCGCGCTTATGGATATGGCTTCCGGGTCATGGGCAGGGACACACGGGGGTTGCCGATGGGAGGGCCTGCGATCGCTTTGGACACGAACAACCGCCAATGGATTGTCTCGACCGCCCATCCCGAAGAGGTTGTATCAACAATCCAGGATCAAATTGCAGCTAAGTGAACAAGTCCAATTGCACGTTCCAGATACGACGGGAGCCGGACAATGTCCGCCAGACCTAAATTCCCGACCCCAAAAACCGTGTGGGGACGACTTTATCTTTACGTCGCTTCGGTGGGCGGCATGTGGACAGCGCAATGGTTGCTTTACTGTGCGACCTCTGGTTGGTCACCCGAGCCGACTCTAGCCAGCTTGGTGATGTTCAGCATCATCTTCCTGTTCTTGGTCCTTGCCATCATTTAACCCCGGCCAACAAGTCGTTCGGCTTCTGCGAAAGGTCAAGCGGAAACTCTACAACTGAAATCTCTTTGTCGACCGACTCGATGCTGCGGGAAGGGAGCAGCGAATCCGACGTCACGGTCGAGGCCGGACGCTGCGTGAATATCTTCGGGTGCTGGACGAGGCTTCGTCCGACTGCGGAAACCGAGTGATTTTCATCGCCAGTCAACAATCGAAGACTGTTATAGGGACCCAGCACTGGACCATTTCCATGAGGCTGTCTTGATCCTCCGGAGATGTCTAACTGCAATCCAGATAACTGAAAATGTTGGGTCTGTCGCTGACGCCCGGATTTCCATCCATATCGCAAAATGACCGATATTCCTGAGTCCGTTTCGCTATTGCGCGGCCGCAGCCGCCGTCGCAAACACATCCGCCGGCATCGGCCGGTGCAGCTTCCAAGTGATCGCCATCGGCTTCTCGCCTGCGTGTTGGACGTAGTCCACCTGGCCCAGACATGTGTACGGAACGGTCAGCCCCGTCTCGTCCTCTGAAGTATCCCGCGTGAAAATAAGGATCTTTGACCCGTGCACGGCCCTGTCCAAATACCGTCTGCCCGTCGGGCTTCCGGGCGAGGTCGCGTTCTGCGACTCCCAGTGGAACAGCTCCGGGCTGATCGCGTAGTCCTTATACATCGTCGTCGCTGAGTGCTTCTTGTCGTCCTTATTGAGGGTGACAAAGAAGGCATCGGTGGACGTTGCCGGGCACCAGGCCACCCCCTCCCGATGCTGCACATTCTTTCCGAATTCCAATGACCCGTACTGCAACGCCGCCAGAATTTCCTCCCGTCGGTAGGTCGCGTGCGAGAGCAGCGGAACGTGCTGCAGCCCTGCTCCGAGGCCCTTAGCGGCATGTTTGGACGCCAAAACCCCGAGCTTCACGATTTGGCGGATCTCGCTGCACACAAACTGATAGCCGCGAAGGTAGTCCAAGCCAGCGTCGTACGACGGGAAACCGCCGCCGTCGTCCCAGAGCGTGTAGAACAGCATACGGGCGAAAGTCTGCTCCCGCATGCCGAGCGCTGCGTAGCGGGGTGCGTCGGGGCTTACTAGCGTCGAGTACGCCTCGGCACGTTCCGGATCGTCCACATGGATGAGCGCTGCCATACGTCCGAGGAGCCTTCTCTCGTCGGCATCTGAGAGTTCGTGGATCCTCCCACTGAGAACTGCCTCCAGCGGCGAGAATCCCTCGATCAGCTCCGCCTGGCGGAGGTACCCTGTCCAGGAGTCCCTTGTCGAACGGTAAATCGACTTCACATCGTTTCCGGACTGCTCCAGGTAGGCCTCCAGCTCGGTCTCCCCATACGATGCGATGTCCCGAACCAGCTGCGCCCGGTTAAACCGCAGCTGCGCCTTGATGTTGTCCAGCACTACCTTCTGAGCCACCCTGTCCAACACGATTTGCGACCCCGAGGGAAGGTACGGGAACTCATCCTCGACAGCCTTCTCCAGTTCCTTGCGCCCGAAGCCGGTGAGCGCCCGGTAGCGCAGATCAAAGCGGAACTCACGGCGTTGCTGGCCGATGAAATCCATGACGGTCAGCACCGCTTTACCCTCCGCACGGCGCAGCCCACGTCCCAACTGCTGGAGGAAGATTGTGGCGCTCTGCGTGGGCCGGAGCATCAGGATAGTGTCCACCTGCGGCAGGTCCAGGCCTTCGTTGAAAAGGTCGACAGCGAAGATACAGTTGATCTCCTGCCGGCTGAGCCGTTCCAGCGCCGCGGCGCGGCCGGCGTCGTCGGTGCTCCCGTCGACCGCAACGGAGGCGATCCCGGCGCGGTTGAAGACCTCCGCCATGTAGTGGGCGTGCTGAACCGAGACGCAGAAGCCGATGGCCCGCATCTGGTCGGTGCTGGTGACTTTGTCTCGAAGTTCGCGGATCACCTTGGCGGCGCGGGCGTCGTTGCCGGTGTACAGGTTGTTCAGCTGGCCAGCGTCGTAATTGCCGCGCTTCCATTCCAGTTGGCTCAGGTCGACGTCGTCGGAGACCCCAAAATAGTGGAAAGGCACAAGCAGGTCCGCGTCGAGAGCGTCCCAGAGTCGCAGCTCCGAGGCGGTTCGCCCGTCGAAGAACTGTTTCGCGACGTCGACTCCGTCGCCGCGTTCCGGGGTCGCGGTCAGTCCGAGAAGCTGCTGCGGCCGGAGGTGGTCCAGTAACCGGCGGTAGGTGGGCGCCATGGCGTGGTGGAATTCGTCGATAACCACGACGTCGAAGAAGTCCGGTTTCAGCTGTTCGATGCCGAGGGACGAAAGGGACTGTACCGATGCGAAGATGTGCTTCCACTCTTCCGGTTTATGTGCCCCGACGTAGAGTTCACCGAAAGCACCGTCCTGCATAACGTCACGGTAGGTGCGCATCGCCTGTTTGAGGATTTCCTGGCGATGGGCAACAAAGAGCAGCTTCAGATCACGGCCGGCGGCCTCGCGCAATCTTTTGTAGTCAAGTGCGGCGATCACCGTCTTTCCGGTGCCCGTTGCTGCAACGACGAGGTTGTGGTTGAAGCCCTTGAGCCGCTCGGCTTCGAGGTCTTCAAGCATCTCCTCCTGGTGAAGGAAAGGCTGGACCTCCAGGCCCGTGAGTGCGTCCGCGGCTGCCGTGCGTCGTCCGCCATTGCGCTCCAGTGCGGCGTCGAGTTTTTCGCCGTCACGCTCCGGGTCGTAGCTTTGGAAAGCCCGCTGTGCCCAGTAGCTGTCGAAGGTGATCTCAAACTTGTTCAGGAGTGCTGGCGTGCCGATGGAGCTGAGGCGGACGTTCCATTCGAGTCCGTCGAGGAGGGCCGCTTGGCTGAGGTTGGAGCTGCCGACATAGGCAGTGTCGAATCCTGAGTTCCTGCGGAATAGCCACGCCTTCGCATGGAGGCGCGTGGCCTGGGTTTCGTAGCTGATCTTCACCTCGGCCCCGTACCGGGTCACGAGCTCGTCGATAGCCCGCCGTTCGGTGGCACCCATGTACGTGGTGGTGATGACTCTTAGGCGGGCACCGCGTTCCTTCAGTTGCTCGAGTGCGGGCTGGAGCAACCGGAGACCGGTCCAGCGGACAAAGGCGCAAAGAAGATCAACGGTATCGGCGGATTCAATCTCGGTTCGTAGCTCGGCTGCGAGGTTCGGATCGTCTTTGCTGTTTGTGAGGAGGGCCGAGTCGGATAGCGGCGTGGTGGGGCGGCGCAAATTACGGCGCTTTAGAGTATCCGGGCGGTGGAGGGAGCGGAGCTGGGTGGGACCCGGTGCAATGCGGTCCGCATCCCGCAGTTCCTGAAGGAGTTTGTTTGCGAGGCCTACGCGTTCGGTGGGTTCCGCCGCGGCCAGACTTTTGCGGACGGCGTCGGCGACGTGGCGGGACAGGACCTCCGCGCTTTCTTCATCTTCGACCGATCCAAAATGAGGTCGTAGCTGAGGAAACTTTGAGAGGCTTGTCATCAGCCTTTCGGTCTTGAGCAGTTCGTATAGACCTTCGGGCAATTGTTCAATTGCCGATCCCCCATTGGATGTATTCACTGCGCCAGGGTATTTGGTGGAAGCGACAAAGACCAACAACTCCAATTGCGCGGGGTGTCATTTAGCACGGGCCAATGACCATCTCTGGGGAACTCTCCGAAAGAGGTGTGATTCGGACCGCTCTGACAGCTGCCGGAAGGGAACTGGAAATCTTCTTGGACATGATGATGGCCAACGCGAGCGGTAACGCTCCTATCTGTTAGCCCCGCCTATGACTAGTGCGATAGAGGCGCTTGAGGATCTGCGGCGGGTGCCGCCGGGAGGGCGACCAAATGAACTATTCATGCGTGTGCTCAAGAACTGTGGAGACTGGTGGGACGTCACGCAGACTTGAAACGCGAGGCCACCGACTCACATGTAGCGGCGACATCAACATCGCCGGCTGTCTGCTCTGCAAGCACTTTGGCTAGTCGTTTCGGCCAGAGAACGTGAATGCCCCCGGTGACGAACGCGCCCCCTATCAGGGGCCAGTCGGCTTCGACGAAGCACAGCGCCCCGGTGACCGGCACATCTCCGGCGAGGTCGCGTACGAGCCCGACCTGTTTAAGCACCCCATCGACCAGTTTCGTGCAGTCGCGCCGGCCGACGAGGAGCTTCTCGACGCGTGGCCGAAGGATGCCGCCCTCGATCTTCAGCTCGGGCCGGCCCTTGTAGCGCTTGGCATCGATCACCCAGATCCCTTTGCGGGTTATAGCGATATGGTCAATGTTCGCCTTCGAACCGGGGATGCGGCGGTCATGGAGGACCGCGATGTCGTCGGCGACCAGGGAATCGAGCCGGGCCCCGAGTCGTTCCTCGCCGATCGCACCCTGGTCCCAGGCTTTGGTGCTTTGCCGCTCGCCAGAGAGCGCGACGGCGAGACCACCCAATCGGCCCCATTTCTCGCGGAGCCTCGCCTCATCATTGGCCTTGCGGCGCTCGTATTCACGCCGAGCCGACGACCCGGCTACTCCGGACGCGGCGGGCGATGAATCCTCAGCAGATGGTTCGGGTGGTTCGAGATCCAGGGACTTCGCTTCGGGGACGCATTCCAGGCAGCGGACGGTCTTCGTCTCGCTCTCATAGATTGCTTCGGTCCCGGCCGGAAGAGAGACATCGCACAACCGACAAGCTCCGGCGTACCGGAGCCTCATTTGCTTCACGAGGATGCCCCCTGGATCGCTGGCAAGAACCCGGTCTGCTTATAGATCACGGCGGTTAGGCCGTGGATGCGTTTTGCCATGGCTCAATCCTCACCCGCGTCGGCGGTTCCTGCTAGTTTCAGTTCATGGGCGAGCTGAGAAAGATTGACGTCGACTTCAACTTCTTCGATGACACTCCGGCGGGTAAGGACCCCGACAGTCACAGCCCCACACTCCGGCGATACCACCAGCTCCTATGGGGCAAGGCGCTCCCTGACGGGCGGCCTTTCGAGCTTCATGCTGGGCGCGCTCGCTCACCGTACCTTGTGTATGAAGCAGACGACACGAGAATAGTTCTCGGAAGCGACACGATTGCGACGCGGCATCGGAGGAAACTGAGCCACCTCTACGCGCAGCTTCCAGGCGAGGTCAATGATGCGTTCCTGCGACGCTCGTACACGATCTGCGGCTTCATGATCTTCCCGGTCTCGCGGGGCAGTCTCAACCAGAATCGGGGCACTCATCCCCGGATCCAAGACCGATGGGACTTGACCCTTGAAGCGATCCGGCGCTTTTACGAGGGTGGCACGAGTCCTTTGGCCACGACGATAGATCGCCATGAAGGCTTCTTTGCGCTGTTCGGCTCCTTCGCCGGATACATCGATCATTTCCATCTCGGCGACTTCGTAGATGCCAATGGTGCAGTGCGCTTCTTGCTCCCCTTCGACAACTTCGTGTCGCCGGCGCTGCCCTCTGACCTGCCAACCTACGCGCGTTACCGCCTAGACAGTCTCGAATTATTTGAGGCACGCCGCCTGCGCATCCTTAACGCGACGAGGTAGCAGCCTCACACGAACACAGAGACCGAGGTCGGTCCGATTACAGGACGAGCCACGGCAACGACTGCCATTGCGGCCACTTCGCTCAGCCAGAACCGTAGTTGCCTTCTCAGCCCACTACCCAGCCACCGATTCCGCACCCAGCACCACGTTCACCGGCGCCTCGCCCGCCAGCAGCAACGAAATCTGCTTCTTGATCAGGCGGACCATGCGAGGGAACATCGCCGAGCTCGCCCCGCCCACGTGGGGCGTTATAAGCACACCAGGGACCGTCCACAAGGGATGGTCGGCGGGCAGCGGTTCCGGGTCTGTCACGTCCAAAGCAGCACGTAACCGTCCCGAAGACGTCTCCCGCAGCAAGGCTTCCGTGTCCACCACCGGACCCCGAGCCACGTTCACCAACAATGCTCCGTCCGGCATGGCCGCGAGGAACCGAGCATCAACCAACCCGCGGGTGCGCTCGGACAGCGGAACGCTGACCACCACGATCTCGTTCAGCGGCAACTGTTCGTACAGCGAATCGATGCCGAAAATGCGCCCGTGTTCGTCGTCCCGTTCGCGGCTTGCCATCCGCATGACCAGCGCTTCGCATGCCAACAGCCTGGCCGCAATGGCCTTGCCCACGCCCCCGTAACCCACCAGGAGAACCTTCCGGTCCGCCAGGCTAGGACGCTGGCCATAGCCCCATGTCCCGGATTCTTGGTTCCGTACAAATTCAGGAATCCCGCGCTGGCTGGCGATCATCATCCCCAAGGCGAGTTCCGCCGTCGACGTCTCATGGACTCCGGCCGCGTTTGCGAAAGCGCAACCCGGCGGCAAGACGTCAGCGACGCCGTCGTACCCTATCGACTGGCTCTGCACGAGCCGGACCGTCACGCCATCCAGCGCCGCGAGCGCGTCTGGCCGGCCCATGTAAGGCGGCACCAGCAGGTCGAAGCCGGCCGCCGGGGCGGGACCGGTAAGGTCCCACACCACGAACTCGACGTCGGCTGAGGGTTCCATGGCGTCCAGGAGGTTCTGATCGGGCAGGCACACCCGCAGCCGGGCCGTCACGGCGCCACCAGCAGATTGACGTTCGCCGCACGTAGCGCAGTTTCGCTCATTTCCCTATTCCTGTTCCCGTTGCGGGTCGATTTAGCCAGACGGCATCGCGTGTTCCCACACCAATTTACTTTCCCGCCGCGGTCCTGCGGCCCGTTCGGACATCAGCACCGGTGGGGCCACGTCCGGGACAACGCGTGGGACCCGGGCCTATAGTGTGGCATGACCGGGAAGCAAGCCAGGATGAAGCGTCTGCTGACAACCGCCCTCGGGTGTGCAGTCAGCGCCGCTTTTGCTTCGATCGTCCTGCTGTCGCTCGGCTGGGAAAAACCCAACTCACTTCCCATTTTCTTCATCACTTTGGTGGCCGCTTGGCTTGTTTCGCCAGTGGCAACCCGCGTGATTGACCGGCTCAGATTCAAGCTATGGCGACGGCGCGGGTGGACGGAATTCTGGGTTCGCTCGCCCGAACCATTGCCCGGCGGCCTGGCCAACGGCTGGGTGCGGGGCCTGCTTTCCGTACGCGCACCGCTTGTTGACTTCGTGACAAATGAGTCCCGGGACGGATCATGGGTCAATCCAGCTACTTTCCTCGTCAATGGGCGCATCCCGGCGGACCGCGGGCACCTGGAGCTGTCGGATTTCGCGGAAGTCAACTTCGGCCCGGGATTCCGAGTGGTCTCAATCCAGACCACATACGGACCCATCGATGTGGCCGGGTATCCCGAAGCCCTCGACCAACTCGAAGCAGAACTGTTCGGCCAATCCGAGGTTGCCAGTCAGTAGGTAGGCCGCCCTGCCTGCCTCAACGTTGTCCCTCCTCCACCGACGTGCCTATAGTGGCCCAACCCGCACCCCTCTCTGAGCACCGTCCTGCCGTCCAGCACGTTCTGCCACCTACAGGAGAGAACCCCATGGAAAACCGCACGCTTGGTTCATTGACCGTTTCTGCCCTCGGCCTCGGCTGCATGGGCATGAGCGAGTTCTACGGCGAAGGGGACGACCGCGAATCCCTCGCCACCATCAACGCCTTCCTCGACGCCGGCGGCAGCCTGTTGGACACCGCCGACATGTACGGGCCATTCACCAACGAGAAGCTCGTCGGCAAGGCCATCGCGGGCCGCCGTGACGACGTCGTTGTGGCCACGAAATTCGGAAACGAACGCCGCGAGGACGGATCCTTCCTGCGCGTCAACGGCAGGCCCGAATATGTCCGCTCCGCCTGCGACGCCAGCCTGCAGCGCCTCGGCGTCGACTACATCGACCTTTATTACCAGCACCGTGTGGACAAGACCGTCCCCATCGAAGACACCGTGGGCGCCATGGCCGAACTTGTCCAGGCCGGAAAGGTCCGGCATCTGGGACTCTCGGAGGCAGCACCGGACACCATCCGCCGCGCCCACGCAGTCCATCCCATCACCGCTTTGCAGACTGAGTACTCCCTCTGGGAACGGGAACCCGAAACAAAGGTCTTCCCTGTGTTGGCCGAGCTGGGCATCGGATTCGTTCCGTACAGCCCCCTCGGCCGCGGGTTCCTGACGGGCCAACTGCGCAGCGAGGCGGACTTCGCCGAGAACGACTACCGCCGGCACTCCCCTAGGTTCCAAGGCGACAACTTCAAGCGCAACCTCGAACTCGTGGACCGGGTGAAGGAACTCGCTGACCAAAAGCAATGCACCCCGGGGCAACTGGCCCTCGCATGGCTGCTGGCACAGGGCGAGCACATCGTCCCGATCCCCGGCACCAAGAAGCGCGAACGCCTGGCAGAAAACCTGGGGGCCACCGCCGTCGTACTCTCAGAAGAGGACCTGAAGCGCCTCGACCAGCTGGCCCCGGCAGGGTCCGCCGCGGGATCCCGCTACCCCAACATGGCGAGCATAGACACCTAAGTCCAAGGGCCTTCGAATAAGGGTTGACCCTCGGGAGCGTTGTGGCCTAGTTTAAACAAACCGCTCGTCCTGTTTTGGAATGCCCACCTTCCCGCTGGAGATGAAGATGCGCCTCGTAAGGAAATCGGTTCTGTTCATGGCGGTGGTCCAATGACAAGCCATGAAAGCAGAGCCGGGGACAGGACCACCTTCGGGCCTCTTCAACTACAGAGCATCTGGCATGAGCATGAGCTAAGAAACTTCGACCTCATGGTCATAATGCAAGTTTCCGGGTGCGAGCACATTGCAGAGCGAGTGATCAGCGGCGAGTCTGTGTCCACAGAGGATAAGTCGGCACTCGTAATAGCGAATGAGATAGCGGAGCAAAAAGGCTACCTTCCCCTGTTTGACGTGACCGATGACGACGCACGTATCTCGGAGAATGCAGGATCGGAGCTGGAAAAGTTCTTCAGATCCGAGGAATGGCAAACAAGGGATCGAAGCAGTACGCGGCGGCTCTAGCGTCGAGGGCCCTTAGGAGGTCTGCAAGATGACTACTCGTGCTGTTGTATTTGCCGCAGTGGCAACGGGGATACTTGTGTTCGTCGTCCCGTACGTTGCCTGGGGACTGTTCGGTGTTGCTCCCAACGGGACCGAGACGTTGATCGTCGTCGTTCTGCTCTGGGTCGCTGTCTGGACGGTCAGCAGAACAAGATCCCAACCAAGATGAAGATCGCCTGAGAAACCAAAACAATCGGCCTGCGTGGATTACCACGCAGGCCGATCGTCTGGGAGCTAGAAGAGACTAGCCGTCGTTGCCGGCAGGGGTGCTGGTGGCGGTGTAGCCCTCCAGCTTGAGAGCGGCCTGGGCGTACTTCTGGGTGAACGTGTCCGCGATGTTGACCTTGGAGGTGTCAACGCCGATGGTCTTCTCTTCGTCGAAGATCGTCTTCGGGCCACCGGCAGGCATGATGCCGTCCGGGAGGAACTGACCCTTGTCCTGGTTCAGTGCGGCGACGTACTGGTCCTTGGAGATGGTGCTGTTCTGGACGTAGGACTGGGGCAGCTTGTCGGCGATCTCCTGGGCGGAGTGGGTGCTGATCCAGTGCATCGTGTCCACCAGGGCGTTGACTACCTTCTGGGCTGCGTCCTCGTGGGTCTTGACCCAGTCCGACTGGGCCAGGAGGCCGGCCGACGGCAAGGTGCCGCCAAGCGCTGCCTTGGCCCCGTCGGAGGTGGCGAGGTCGATCGCGGAAACGGCGAGGTTCTTGTTCTCGAGGGCGCCCACGGTCGGCTGGGTGGTCATGACGCAGTCAGCGGACCCGCGCTGGATCGCCGCGATTGCGGTTGCTCCGGCGCCGACGGCGATCGTGTGGTAATCGCTCTTCGCGAGGCCGGCCTTTGCAGCGATGAACTGGGTGAGCTCATCGGTTCCCGAGCCGAGGTCGGTGACGCCGACGGTCTTGCCCTTGAGGTCTGCGCCCGTTTTCACGTTCGCCTTGGGGTTGCACATGATGCGTTCGCCCGGTGCGCTCGAGAGCTGCACGAGGTTGATGACGTTCTTGCCCTTGGACTGGAAGTCGACCGTGTGGACGTACCACGCACCGGCCATGTCCACCTGCCCGGATGCCATGGCGTCCTCGGCGCCCACGCCACCCTGGGACTCGGTGGAAAGCTCCATCTTGACGCCGTACTTCTGGTAGAAGCCGAGCTGCTCTGCGAGCTGGTACGGCAGGTAGATCTGCTTGTCGATGCCGCCGACCATGAGCTTCACGGTGGGCATCGAGGCGGTGTCCGCGGCAGCACTGCCGCTTGCCGTGCTGTTGCTGCTTGCAGTGCTGGTGCCGCAAGCTGCGAGGCTCAGGGCGATCACTCCGGCAGCGCCGACGGCGTAGATCTTGTTCTTCATCATGGTTGTGCTTTTCCTTCTATTGTGAGGATTCGAGCGTTGGGTAAGGGGAATGGAAGACGGCGAGCGTCAGATCGCCTGGGCTTCGGAACGGTTTGGTGGCCGCCATTTGAGCAGCGTGTGCTCTAGCAGGGCGATGAGGTATTCCGCGCCGAGCGTGATGACTGCGATGATCACCATGCAGGCGAAGACCGTGTTGGGATCGAAGGTTCCCTGCGCCTGGCTGATGATCAGGCCGATTCCCTGCTGGGCACCGAGCACTTCAGCAACAAGGGCGCCGATGATCGCGAAACCGAACGCCGTGTGCAAGCTGGCGATAATCCAGGTCATGGCCGAGGGAATGGTCACGTGGATCGCAACCTGAAGCGGGGATGCGCCCAGAACGCGGACGTTCCCGACCAGGTTCTGGTCCACTTCGCGGACGCCCTGGAAGGCGTTGAAGAAGACCACGAAGAACACCAGGACCGCTGCGAGGAGCACCTTCGGGAAGACGCCGAGGCCGAATGCCACGATGAAGATCGAGCCGAGCACGATTCTGGGGATCGAGTTCACAATCCGGATGTACGGGCCCACAACTTCGGACAGGTACTTGTTCGAGCCGAGGAGGATTCCGAGCACGACGCCGACCAGCGTTCCGAGCGCGAAGCCGTAGATGGCTTCCTGCATGGTGACCCAGAGGTTCTCCCAGATGGTGCCGAATGCCGTGCCCTTGGTGAAGAGATCCACCAGGCTGTTCCAGATTTCGGACGGCTGGCCGAAGAAGAACTTGTCCACCCAGCCGGCCGTGGTGAACCACTGCCAGCCGCCGATCACGATGACCGCGAGGATGGCGCGGCCGGCCCAAACCCACGTGGTGCGGCGGTTCATGGCACGCCGGGCGGAATTCTTAAGCTCACTCGCTTGTGCTTTTTCTTGCTCTTGCACGGGAGCACCCCTACTGATTGTGGTTGTCATGCTGCTACACCCGCCGATTGCTTGTAGGCGCGGGTAACTTCGTCCTTCAAGGACTCCCAGATCTGGCCCTGCAACTCCAGGAACCGCTCCTCGTGCCGGATCTTCTGGACATCTCCACGCGGCCTGGGCAGATCGATCTCGAAAACATCCTTGATGGTGCCGGGGCTGCTGGTCATGATGACCACCTTGTCCGCCAGCGCCACTGCCTCGTCGAGGTCGTGCGTGATGAAGAGGACAGAGGGGCGCAGTTCCTCCCAGAGCTGCAGCAGTTCGTTCTGCATGATGGCCTTGGTCTGCACGTCGAGTGCGCCGAACGGCTCATCCATCAAGAGGATCCGCGGGTTGTTGATCAGCGCCGCCGCCATGGCGACGCGCTTGCGCATACCGCCGGACAACTGGTGCGGGTAACGGTCCTCGAAGCCGGCCAGGCCCACGCGGCGCAGCCAATCCCTTGCGAGCAGGGTGGCTTCCTTCTTGGGCGTCCCGAGCAGGACCGGGCCGATCAGCACGTTTCCGAGAACGGTCTTCCAGGGGAAGAGCGCGTCCGCTTGGAACATGTAGCTGACGCCGTTGGTGATGCCGTCTACGATCTGGTCGTGGACCTTCACCGAGCCGGCACTTGGCCGCTCGAGTCCGGAAACCTGGGCCAGGGTGGTCGACTTGCCGCAGCCCGTCGGTCCGACGATCGCGCAGAACTCGCCGGGTTCGACCCTCAGCGTCACATCGCGGATGGCAGTGAACGTCTCGTTCTTGGGAGTGAGGTAACGCTTGGTCAACCCGACAATGTCGATGCCCGCGGCGTCCTCAGCCCTCTCGGGGGCCCCGGGCGGCCGGTTGGGGTGGATGGCATTCATTTGCTAAGACCTCTCTGTCTTACGGATCCCTTCCTTGGGAGTCCGACGAATTCGTGATGTGGATCACTGAAACTATGTAAAGCTTAGGAAGCGATCATCAGGCCCAGAAGTCTTCAGTAAGTTGTGCGCCTTAGCCGCAAAAGTGCACGTTTTGTGCGTTTTCTGCTGTCGCCTCACCTACCGAGGAAATGCCCGGGAAAGGAGCCAAAACGTTGATGAGGACATTGGTGGTTGACGACGATTTCCGGGTCGCCGGAATCCACGCCGCCCGGGTGGCCAGGGTTGACGGTTTCGAATGCGTCGGTCAGGTGTACACCGCTGCGGCCGCGCGGGAGGCGATCGAGCGCCTCAACCCGGACCTGCTCTTGCTGGATGTACACCTGCCGGACGAGGACGGGATCGCGATGCTGCGATCCCTGCAGGCCGCCGGTACCGACGTCGACTGCATCGTCATCACCGCGGCCCAGGACCTGGCTACCGTCAAGTCAGCGATGACAAGCGGCGCGGTCTACTACATGGTCAAGCCGTTCAGCTTTGACCGGCTCCGAACGCAGTTGGAGGCGTACCGGAACTGGCGGCAGGAGCTGGATTCCGCTTCGACTGCCGACCAGGCAACTATTGATAGCCTCTACAACGCGCGCTCTGCCGGGGTCAGGCCCGCGGCCCCGGCGCCTCGCCTGCAACCCACCATGCAAAAAGCGTTCGACGCCGTCCGCGCCGCCGGGGGTCCCATCAGCGCCGCTGAAATCGCCGGACAGCTCGGTGTCAGCCGCCCGACAGCGCAGCGCTACCTCAGCGTCCTGGAACAGAAAGGCCTTCTCGTTTTGGACCTCACGTATGGCGGCACCGGCCGCCCGCTCAACTCCTACACGGTGAGTTGAGCGGACGGCCGGCTACTTCTTGACTACTTGGTGCTGACTACTCGGCCGCTACGGGCTCGGCCTGCTTCACAAGGGCAGCCTCGAGGTTGATCTTCACCTTGTCGCTCACCAGGAAACCGCCGGTCTCCAACGCTGCGTTCCACGTCAGTCCGAAGTCCTTGCGGCTGATTTCGGTTTCGGCGGAGAACCCGGCGCGGGTCGCGCCGAAAGGATCAACCGCGACGCCGGTGAACTCAACTTCCAGCTCCACCGGCTTGGTGATCCCCCGGATGGTGAGGTCGCCCGTGAGGGTGTAGTCCTCGCCGTCGCCCTCTACGCTGGTGGCCCGGAAGGTCATCTCCGGGAACTTCTCGACGTCGAAGAAGTCGGCGCCGCGGACGTGGCCGTCACGGTTGGCATCGCCGGAGTCGAAGCTCGCGGTCTTGACGGTTGCGTGAAGGGACGCGTCGGCCAGGGACTCGCGGACGCGGGCCTCGGCGCTCGCTTCCGTGAAGCGGCCGCGGACCTTGCTGATGCCGGCGTGCCTGACGCTGAAGCCGATCTCGCTGTGGGACATGTCCAGCAACCAGGTGCCTGAAGTCAAACCTGCGGGAAGAGTCATTTTTGGATCTCCTGATTCGAAAGAATTTCGCGTGGATCGATCCCTTCCACCCTTGTTGAGCCTCGGCATGAAGTCAAGGATTCTGGTGCGATCCGGCCCTTGCCTAAGCCACGTGTGTAGCCAATCCAGCCAGGAAGTCCTCGGTGAACCGCCTCACCCCGTCCCACTCGGTGTAGACGTAGTCACGCGAGGTATCCGTGTCCAGGCTGCCCTTGTCGCGGGCGATCTTCTTCATCATGGCGCGTTTGAGGAAACCGTAATGGGTGTAGAGGAGGGCGCCGCTGAAGAGCCCCACGTGGGCCGGACGCCACCCCGTCTCAGCCTCGAACTTCTCCACATAACCCTCGGCGTTCACTTCATCGCCCTGGGCGGCAAGGCTGACCGAGAAGAAGGCGGAGGGAAGGCGCTGAAGCGCGGCCGTGTTTTTCCGGACAAAGTCCCGGACATAGCCCTCGTGCTTGCCCACATGGACGGACGCCCCCACCAGGACGGCGTCGTAACCGTCCGGCAAGGTATCCCCGGACTTCTTGATGTCCGCCGTCTGCACCTCGTGGCCATGGCCACGAGCGACGTCGGCAATATATTCAGCAATCTGGGCCGTCTGTCCTTCAACGGTCCCGTAAGCAATGTATATGTTGGCCATATGCCAGTCTGTCCCGGCTCCGGGCGGCCGTTATAGGGTCCAAGGTCCTCCGGATATTCAACATGCCTCCCCTTGACTGGCGAGCACCGTCGGCAGAGAGTGTCACATGTGAGGCGTGATGCCGTTCGGGAGTATCTGGCAAGTGCCCTGTGGGCGATGCCGACCTGCGCCGTCGTCGTCGCGATCATCGCGGGCGCGGGCCTTTCCGCGGTGCAGCTCGACACTACGTCACCTTTCGCCGTCCTCCTCTTCCAAGGGACATCCGACGACGCGCGGAACCTGCTCATCGGGATCGCGAGCACCATGGTGACGGTCATCGCCGTCGTGCTCGGCCTCACTGTGGTGGCACTGCAGCTCGCGTCCACGCAGTTCAGCCCGCGGCTGCTGCGGAACTTCCTGCGCGACATACCCAACCAGGTAACCCTCAGCGCCTTCGTGGCCACATTCGCATACAGCACGGCGGGCCTCTACACGGTAGGCATCGCCGCCGGACAGCGCACCCAGGACTACCCTCGCCTCGCCGTGAGCGGCGCACTCCTGCTGCTGTTCGTGAGCATGGTGATGCTTGTCTTCTTCGCCCACCATCTGTCCCACTCGATCCAGGTGGACCAAGTCATGAAGGGCGTTGAGAAGGCCACGCTGAAGGTGATCGCGCGGTCGTTCGTCCCTGGTAATCCCGGAATCCGCATGCCAGACCCGCCGCCCGGCGCCACCGCTTTGCTGGTGCCGCAGTCCGGATATGTCCAGGCATTCCATGCCGAGGCGTTCGTCGAAGTGCTCGCGAGCCGAGGCCTCACGGCCCTGATGGTGCCCATGATCGGCCGGCACGTCGTCGCGGGTTCCCCGCTCGCCTGGGTGTGGGAGACCACCGGCGAGCGCGTGCGTCCCCTAGCCCCCGACGGCGGCACTGAACTGCGCCGGGCGCTTGCCCAGAGCGTGCGGATCGGTTACGAGCGGACCCTCGAGCAGGATGTCGCCTTCGGGATCCGGCAACTCGCCGACGTCGCGTCCAAGGCGCTCTCGCCCGCCATCAACGACCCCTACACCGCGAACCAAGCGGTGGACCACCTCGGCTCGATCCTCGCCGCCCTCTCACTCCGGCAGCACGGGCCGCAGGTCGTGGCGGACGCGCAAGGCATGGTCAGGCTGCACGTCCCGGGCCGCGATTTCGCCTATCTCGTGGATCTGGCCCTCGGACAGGTGCGACGGTACGGCGCGAACGAGCCTCGCGTTGTCAGGGCCCTGTTGCGCGTGTGCCGTGAGCTCGTGTGGTTCGGCGACGCGGCCCACCACGCCGTCGTGCGGCGCTACGTCGAGACCCTCATGAGCGACGTGACCCGGCTCGTGGCCCAGCCGGCCGATCGCGAACCCCTCCTCGCGGAGGGCGCGGCGCTGCTCCAAGCGTTCGACGTCGCGGACGGCACGAGCGACGCCGGCAGCTAGCTCGATGCGAGCATCACTCGATTTCTGCTTCCGCGGCTACATTGCGGATGCCGCGGGGCCGTCCTGCTTTGGTCCAGAGCCGGTAGAGGAGGCCTGCGACGGCGAGGGCGGCGGCGAGGCTGACGATCGGGAAGCCGCGGGAGAGATTGGCGACCAGGGTGAAGGCCACAACGAAGGCTCCGACAGTGTTGAGGATGACGGCTCCCGGCTGGCGGTCCCTCCGGGCCAAGAGTGCCATGGAAACCAGGCCGCCGAGGAAGCTGAGGAAGACCGCGACGGCGTAGAACAGGACAAGCTCCTGGTCGTCGCCGCCGGCGATGGCTGTCACTGCACCGGCCAGGACGATGAATACCGCCACGCCCCAATAGGGCGTGTGGTGGTGGTTGGTACGGCCCAGTAAGAGCGGAAGGACGCCGACGGTCTCACCGTGGGGGTTGATGTGGCGCGCCAGGGCTTTGAGCAAGCCCGGTCCCGCTTGGAAACCCGAGGAAGCCGCCGAGAGCAGGAGCAACGCAGTGACGAGTTGGAAGGCGGCGAACACGGGCGCCGGCGCAGCGAGGCGGGCGAGTTCGGCGATCTGCGTGCTGTCCTTCGGCGGAATGCCGACGTGCAGCTGCGCGGCCTCCACGGCGAGGCCCAGCGTGATGGTGCCGACGATGCCGAGGGTCAGCCAGAGAGTGAGCTGGCCGAAACGCCGCTTCCCGTCATTGTCGAGCTGCCCGAGCTGGGCAACCGCCGAGGTCGCCGCTTCCACACCGGTGGCCATGGCCATGGCGACCGGGAACGCAAGCACCACGGCAAGGACCGGTGGATGCCCGGGAGCGCCGGCGATCGTACTGAGCGGTTTAGGTGCTGCGCCCAGGCCGTAGAGAAGGACGACAACGGAAACGACGATAAAGGCCATTGTCATCGCCGCGAAGACCAACCTGCCAAGGTGACCGAACCAGGTCGCCGCACCGACGAGGACCACCAAGCCGAGTCCGAGCAACAAACGCCAGGGAGCAAGGGCGGGGAAATAGGCGATCACCGCCGAGGACCCCGCCGAGACGCTGATCGCGATAGTGAGCAGGAAATCCACCACCAGCGCGCCGATCGGGATGAAGGACCAGCCGTCTCCGAAGGCCTCACCCACCGCGGCCGGCGCCCCGCCACCTCTCGGGTAGCGCGCGACGAGTTGCCGGTAGTTCACGATCACCAAGGCGACGATGGCTACCACCAGGACCATCGCCGGGACCAGCAACGCCAAATCCCCGTCCAGGGCGCGCAGGGCCGCTTCTATGGCGTACGCGACGGAGGAGACGGGGTCGGCCATCACCGCGAAGGCAAACGCCAAGAGCAGTGCGGTGCGGGAACGCAGGCCTCTTCCCAGTCCACCTCCTGGGGACGTTCCGCTCGGAATTTTCACTGGGACCTCCGGTTCCATGACAGCCTTATCGAGCTGCCGACCAGACTTCCCGGCTCACCTCCGAATGCCTCCCGCCCACAGCTAGGAGCGCGGGCGGGAGACGCTATCGCGGAATCGCTACTGGGGAATGGCGCCGATCTGCTGCATGAGGCTGAGGGTGTCAGTAGATCCCCAGTGCTCGGCAACCTTGCCGTCCTCGACGCGGATGATGTCGGTCCCGCCGAATTCGACGGTGTTGCCCGACGCTGGAACGCCCGCCATGTCCCCGCGGTGCGTACCCGTCATCACCACGTGGCACGCCTCCAATCGTCCGTCAGTCAGCCACGGCTCTATCGTCTTGACCTTGATGTCCGGGAACGCCGCCCGGATGGCGGTGACGAAGAACCGGACGCCTTCCTTCCCGGGCGGTTGCCCGGGGAGAGCCTCTTCGTGGTCCACCAGGTTGTCCGTCGCCAGTTCATCAATGAGATCGAGGTTTCCACCCTCGATGATTTCCTTGTAAAAACGCCCGATCAGTCCAGTGCCATCAGTCATTTCCGTCTCCTTAATGAACGAGACCGTCCCATTTTTTCCCCCGCACTTACATCCCGACGCCGGGCACCATCCCCGGTGCAACGGCGATCGCCACCGCGATCAGGGCCAGGGCGACGGCGACCAATCGGTTGGCGATCCGTCTCCACGGAAGCATCTTCTCCAAGGCAATGAATGCCCCCACCACAGCCATCCAGCCGACACTCATCACACCGAGCGCGAAGAGTGCCACCATCAGCGCCCAGCAGCAGGCAACGCACCATGCACCGTGCTCGAGTCCAAGGCGCAGCGCGCCAAACCGTCCATAGCGGATGCGGCGCAGGATGAAGTCCATCGGCGTCCGGCATTTCATCAGGGAGACGTTCTTGGCTGGCGTGAGTTGGTAGACGGCCGCCACAAAAATCACTCCGGCCGCCAAGTAGCGACCGCCCGGATCGGAGGAAAACAATCCGGGGATGAGGGACGCGACCATCGCGTAGAGCGCGTACGCGGCGAGGCCGAAGATCGTCCAGGAGATCAGGTAGCCGGCCACGAAGACTGCCGTGGAGCCTGCCGGGGCATAGCGTCCGGTCTCCCGACGGTGGTGGGTGATCCGGGCGTAAGCAACCACCATGGGCGCCACCGACGGAAACATCATGGCCGCCAACATGACCACCCAGGTGGTGAGGAAGAAGCCGAGCGGTCCCGGATCTGTCCAGCGCCCCATGTCCATCCCGGATGTTTGTACGGCAGAAACGATCCAGCTCACGGCCGCAAGAATCAGCAAAACAGCAACCAGGCCGGCCTCGCGAGGATCCAAGTTGAAGGCTGTGGCACGCGGCGTACCGGCCGCCACAGCTCCCCGAATCAACTTTCTACGAGGCAGGTTCCCGGCTGTCATGCCCTGCCCTTGGGGGCGCCTTCAGCCATTTCGCTTGCGTAGGCGAACTCTCCGCTCTCGCCGTAGATCCCATCGAAGTCCAGGCCGAAGAGATCCGAGTGACCGGGCGCCTTCCCGATCATGTAGTCGGACGCGAAGGCGTACATCGCGTTCTTGACGGTAGTGACGCTGCCACCCGGTCCGGGCAGCGTTTCCAGTGCGTAGTTCACACTGTCTCCCACCGAGGCGGACGGGTTATCGCCATCCGAGAACGCGACAGCGGCCCGCTGCACGCCCAGCCATTCGCCGTACAGGGCCGCCAGATCCCCGAACGGTCCGCCGACCTCGCCGTGCAGGATGCTTTCAAGGGCGGTCGTCTGCCCATCGGAAGCGCCTTCATCGACGACGACGCCGATCTTCCAGCCGCCCGCTGTGAGGTTCGACGGGAAGAAATTGACGAAGGCGAAGTCGACACCCGAAAGGTCGGTGTCATCGAGCTTCCCGTTCGCAACATGGAACACTGCCACGCCGCGGCATTCGCCGTTGGCACTGTTGGGTCTGCCGTCCACCGGACAGGGACAGATCAAAGCGCAACTGCAATTGGCAACATATTTTCCGGACATTTCCCAAGACATTGAGGACTCTCCTCGCTAGTTCATTCGACTAGCGGAGCTCCCCCAGAGGCAGCGCCGAAAACACTCACTATGAGACCCACGAACCTCGTAAGGCCGAGATTATTCCCACCGGATAGGGGTGTCAACAAGCTCTGCTAAGCCACAACGCGAGCGTCTCAAAGAAGCCCTTCAGTTCCCCGTGGCCGGGACCACGCCCCCTGTTTCGAGGCGGACCGGGTAGCCGAGCCGGGCTTCGTAAGCGGCGGCAAGGGCACTGCTGTCTGCGCCCTCTGAAACAGTGGCCACCACATGGGATCCGTCATTGGCCATCCCGACGACCCTGACTCTTACATCTTCTGCTAAAAGGGTTCCCGCCCGGTCCATGGCAGTTCCCGGAACGCACGCTGCGGAACGGAGCGAGATATCAACGCCGGGGAGTTGGTCGCGCAAAAGTGCGATGCGGTCGTTCTCCGGGCCGTGCCACGTGATGACGAGCTTCCCCTGTCCAAGGGCGACTGACCCGAAGTTGGGGTCGCCGCTCAACTCTTTGGTGAGGAGGCTTGCCGCTGACGCCAGCGCCCCGTCCTGCGGTGCCGCTTCGGTAATCTGGACCGGATCCGTAACTCGTATTGAGCCGGCATGACGTTGGACACCCTTGTCGCACGCAGTCAACGCGTCTCCGCAGATCAGCATCGCTGAAACTATGCCTGCATTGCTTCTCCAACGCACAACACCCGCCAGCTACAAGGCCCTCACGAACGATCTAACAAGGAGATCACCGGGACTGTAATTCTCTGCCCACAATGCGAAGCTCTCGTTGATCGCAAGCATGTACAACTTGGCGCGGAAGGTGCCTTCGTAGGTGCCGTTAAGTCCCAATGAAATAAGGGGATAGAAGTCCTTGTGCTCATCAAAGCTGGCAAAGATTCCTTCCAGAAGCTTCTGGCGGTCTGGACTAAGGAACCACTCCGACGGCGCATCAGGCTTCGACTCTGCATATCTTGGGTCCGCTTCCTCCCACGAGTCGAGCCATTGCGCAGGGGTATCGAGCACAGCAGTTACTTCGATCCTCATCCCGCTTAGAACGCCTCGGATGGTATGCCAGGAACCCTCTAGGTTGCCAAGCACGGATTCACCAGTTTCAAGGCCCGTGACCCTGATTCTTAGTGTTGTTGTGTCCATTTGAGCCTGCTCGGGCAAACCGATATGCGGTTCATCGGGGTGCATTCTCGGCCGCACATAAGCACGTCCGTCGGCTCCCGTGAACAGGCGACCGCGCGCTTCGACCAAGCTTCCGTCTTGGACAGAAAGCAATTGCTGGCCGCTGTTTGATGATCTGTTTCTATTCATAGGGCGTAGTTACCGCACGGAATCAGGAACCAACACCCAGAGCGACCAGCGGCCGGCGTTGAAGGTGCCGGGACGATTCTGAAGACAGTCATAGTCACGAATATAGCCGTGCATGCTCAGGACTGCGAAGGAAGCCCTTTTACACGTCTCTTTACTGTAGAAGTTGTCTTGCCAGACGTTCCAAACAAGGGCAACCTGCGGCTCCATGGTTGCATCCACAACGGCGCCAGCAAAGCCCGTAGTCGGGGCGGCGGTGGCGATACCGACGCTGGTGCCCGAAAAGGCCAACACTGAAGAAAGCGCGATTGAGCCAAGTGTCTTGCGGAAATTGAACATAACGAATCTCCCCCAAAAAGGTAAGCCAAAAGCTTGTTCATCAACAATATTTGCAATCAATATAAAAAATCAATAGCCGATGGAGGACTTTAATTTTAAGGTCAGAACCAGAATTGATTTTTGCGTCCGTGCGGGCTTCGCTAATACTCAATTCCGGCTTTGGGACCACTCAATTTGAGGTCCTTACATACTCAATTTCGAGTACTCACCACTCATTAAAGGCAAAACGCTTGACACCGGCAGATAGGGAGTGAGTCAAGCCCCAACTCAGGCAGGGCCCGTACTCACCGTGGCGGGCGCAGCCGAGGAGCTACAGCCGGGCGTCCAATTATCCGCCGTTTGTTTGGGAGTTTCGAGCGTGCGTATGAAGGGACTGGCGCGTAGTGGTTCCGGTCTTGGCAAGGGCCCTGGAGATGTGGTTTTCCACGGTCCGGGGACTGATCCCCAGGAGGGCAGCGATTTCTGGGGTGCGTTGGCTGCCTGCCAGGAGGGCAACTTCCCTCTCGCAAGGAGTCAGACCCTGGGGATGCCCTCCCATGTCGAGGGTCAGTTGTACCCCTTTTGTGCCGGGAAGCGGTTTTCGAAAGTTGAGATGATCTGATGAAAGGTCTTGGCCACTCCCCGGTGGCGTTTGAAGAGGTGATCCTTCACCACGCCTTTCAGCAGCCTGGTGATCGCGGGAAGGTCGGAGTCGGCTTCATATTGGTCCAACAGCATTTTTAGCAGTTGGTGGTCGCGGTCACGGACGGCACCGGCGATGGCGATGAACTTGGCATTCGATGTCACCGCGTTCTCTTGCAGTAACCGTTGCGTGATCTCCAGGATCTTATGCCCGGGATAGAGGGAAAGCATGAACAGTGAGGCATACACGGCTTCGGTGATGTAACCCCGGTCTAGTTGTTGTTCCAGAAGGTCGGCAGCCTTTTCATCAAATTCGGCTGGATCGGCGTATTTCCGGGTAACGAGCTCATAGACTGCTTTTCCGGTTCCAGGCAGGGGCCCGATGTCGGCGACGTCTTTGCGCGCCTGAATCCCCAGCGAGTGGACATTCTTGCTGGAGAGCGAGTCCACGGACAAACGGCTCCATGCCAGCGGCAAGGTCGAAGCCATCTGCTGAATCAAGGGCCCGGAGTGCAGCTTGGGCGTCGAAGCGGTAGAGCTCCAGAATGCCCCGGCTGACCTGCAGAACGCCGCTCTCCGGGTGACGGCTGCGGAGCCCGCCCAGGGTTTCGTCAAGGTTCACAGGCATTCGGTCAAAGGACGCCTCGAGGTAGAGCGCGAACGCTTGGGCTTCTGCCTTCCAATCGGGGTGAGCTTCGCCGATCGCTTGGAGCATGTCCGTCGCCGCAGCTAACTGGCCGCCATTGACGATGGCCCACGGCGCCCGGGTCATGGCGACGAAGAAGTGATCGCCGGAATCAGCTCCTACAGCCTCAGTTTCGCTGAAGACTTGTTCGATGCGTGAGGGATCGATCGGACCGCCCCAGTAGAACTTGAGGAACGCTGCTGCGCTGGACATGGTCTTTTCGGACGCATTTCGAGGCTGTCCAGGATGTCTGCCTCAACTATCTGCATGAGGGGCCCCAGCGGCCGGGCTCCCACCACGGACAGGGTATGCAGAGCCGTCCGCTCATCGGCGCTTAGTCCGTGAAGTAGTTCCTGGACGGTGCTCTGGAGATATTCGTTCCAGAGTGTGTGCCCGCTCATGCTCCACTGTCCGTCAAGGAGAACAAGCTGCTCGCTCAGCTCCGCGCTTTGGGCGATCCTGACCACGAGCCGCGGGTTGCCACCGGATTTCATGAGCACGGCGGTGGTCAAATCCACGTCCGGCGGCGACCCGAGCGTTTGGGCCAGCAGTTTGTTGACTTGATCGTAGTCAAGAGGACTGAGTCGCATCGTTGTCTCCGGCCATCGGGCAGGCGTGAACACGGAGGCCATTGAATACAGTGGGGCATCGTCCATCGTCACCACCAGCGGCCGTTCGGTCCGCCTCTGAACAATGTCGATGACTGCCACCGATTCCTTGTCGAGCTCATCGATATCGTCAACAACTATTGCCCGGGCGCCTCGCTGCGCCAACTGTTCGGCGAGCACGTTCGCGACTCCTAGCGGCCCATTCTCTTGCCCGCGCCCTTCCAGTCCGAGTGCGCCAATCCCTGCGAACGGAGTATCATTCAGAAGCGGCGAGCCCGAGAGGCTGTAGACCGTGAACCCGGCCTTTCGAGGCCAGCGGCGATCGACTCCAGGACCGTTGATTTTCCGCTTCCGGGGCCGCCGACGATCCGAACACTGACACCGCCAGCCACGTAGTCAAGTGCCCGCCGGACTTCCTCTTCGAACACTTCGCAACTCCTGACGCAGACACCCCAGCTTTGAAATGTGAGCCTAGTGGCATTCCACATCCGAGGAGAGCGCCCCAGAGCCCTAGCCTGACAATCTATCCAACGCTACGGGCGAAAATGATCACTGAGTAGGCATTGCACCGAAAATGAGTGGGGAAGGTGCGTCGGAGTAGGTATAGGGGTTTGTCGACCCGCAGCGGGTATCGGAGCGGCGCGATGGGAATTACCCCACTGCCCCCGGCTTCCGCCAAGCCAGCGCCAGCACAAACACCACCGCGCTCAACCCCAGCATCACCAAGACCATGAGCCCCCAGTTTGCCTGGTTGACTCCGGGACCGTACAGCACACCAATGAGCACCGTCGCCGTGATGGCCCCGAGGTATCGGCACGTCTGGAAAATCCCGGCTGCCACTCCCCTGTCCTCCGGCCGTGCGGACACGTACAAACCTTGGTTCGATGCCGTACTGACCACGCCATATGGCACACCCATCAGCGCCGTGAGCACGAGCACCAGCGGCGGCCAGAAGGAAAGCGTCAACACTCCGAGCGCACCGGAAGCCAGCGCCAAAAGCACGACGCCGGCGATCATCACGGACCGCACGCCGAACCGCTCAATGAACCGCACCGTCACCGGCGTCATGAAAACCGACATGGCAGCAAGGGGCAGCATCAGCAGGCCGACCACGCCGGCGTCGTACTTTCCAGCCTGCTGCAGCAACTGCGGAAGGCCGAAGAACGCAAAATAGTAGACCGCACTGAACACCGCGAAACCCAGGTACAACAGCAGCAGCGGCCGGTTCCGGCCGAGCAGCCGCAAGTCCAGGAACGGCGGACTGAACCGGAACTCGCGCCACGCGAACAGCCCCGCAAGGACAACCGCGACGGCGATGAACCACCAACGATAAGCCGGCATCACGTTAAGCAGCGCCATCATCGCGAGCGTCAGTGAGGCGATGAACGCCAGGATGCCCGGAATGTCGGAATCGCGCAGGAGGGCGGAGAGCTTGCCGCTTTCGCGTCCGACGTCGGGCGGCGCCACCCGCTGCACCACAATGAGGGCCAGAAGCGAGATCGGCACGTTGATCGCGAACAGCGCCTGCCAGCCGACCAGGCTCACCAGGAGGCCGCCGACGACGGGTCCCACCGCCGCTGCCGACGTGTTCGCCATCTGGATCCGCCCCAGGGGTCGGGTTGAGCTGATGTTCGCCTGCCGGCTGAGCGTCGAGACCATGACGACGGCGCACGGGTACGCCGTCGCGGTCCCTACCGCCATGAGTGCGCGGGCCACGCAGACCAGTGCGAAGTTCGGCGAGAACGGCGCCAGAAGGCAGGAAACGGCGACCACCGCCATACCGAAGGTGAACAACCTTCGCGGACCGAAGCGGTCCGCGAGCCGGCCCATGAGCGGCTGGCCGGCCGCCGAGGCGAGGTAGAAGGACGTGATCACCCAGGTGACGGTGGCGACGTCGAGCGCGAAGTCCTGGCGCAGCACCACCAGTGCGACCGCGATCATCGACGAGTTCAGCGGATTCAGCGCCGTCCCGAGACTCAGTGCAGCGATCGCTAGGCCGGGGCGGGTTTTGTTGGTCACGTCCCTAAGTCTGGTCCATCGTTGCCTGAGGTCACGAAACGGCGCGTCACGAACCTCGCTGCCGGGCCCTCAGGCCCGCAGGGTTAGTGTCCCCCGCGGAACGCCGCCGGAAGGAAAAGGAGAAGGAAGACCAGAAGCCCCAACACGGAAGCGATTGTGTCGACCCAACCCAGGACCTTCCCCACGGTTGCCGAATGGTGCAGGGCTTCGGCCTTTCGTGCATTGGAAATCGCCAGCGGCCCGAAAACAATGCCCAGGAAAAAGAAACCGATGACCCCAAAGATTATCGACTTTTCTTTGAACTTGCTCCCCTGAAAGTGCTCAAGGGAGTTGTTCTGCTGGACGTTCGGGTAGTTCGGGTATTGGTAAGGCTGGTTGTAGTTTGGCTGGGACATTTCGAGACCTTTCGACGGCTTTGTCGCTGCGAATAGCAATGTCGGGAGTCGCCCGTCAACCGCATTTACCGGCCCCGTCGTTCGTCCCCCGATCGAAGTTACTTAGCTACCGCTGCCGACGGTGCAAACTAGGTCAATCTTCGGGAAATCTTGCTGTGGTGCTGCGCTAGTCCAGCCCCGGACCCTCGCTGCCGGGCCCTCAGCTCTGCGCTACGGACAGTACCGGCTTCTTTTTGCCGCTGGCATCTTGGGTCAGCGTCGGGGCCGGAGGCTTCGGCGGGGCCACTACCGGCGCAGGTGCCGGTGGTGGCGGCGGCGGCGGTGCGGGCGGAAGGCAGGAGTAGTTGTAGTCGAAGTCCGTGGTGAATTGGGTGAGCACAACCACGCCGCCGGCAGTCAGGGGCGGGGCCGAGCAGAGTTCCGCCGCAGTCTCTGGTGATGTTGCTCCGGCAAGCCAGCTCTTAAGCCCGTTCAGATTGCTATCGGGATGAAGCTGGCCGGCGATGAGCCCGAACTGGTACGAGGTTGAGTAGATGCCAACCTGGGCGCCGATGCTTTGCAGGAACGCGGCCATGCCTTCAATGTCGGCGGCGTTGGCCACGGTGTCCCAAGACCATGCATTCCCGGTCTCCACATCCAGCCACCACAGGCGCTTGGCGGGATCGGGCACGCCGTACCGGGTGACGGCGTCGAAGGCCATTCCGTAACCGTAAAGGTAGGCGCACGCCGCCGAAGCTGACCCGTCGCAGCTCCCATACGGGTTGGGCCCGGCCAGACCCACCTCCGCATCGGATCCCGGCCACCACGCGCCATAGCCCGCGGGATTGGCGGTGTTGACGTACACAGCGGCTGCGGGTTGGCTTGTCCCGCCCGCCGAGCCGCTGGCCCAGCCCAGCTGCTCGGCGAAACAGGGATTCGCGGTGCCCGGACGGCCGCCGTTCACGCCGACAATTCCGAACGCCTGGCCGGAAGGAAGTCCGCCACCACATTGGGGCCAGGAAATGTCGCTGCCCAAGGAGATCCCAGAAACTTCCATGGGAGCGGCATTAGCGGCGGATAATGGTGTGGCGGTCGTAGCTAACAAGAGGCAAGCAACGGCCATGATTTTTGCAGTTTTCATGATGTGCGTCCTTGGCATGGTTCAGGGCCCTGCCGGGGTTGGTACTGCCGCACATTGCATCCCAAAAGCAATGGCAGTGAGCCATCTTCGGCTCACTACGGATCCTACGGACGGGCTTCTGGGCAGCCTTGAGTGATCTCTACTGGACTTGGTTAACGAATTTGCGAGTAAGTGGCGTGGTGCACTTGGAGTACAGCCCAGACGCCGGAGTACTCAGCTCTGCGCCAGAACTCGGTCAGGAAGCGACGAGTCCATCTGCGACTACCGCCAGCATTGATGCTGCCGCATCGGCGGGAAGTTCGCTGTTATCCACTACCGCGGCCACGCCGCCGACGAGCCTGCTGATCTGCATCGCATCGACTCCGGGGCGCAAGGCCGAGTCCAACGCTTCGATCACGCGCTGATTGGCGCCGAGGTAGGTCTGGCACTTCGCGGCAAACGGGGATCCGGGGTCGCCCAGCGCTGCGGTGATCCGCGCGGCGGCGCCTTTGTGTTCAGTCAGCATCGACGCATAGTCGGTTAGCCAGCTCAACAACCGTTCCCGTGCGGGGGCGTCGAGGGACAGGGCCCGGTCGACGGCGGTGCGGACCTTCTCTGCCCACGCCTCGAGGACCGCGTCGTACAACGACTCTTTGGTGGGGAAGTGCCGGTAGAGCGTGCCGGGTCCCACCTCGGCCGCTTTGGCGACTTCGTCCATCGAAACGGCTTCGAAGCCTTTGACGCGGAAGAGTGCACGCGCAACCTCCACGATCCGGTCGCGGTTGCGTTGAGCGTCAGCGCGCACAGAAACACCTTTCGATTCACCCTTGAAAAACGGAGAGTGTCTCCGTATAGTTCTAAACGGAGCAACTCTCCTCTTAGTGTACGTCAGCCCCCTCGGCTAGAACAGGACACCTCCCATGACACCCACAATCGCCACACGCGCCCCAGCCGGGATCGTTTCATCCGGCCGTCGGGCCGGCAGCATTGGCCTCTGGCTGGTCATGCTGGCCCAACTCATGCTTGTCCTCGACGCGACCGTCGTGAACGTCGCGCTCCCCCACATCGCCACCGACCTCCACTTCGACCGGGCCGAGCTCAGCTGGGTCCTGAACGGCTACGCCGTCGCTTTCGGCGGCCTCCTGCTGCTCGGCGGACGGATCGGAGACGTGATGGGCCGCCGTCGCACCTTCCTGGTGGGCGTCGCAGCCTTCACGCTCTTCTCCCTGCTTGGTGGCCTCGCCACCTCGCCCCTCTTCCTTGTTATCGCACGCGCGCTCCAGGGCCTCGGCGCCGCATTCGCCGCCCCGAGCGTTCTGGCGCTCATCACCACCAGCGCAAAGGACGACGGCGCGCGGAACCGGGCGCTCGCCCTGTTCTCCGCCATTGCCTCAATGGGTGGCGCGCTCGGGCTCATCCTCGGCGGGCTCCTCACCGACACCACCAGCTGGCGGTGGACCCTCTTCATCAACGTGCCGATCGGCGTCGTCGTCCTCATTGCGGTGCCGCGCCTCGTCGCGGAAACTCCCCGGCGGCCCGGACGCTTCGACATCCTCGGAGCCGTGACCGCCACGGGCGGCGCCATCGCCATCGTGTGGGGTCTCATTCAAGCGGGCGACGTCGGATGGTCCAGCCCGCGCACGATCGGCGGCCTGGTTGTCGGGGCCGCACTGATCGCAATTCTCGCCGTTACCGAGCGGAGGGTGGCCCACCCGCTGCTTCGTCCGCAACTGCTGCGCAGCCCGAGCCGAGTGGCGGCGCTGGCAGCGATGGCAGCAACCTACGGCGGGATGCTGGCGATGTTTTTCCTCATGGTCCAGTACCTCGAAGACGATCTGCACCTCACGCCGATGGTCACCGGACTGGCCTTCCTGCCGATGCCGCTCAGCATCTTCGCGATGTCGCGGATCGTCCCGCGCCTACTCGAGCGCTTCGGGGCCGTCCCGCTGGTCATCGTCGGTACCGCGCTCCGCGTCGTCGCCTTCCTGCCGCTGACGCAACTGAACACGGACACCCCGTTCGCCCTCGTTTTGCTTGCACTGCTGGGCACTGGAATCTCGGCCGGCATGACGTTCATGCCGCTCACCACGCTCGCGCTGCGCAACGTCGAACCCGAGCACGCAGGGTCTGCGTCCGGACTCTTCCAGACGATGCAGCAGCTGGGCGGAGCTGTCGGCCTGGCCATCGTGGCTTCGATCTACGCGGCCTTCGCGATCCCCGGCGACTTCCTGACCGGCGGGCGGGCCGGGTTCTGGTCTGCAACTGTCCTGTCCGCGCTCGCGCTGGCAGCCGTCGTGGGGTTGGTCCTCAAGCCGCGGAAAGCGGTCTGAACGGTTTTTACCGGCCGCCTAGGCCTTTGGCGTAGGCGGCCTGACCCGCGTGCTGAAGGCAATCGGCAATCGTGCTGACCAGGCGCACGCCCAGAGTGACGGGCGGATCCCAGCGGGTGTCGACGATGCGATCAAGGTCCGTGTCACCGAGCGTTTTCAGGAACGCAACCGTCTGCCGGTGCACGGCGTCGTAGTATTCGAGCAACAGCTCCGGCGGAGCTTGAACCGCATCGACTTTATCGCTCGAGTGGCCATAGCCGGTGTCGCGTTCGGGTAGCGGCAGCTTGAAGCGGCCCGCGAACTCCTGCGAAGTCCACACCTGTTCGACGCCGGCGGCGGACGCGACTTGGACGTCCTCCACCCGGCTGAGGTGCCAGATCAACCACGCAATCGAATTTCCGGTGCCGGCGGGCCGGTGGATCAAGGACTCGTCGTCGACCCCTTCCAGCGTTGCGGCCACGACGTCACGGATCCGGCCAAAGGAATCCAGCAGCAGTTCGTTGGATCTCATCGCGTCCTTTCAGTGGTGCGTTGGCTACGCCTACCACCCAATCAGAGCCCGAACCGCCTGGGCAACCTGTTGTGGGGTTCGTGGTCCCGTCGGCACCACATGAGTTTCGACTTGGGTCTCGCTCAGGATTTCACCGAGCTCCACGCTGCGATCCAGGTGCCAGGTCAGCTCCTGGCTGTTCGGCTCGTGTCTGTTTCTGAGGTCAATCACGGCGTTGCTGATTCCGTCGTCGGCGAGAAGCCAGTGCAAGGCTTCGCCGGTGGTCGTCTTGCCGGCACCAACCGTGCCGTTGAGGAAAACACTCTCAAGGTCCATAGCCATCCAAGGAGTCTAGGCGGCAGATCGGGCGCACCCTGCCCGGGTATTCAAAATGGCCACGTAGGCAGCGACGGGAGGCGATCCGCGGGCATAAGCTACAAGCAGAACGTCTCTTCCGACGCCGGGGAGCTCAAATGGACACTGAATTCGCTGATGTCATCGGTCATGATGTCACGACGATCACTTGCCTGTGCGGAAACACCGTCAGTAAAGAGGGATTGATTCAGGCCAACTCGCAGGGCGTCCCTGTTTTCGCCGGGGCCGACAAGCCCGTGCCCGCCGGACTCGCCCCGTGGCCCGACGATGAGGACCTCTACACCTTGTGTCCGTCCTGCGGCCGGGTTTACCACGACACCGTCATTGAAGCGACAGGGACCGCCCCCGTGGCCTTCCAAGTTGACGTCACCGCCGGCCCGATCGCCGAGGCGATCCGGGTTCATTGGGAGCTCAGCACCTGATTTTTGGGACGTGTTTTCCTTGTTTCGCTTTTCGCGACGCCGAACGCCGGTGCGGGAGGTAAAAATGTCTGACCCCCGTGACAGGGTTTATTCATGGAAGGCATCGGTCAACTCGTCACACCTCGGGCAGCCGCGCCCGACGGCGGGATCCCGTCGCCGGGACGCCTGTCGCGCCGGCTGAAGCCCGTCCCCGCCCGGCATGCGCAGTTCCAAAACCCGGCGCAGTTCCAAAGCCCTTCCCAGGTCCGAAACCCGGCCCAGTTCCAAAGCCCTTCCCGGCCCCGAAACCCGGCCCAGTTCCAAAGCCCTTCCCGGCCCCGAAACCCGGCCCAGTTCCAGGTCCCTTCCCGGCTCCAAAACCCGGCCGCCGTGCCGTCCGCCGCGGGTGGCCTTGACCGGGCGGTGGCGGCGATGGATGCACTGCGCTCAACCGCCGTCGCCGACGCCCGCTCGTTCGGTTTCCTTGATGCCGCGGATTTCGCCGGCACGGTCGAAGAGATCTCCCGGACGGTCGAGTTCCTGCAGCTCGTCGCGGCCCACGCCGTGGAACGGACACGCCGCGAAGCCCAGGCCGCCCGCCGGCCGTCCGCGGCGCCGGGCTGGCGGACCGGCTGGACCGA